>JAAEXZ010000002.1 GCA_017879645.1 Nitrosomonas sp.
TGGCTATTATGTTGCAACTGTCGGGGAAAGGGCAGATTGGGGTGTAGTTGAGCGATATGTAAAGAATCAAGGCAAACCAAAAGAAGAACTGCGTCAGCTTGAGCTTTTCTAATACCCCGTGGTCTTGCCACGGGGTTGTTTATTAGTTCTTGATATTTTCAAGAATTGAAATTTCTATTGATTCTAAATTTCCACTATTAATAGTGGAAATTTGATCTGAGATTTTCATAAAAGACTCTGCCTTTATAATCAGGCTATGAAAAATAAATTTCAAATAATCTTAATGAAAGAAAGTTAATTTAAGAGATTACTACTTTTTTTGCAATTAAAGAGTTTGATGTCAGGATTGTTCAGATACCCATCTTGTAGCATATCTAATCAAATCAGCGCCATCCTTAAGATTGAGTTTAGTGCGAATATTGAAGCGATGTGTTTCGATAGTTTTGATACTGCGACACAATAACTTCGATATTTCATGGTTGTTATGTCCTTGACCGATTAGGTGCAGGACTTCAAATTCACTAGGTGTTAATGAATTTATAGTTGGTTCGGGGTCGGATCCGACCATTAAAATCCTTTTCAAGAGCGTATCATGCATTTGTTTGCTTAAATAAATATTTCCTTTTAGCACTTCCCGAATTGCGGTTATCAACATTTCGCCTGGCTCTTGCTTCATGACATATCCACGTGCACCAGCCCTGAGTGCTCGTTCCGAGTAAACCGATTCATCGTGCATGGATACAAACAACACCGGAAGAGAAGGTATCAAAGCATGCATGCTTTTGATAACTTCAAGGCCCGACACTGTTTTTAATGTTACATCTAGCAAAACAATGTCAATGGATTGATTCTTCTTAAGTATTTCTAGTGCTTCGGTTCCATCACCGGCTTCTGCAAAGACTTCCATATCCGATTCCATGTTGATCAACATGGCCATACCATGACGTAGCATTGCATGATCATCAACCAACATTATTTTAGCTTTCTTCATTGATTCCTTTGGTTATTTTCATTTCTAGATGAACTTCGACTCCACCGTGCATACCGGGTTGCAGGGTTAGTTTCGCACCGAGCTGTTTAGCCCGGTATTGCATGATTTTTATTCCCATGCCACTTGTGGATTGTTGATTCGTATCTGCAGCAGAAAAGCCAATTCCATTATCTAGGATTGTAAACAATATATTGTTTTGTTGATGGTTCGATTTCAATGAGATAGTAATATTCTGAGCCTTACCATGTCGAATGGCATTGTTAATGGCTTCCTGAGCAATTCGATATAAATTAAGTGCTTCATTATTGGCGCATATGACGTCATTGGAACATACAAACTGACAACTGATATTGTAGGTAGAAGATATTCTATTGGCTAATTTATGTAATACTTCGACCAAACCGTTAGCCTCCAGTTCAAAGGGGAGCAACCCTTGAGCCAGTTGTTTGATCTGTGCCACAGTAGTTTGTGTTTGTGAAGCTATGGCGGCCGCAAGCATCGTTGCATTTTGATCATCACAAGCAGCCAGTTTCTTTTCTAAAACTCTTGCCTGATAACTTATTGCTGCGATTTTTTGTCCAACATCGTCATGCAATTCTTGTCCTAAGGTGTGTGCTTGTTCTTCTGCCACTGAAACCAAGGCCTGTTCTAGCTGCCTCAGTTCTAACCAGCTTTGAAGATCGCTTGCTACTGCATCGACTAATTTTTGTTCTTCAGGAAGTAAGAAAGGCTTTTCATCGCTATATATGACGCTTAAATGCCCATACTCTAAATCATCAATGCTAATTGATGAACGAAGAACAGAGAAGTTTTCAGCAGGGATACAACTGATGGCATGCGAGTCTGGATTATGGGTATCAACAGTTAAGTTGTTAACTTGCAATCTATTATCCGATGCGAAGTGTTTGCTATCTAATTCAATGATGGCAATGGCATTTTCTGGGTATCGCATAGCGGGTATCAGATATTTGAAAATGATTTGGCATACATCTTCAATGGCTAATTCCATGCCCATGCTGCGACGAATTTCATACAAGCAGGTGATTTCCTTGAGACGTAACTGAAGTAACTCATCGATCTGTTTGCGTTCAAACCATCTGGCCAAATCAGTCGTCACAGCATCAATTAGTCTTTGCTCCTCTATGATAAGAAAAGGTTTTTCAACTGGGTAGAAAACATTCAGCTTTCCATAGGGCTTACCGTTCACGTTGATTTGAGAGGTGAGGCAATGAGAATTAGGGATTTGACGACTGGATAACATGGGATGATCATTTAGTTCAATCGATACAGATGCGAATTCGGGATGCTGCATTGCCGGAATCAAGAACTTTATGATGTTTTGACAGACATTATCGATCGACAACTCTAGGCCCATGCTACGTCTGATTTCATACAGGCAAGTAATTTCTTTCAAGCGCTCGCGTAGTTCACTTTCTTTGTGACTCAGCTCAATGGAGAATTGTTCGGCAGTTTCTTTGGCGCTCCTTGCTTCACGCTCAGATTCGATAAGTTTTCTGACAAACCAGTTTAAAAGCAGGATTTCAGCAAAAATCAGAGTGGCCAGATAAATGCTGATATCTTTGAGCTCGCGTGTGACAGGCGTGAATAACTCGTCTTGGTCGAGCTTGATGGCCATGCCCAACCCATAGGAATTTAAGGATGAATAAGCTTCGATAACTGGTATATCGCGATAATCTTTAGTAGCGATAATCCCGCTTTTCCCTTCTATTGCAAAGCTTTTAGGGGAAGTGGCGCCATCCATGACGCGTTTCAGGCTCTTGGACTTTACCCCTGCGATTTGACTGATGATACAGGCCATTTGCTCTTTGTCTTTGTCCAGTAATGAACAAAGTATCAGTTCAGCTGTTTCTCCAATTGAACGTACGTCGGTGAAGCTGTCCGTTAATTGCGGTAATGCTCTTTCGGTTGTGATGGTGCCGATGAAGCGCATGTTTTGATCGAATACTTTAGTGCTGGCATGCAGAATGAATCGTTTGTCCCATATCAAAAAAGTGGTGTCATCATGTTTGCTGAGCGATAACGACTGATTCTTGTTTTCAGAGAAATCGCCTACACGCGATAACAAGTTTCCATTGATATCAAACACGGCAACAGCAGTAAAACCGATTTGCGGAAAAGAATCGACATTGCGCTTCAGATCATTGAGTGCCATGTGATTGTTGGGTTGCATATTCAGTTCTTGCATGGAACGCACGATGAAAGGACGTAGCGCCAAGGCATAGGTGTCGGCTAAACCACTTTCAATTTGTGTTTCAAGCAACAGTGCTTTACCTTGCAGCGCGACACTCAATCCTCGCCCAAGAACTGATTCGATTTGCTGTCTCATGGTATTGTAAACAGCGATACCTGTGGTGAGTGTCAATCCCAATAACAGTAAGCCACCTATGATACTGATCTTGCGATCGTCACGAGTTAACAGCAACCTTGTCTCCCGTATATTTGTATACAATTTGAATTGCTTGAATTATACCAATAAATCGATACCATCATGATGGTATGGCGATGTTAATCAAGAAAAAATAGTGGATATGGGTTGGGTGGGATGTGGTTGATATGCAGCATGTTATTCAATTCCTTTTATAGCCATTTTTTTCTTTTGAAAAAAATAATCAGTCCGATACTAATAGCAATAAAAATAATCCAAAGCACCGGATAGCCCCACCGCCACTTCAATTCCGGCATATATTCAAAGTTCATGCCATAAACACCGGCAATGAAAGTCAAAGGTATGAAGATGGTGGCAAAAATGGTGAGTATTTTCATCGTTTCATTCATTTTATTGCTGATGCTGGAAAGATAGATATCATGCATCGCAGAGATGCGTTCACGATACGATTCCAATGAGTCGCTGACACGCAGAACATGATCATAGACATCGCCGTAATAACGCATTGTTTTTTCTTGTAACAGAGGAGTGTCGATACGCTGTATCGTGGCAAGCAATTCACGCAAGGGGGAAATATTGCGTTTCATCGAAATCAGTCCGCGGCGAATGTGCTGCACCGTTTGCAGCATTTCTTTGCTGGAATTCAATAACAAGTTGTCTTCCAGTGGATCGATGATGTCATCGAGATTATCTTCGACGACAAAATACTCATCCACAATCGTATCAACAATCACATAGGCGAGATAATCACTGCCTAATTGGCGCAAACGGCCATGTTGGTTCTGCAGGTGATTGATAATCGGATCAAACGTGTCATCCGGTTTTTCCTTGAACGTGACAACGCAATTTGCCAAAAGCAGGATGCTGATTTGTTCATATTGCAGGCAAAATTCTTTTTCAAAATTCAGACTGATACCCTTGATAACCAGGTATAAAAAATTTTCGTATTCCTCCAGTTTAGGGCGTTGGTGCGTACTGAGAATATCTTCCAGAACCAAGGGGTGAATGTTCAGCTCCTGACCGATTCCAGCCACGATGTCGACATCACTTAAACCATCCACATTGACCCAAGTAATGAGATCGGGATTCTGAAGTTCCTTGAGTTCGGCGATTGTCTTGATCTGACAACGATTCAGGTTGTTTGCGTCATACTGGATGACAGTGATTCTGCATTCAGTATCATGTTTCTCACCGATGTGAATCAGGGTACCTGGCGGTAAGCCTGTTTTATCGGCTGCACTGTTCCATTCGGATTTGTTGATTAGCTGTTGCTGGCGCCACGAGGAAGAAAAAAAATCCATGATAAGCTCGTCTAATGAATCGATCGAACGCTTATTTTAAAAATTTTATTGTGTTTTAGGGAAGCAAAGGATTGATAATGGAAGATCAAACCTGCGACGCAGAACATCTTCTTGCGTTGTCGGTATTAAGTATTTAGGTTGGAGTAAGTGATTCGGGACCGCTTTCTGTAGTTCGGATTCCTGACTGGTTTTGTTGCATACACCAGTCGCGCCAAACCTTGCTGGCTTCTTCGATACTACTAAACGTCCATAACACAACACCATCTTCAGTCATGAGCGTTGCTGCTTTATTGGGCCATTCCTTAATCAGGCAATTCATTATTTCTCCTTGTGATTCATCATGTATCGAAAGCTTAAACCAGATATGTGAAATTTAGATGACAGATGGGTTAAGAATTCATGACAATGCCTGTATCATCTATCTAGCAAGGAACGTTTATTAATGGCATGCTCTCTATTATGGTGTTTTTAGAAAAATCGTGTAGTGCATAAAAAACTTGTTACGGGGATATATCATGAAAAAAATCAATTATATGCAAATAGGCATCGGTATTCTTTTTACTTCACTTGTGGGTTGTGCAACCAATAATCCAGGTACAAGCGCATTGGGAACCGCAGATAAAAGCCTAGCTAGCGTAGCGGGGGCAGCGCAAAGTGGTCAACAGGTACTGAATGCAGGAGCGGCTGTTGCAGGCACCTCCGGAGTGGCAGGTGCTGCCGGTGCGAGTCAGATCGGACTGGTTGATTTGCTGGTGCACAAGCTGAATGTGTCACCACAGCAAGCACTGGGCGGAGCGGGTGCTATTTTTCAGATGGCGAAAGCAAAAATGGAGCCACAAGCATTTGGCAGTCTAACCCGTTCCATTTCCGGTATGGATACCATGCTGGCTGCAGCCCCTGCTAGTCCTGCGGGAGGGATGTCATCACTGGCCGGTGGGGCGGGAAGTTCTCTGGGCGGTGCAGCGGCATTGGCTGGCTCATTTCAGCAGTTGAATCTGTCGCCGGATATGGTGGGTCGTTTCGTTCCGGTCGTTACCAACTATGTCAAGCAGATGAGTGGTTCCGCATCTGCCGGACTTTTTCAATCTGCATTGGGCGTTCGCTGAAGCAGTCCTTCAGTTTCTCGGAAGCCGGACAGAGTGTTAAAGGGTTAAAAGGGTACAACACTTTTTTACACTCTGACTATCGTCCCAGGTCATTATGGATGCAGGCCAGGGATGCCAATCCGCTGAATGGAAAGGGCATTGCTGCCTTCTTCATAGGCGGGCAGCCGACCTTCCAGATGCCACAAGCGGAATGCCAACGCATAAGTTAAAACGCGTATCGGATAATCACGAGGTAAGGTTTGTAAATAAGGTTGAATCGTCGTGAAATCGGATGCGCCGTATTGCTGCATGATAAAACGCAATCCACCATTTGCGGGTCCGATGTTATAGGCTAGTAATCCCAGAAACAGATCGTTTTTCATTTCAGCCATGTAATGCTTGAACGTTGCTGCGGCCACGAAGGCATTGTGTCGGGGGATGTCCAGTACGATGCGTGCGGTGTTTAATCGTCGTATGGCTTGAGTAATAATGAACTCGGGTACGCGAGTAATCTGAAATAGCCCTTTTCCACCATCGTGACTGTCTCGAGGTAAGAACGAAGATTCAGTGGCTGCAATGCCGTGCAGCAGGTGTGCGTCGATACCAAAAGCACGAGCGGCAGCTTCAATGTCAGTCCGGTAGGGTTGCGCGCGACTGATCATGATCTGTAGTTGTGCGGGATTGTGTCGGCGATAGGCAGCATAAACTTGGTGTGCTATGGTTACTCGTGCGGCCTCTTCTTTGCCCCCGATTAACGTGCGGAAGTTGCCATATGCGATGGTGAATCGATCGTGGGTGACAGACCAGGCCGATGCCAGCGCCAAACCAACTGCCAGAGTTGGGGCAAAATAGGGCATTTGACGCAATTGAGACCATCTTCTCATTCGATTCCAACCGATTAGCAATATCGAAACAATTAAAACAATTCCCAGGATGCCAGTAGCAAAAGGCAGAATATTGCTAAAAAAAGCAGTGCCGGAAAACTGATTTGCGGAGAGTCCAACTCCCCACAGGATGACGAAAATAATCGTGGTGACCAATGCTGAAACTTCGATTACGCTCAGTAGCAATTTTTGCTTGAAACTCGCATTCTGTTTTTTTTGTGATGCTCTGCGCGGCTTGGGTTCTGCGGACTTTCTTGCACGGCTAGAATTTCGTCTGGTTCTAGTTTTATCAGTAGGAAGTTGGGTTTTATCGAAATTGACTGGCATGATGGCTGACTGCTGTGATACAGAGAATTTTTGAATGCAAGAATCGTACGAATTCAACAGGGGCATGATGTTATCCCAATTGGGTTCGGAGTCATTCTAACCGATATCATCGGACTATTATGTTTCTTACGGAGATTCGGATTCCATCTTTTTATGTGGCAGGAGTACTGAGTTGGTGTTATTCGGTTGGGTGAGTGTTCAGATCAAGTGAAGTTCAGCAAACGATACGGTGGTGTTATGTCCGACAATAAAATGATCCAGTACCTTGACATCAATTAACGCCAGTGCCTGTTTCAGCGATTGTGTCAGCATTTGGTCAACTTGGCTGGGAGTGGCTACCCCTGAAGGATGATTATGCGCAAAAATGATTGCAGCCGCATTGTGATGCAAAACCCGTTTGATGATCTCTCGAGGGTATACGCTAGTTTGTGACAACGTGCCACTGAAGAGTTCTTCTGTGGCCAGTATTCGATGTTGTGTGTCGAGAAAAATCCCTACAAAGACTTCCTGTTGCTTGCCCGATAAGCTGAGGCGTAGAAACTGTTTGACCTGGTCGGGAGAATTCAGGGCGTTACCCTGTTTCAGATTTTCATGCAGGGCTCGTCGTGCCATTTCCAGTATGGCCTGTAACTGTGCATATTTGGCAGTGCCCATTCCTGGAAGTTGACAGAAGCTGTCCTGATCCGCGTTGAAAATATTGTTGAGACTACCAAAATGTGTAATCAGATCACGAGCAAGGTCTACCGCGCTTTTTCCACAGATGCCAGTACGCAGGAAAATCGCCAGTAATTCGGTGTCCGACAAGGATTCGACGCCGTTTGCCAGCAGTTTTTCACGTGGTCGGTCTGAAGTGGGCCAGTCGGTTATCGCCATTTTGGTAGATCGTGGATTGAGTCATGTACAATGCTGCATTTGAAAACCTGATTTGCTCTGATCAAGAGGATAGGGTCGTCACATACAGGGTTAGCGGCATTGACGTGTCAAGAATTGAGGGTGACGCTTGCGCTTCTGTGAAAGCCGCAACAATCTGGTTTTTCTGGGGATAGATAGATGCGCAAACCGTTTCCGAAACATGACAGAATTTAGAATGCGTATGCAGAATAAGCGTTTGATATTGGGTGTGACGGGAGGAATCGCTGCCTATAAGGCGGCTGAACTGGCGCGCTTGTTGACGCAGGCTGATGTGCAGGTGCAAACCGTGATGACGCAATCAGCCTGTCAGTTTATTGGTACCGCAACTTTTCAGTCACTGACGGGAAATCATGTTTATACGGATCTCTGGCAGACCAATGCAGCACAGAATATGGCGCATATCAATCTGTCACGTCAGGCTGACATGCTGGTGATAGCTCCGGCAAGCGCTGATTTTATTGCGAAAATTGCGAATGGACTGGCGGATGACTTGTTATCCACGTTATGTTTGGCACGTGATTGTCCGCTGATGGTTGCACCCGCCATGAACAGGCAGATGTGGGAAAACCCGGCGACACAACGTAATATTGCTCGCGTCAAGCAGGATGGTATCAAAGTAGTGGGGCCGGTCAGTGGAGTGCAGGCGTGCGGAGAAACCGGTATGGGGCGCATGCTCGAGGCCGGTGAGTTGCTGGAGATTGTGCAGGCTGAGTTGTTTTCAACAAAGCAGTTGCAGGGGCTGAATGTGTTGATCACAGCGGGATCCACCTATGAAGCCATCGATGCGGTACGGGGTATCACTAACCGAAGTTCGGGAAAGATGGGATACGCTATCGCCCGGGCTGCAGTCGAGGCGGGGGCGAAAGTATCGCTGGTTTCCGGGCCCTCGTGCCAGGCGGTTCCCGCAGTGGAAAAATTGATTCGTGTGGATAGCGCACAGGAGATGCTACAAGCTGTTCAATCCGAGGTCGATCACAGCGATATCTTTATCGGCGTGGCGGCGGTTGCAGATTATCGTGTGGCGAATGCCAGTTCGCACAAGCTGAAGCGATCCAGCAGTAAACTGACGCTGGAACTGGTGCCCAATACCGATATTCTGCATACTGTTGCCAGTTTGCCTGAGCCGCCTTTTTGTGTGGGTTTCGCGGCTGAAACCGAAGATCTTGAAGAAAATGCCCGGTTGAAACGCGCCAGTAAGAATATACCGCTATTAGTGGCCAACCTGGCCCAGCATGCCATAGGCGCTGATGCGAGTGAACTCGTATTGATCGATGAAACCGGACAGCATGTTTTACCCATGGCGGCAAAAATCGAGCAAGCGCGTCATTTGATTAGTCATATTGGCTCGATGTACCGTCAATTCCATTTTCAGAAACCGCATACCCATGATAAAAATTGATATCAAAATTCTGGATACCCGATTAAATGATCAACTACCAGCCTATGCGACGCCCGGTTCGGCGGGACTGGATTTACGTGCCTGTGTCGAGCAGCCTGTTACCCTGAATCCCGGTGATACACTATTGATTCCCACAGGAATTGCAGTGCATCTTGCCGATTCCGGAATGGCGGCACTGGTTTTGCCCCGATCCGGATTGGGACATAAGCATGGCATTGTGCTGGGAAATCTGGTGGGGTTGATCGATTCGGATTATCAGGGACAAATCATGGTTTCTTGCTGGAATCGCGGTCAAGCAGCATTCCAGTTGAATCCTCTGGAGCGCATCGCCCAGCTCGTTGTCGTGCCCGTCATGCAGGTCGAGTTCAATCGTGTGGATACTTTTGCTGAGAGCGATCGGGGCGAAGGTGGATTTGGTAGTACAGGCAAACATTGATGCGCTTTTTTCCTGTTTTTCTCGTTTTGCTGACTTTGGTTTCATCGCAGGCTGCATGTTCGGATGCCCAACGCACAAATTTAAGCATTATGGGGAACAAGGTGAGCGTTGAGGTGGCGCATACCCAGTTATCGCGTGCCGAAGGATTGATGTACCGCAAGTCACTTGCTGCCGATGCGGGTATGTTATTTATTTTCCCTCATGCGGATTTCTACAGTATGTGGATGAAAAATACCTACGTTCCCTTGAGCGTTGCATTCATTGATGAACGTGGTGTCATTCTCAATATTGCCGATATGCACCCCGAATCCCTGAAAGCACATGATTCCGCTGGTTTGGCAAAATATGCGCTGGAAGTGAACCGGGGGTGGTTTTCCGCTCGTAAAATCTCGGCAGGCATGCCGGTATTGGGACTGGAGAGTGTGCCTGCTGCAGAGAATTAGTGAAGCTAGCGCATCTTTGGCAACATACCTTTGATACCACGCATCATTTTTGAAATGCCGCCTTTATTCATCATTTTCATCATTTTTCTGGCTTGCTCGAATTGTGACAGCAGGCGATTGACTTCCTGAACTGAAACACCGGCACCGGCAGCAATCCTGCGCTTGCGGGATGCCTTGAGGATGTCCGGTTTTTGGCGCTCCAGTCTGGTCATTGAATTGATGATGCCTTCGGTCCGGTTAAGCTGCTTGTCATCCACTTTGATATTTTGGGCAGCCTGGGTCAATTGGGCTGGCAGTTTGTCCATCAATGCGCTCATCCCGCCCATGTTTCGCATCTGTTGAAATTGTGCCTTGAAGTCGTCCAGATCAAAGTCTTTTCCAGACTTCATTTTCTTCATCAACTTGTCGGCTTCTTCACGGTCGGTGCTACGTTGTGCTTCTTCGATCAGACCAAGAACGTCACCCATACCCAGGATACGCGATGCCATTCGATCCGGATGAAAAACTTCGAGACCAGTCAGTTTTTCAGCCACGCCAGCAAATTTGATGGGCTTGCCGGTAATGTGCTTGACCGATAAGGCTGCGCCTCCTCGAGCGTCACCATCCAGTTTGGTAAGGACCACACCGGTGAGCGGCAAGGCTTCAGAAAATGCCTTGGCGGTGTTGACTGCATCCTGACCTTGCATGGCATCGACGACAAACAGGGTTTCAATGGGTTTGAGCAGGTTCTCGAGTTCGGTGATTTCCTGCATCATCGCTTCATCGATGCCCAGCCGACCGGCAGTATCGACTATTACGACGTCATGGAAATACCTGCGCGCAAAATCCAGGGCTGCAACACCGATTTCACCGGGTTTCTGTCCTTCCTGGACCGGAAAGAAATCTGCCCCTACTTGACCGGCAAGCAGTTCGAGCTGATGTATAGCCGCTGGGCGATAGATATCACATGAAACCAGCAGTACCTTCTTTTTCTTGTGCTCCATTAACCATTTTGCGAGTTTCCCGCTGGTGGTGGTTTTACCTGCACCTTGCAATCCGGCCATCAGAATGACAGCAGGTGGAACCGTGTTCAGGTTGATGTCCGCCTTCTCGCCGCCCATGATGGCAATCAGTTCCTGGTGCACGACGCCAATGAGTGCCTGACCCGGTGTCAGGCTGGTCATAACCTCGTGACCGACCGCCTTTTCCTTGACATTGGCGATGAAATCCTTGACTACAGGTAGAGCTACATCCGCTTCCAGCAGAGCCAGGCGGACCTCCCTGAGTGCCTGCTGAATATTGTTCTCCGTGAGTCTTGCCTCACCCCGTAATGATTTGATAACGCCGGCCAGTCGACCCGTAAGATTGTCAAACATGACTTAAACCTCTGAAAAATGGAAAGGTATAAAACAATATATACACTTGAAATTATAAAAAAACAGCTTGGCTCTTTGAATTTGTTAGCGTGCCATGTAGACTTGACAGATATTCCTGCTTCCTATAATTCTTAATCTCGATGGTCAGCATTTTAACTTATCTGACGGCTTTTTTGCTTTATATACTGATTGGTTGGTATTTCTGGCGATATACGTGGCAGCAATCGATGACAGGGGGGTATGGTCGGCCAGTGTCGATCGACTGGGCCCATCATGCCATGTTCATTCCCTTGGTTTTACACGCACTGACGCTCTATCATTCGATGTTTATAGGATCCGGCCTGAGTTTTGGATTAAGTAACGCCATTTCATCCATTGTCTGGTTGACAGCCATTATTTATTGGTTTTCCGGTTTTTTTAACCGCATGCAGGGGTTGCAGACACTTGTGGCGCCGGTGGCTGTGGCTGCTGCCGTTGCAATTTTTCTGCCATACTTCTTTCCGTCTCTGCGTCCACTCGATAATACCGAATTGCCAGCATTCAAGGCGCATTTGCTGATCGCCATGCTGGCTTATAGCCTGTTGACGATTGCTGCGCTGCATGCGCTATTGATGATGGTAGTCGAGCGGCAACTGCATCATCCGACAAAACATCCGATGCTTACCAATCTTCCTCCGCTGCTGGCGATGGAGAAATTGCTGTTTCGTATTATCTGGATCGGTTTTATTTTACTGACGCTAACATTGTTGAGTGGTGTGGTTTTCTCCAGGGAAGTATTTGGTCAACCGCTGACTTTTAGTCACAAGACACTGTTTGGATTCATTTCCTGGGGAGTCTTTGCTGCACTGCTTTTTGGCAGGCAGCTTTATGGCTGGCGGGGGCGTATAGCGGTGCGCTGGACACTGACCGGTTTTGCGACATTGTTATTGGCATACATTGGTAGCAAGTTCGTATTGGAAATTATACTTAATCGTTAGTTTTGTTTTTCTTGAGGCTTGGGATGATGAAAATACCAATCAAGGCAACCTCCTTTTTTTCATTGGACAATCTTCAGGGTATACGCCAGTCTGCAATGTTGTTGCTCATAGCCGGTTTGGCAGGTTGTGCTGCACCAGAGCCCAAGGTGGAGTCTGTCGTCGAACCGCTTCCTGTACCATCCTCTCATTGCGAAGAATTGAAAATTGAAAATGCGAGATTGGAGAAGCTGGTTGCTGAGAAGGATGAATTGATCAAGAATCAGAAAATGCAACAGCAAAGTCAGGCCCAGGTGCTGCATGAAGCAAAAAAGGAAGCCACGCGCGCGCAGGTCAAGTTGCATCGTTTGGCTACCAAACCCAGCACAGCTTCAGCCATTGCCGAAGTCGAGGCTTCGCTGGAGCAGTGGAAGCAAACTAAACTTTCTCCATTCGATCAGATACTGCGATTTCAGGTGCAGCATTTATTGGAAACGGCTTCGCTGTTTTATTCCAAGGACCAGTATGCTGCTGCCATGAATCATGTGTCTCAGGCTAATAATTTTATTCATCTGATCACGGACCATAGCCGTAAAAAGGTTTCGCATATTGATAACACGCTGTTGGAATTTCATGTTCCGGTAAAATTGCGTACCAAAAAGAATGCGCATTTGCGCAAATCACCTGATGTGCACGCACAGGTTATCGTTACTCTGAAAAAGGATGTGATTGTGACCGCTACGGCCAATCAGGGTGACTGGTTGCGTGTTCAGACGGACAAAAGCCAAGGATGGATTATTAATTCCATGCTGGAACTGGAAGAAGAACGGAGGCAGTAATCCATTATGTGCGTTCTTTATGAGGATACACTCAACTTGGGTTGTACGCAGTAGGCTTGATTGCGACCAGCATGTTTTGCTTCGTACAAAGCACTGTCAACTCTGGAAAGCAGGAGAGTGAGCGATGTATCCTCCGGTTCGCTCTGGATGATTCCGATACTCAGAGTAACTTTCACGGATTCGTTGATGGTGTTGCAATGTATATTGATTACTTGTGAACGGATACGCTCTGCAGTTTTTATCGCTTCATCCACGGTCGACTCGGTCAGGATGACGATAAACTCGTCGCCGCCATAGCGAGCTGCAAAATCCACAGTACGAATACTCTGTGAGATTTTTTTGGAGACAGAAACGAGAATTTCGTCGCCGGCGACGTGTCCCAAGCTATCATTGAGTGTCTTAAAGTAATCCACATCGATCATCAGGACGGCGAATGGGCGCCTGTTACGGGCATACCGTGCCAGTTGATCGGTAATGATGGCATTTAGTTTGTTGCGATTATAAAGGCCCGTAAGGCTGTCGGTAATCGATAATGTTTCAAGCAGCTTGTTTTTTTGCTGCATGGCAGTAGTGGCGGCAATGATTTCCGCTTGATTCTGCCTTAATTTATCGGTCATCTGATTGAACATGAACGTCAGTTGTCCAAGTTCATTGCGTTGCGTATTAGTCAACGCCACATTGAGGTCGCCTTTTACGATTCTTTCCGTTGCGTTGATGAGACGTTGTAGCGGTACGACGATGGCATGTCCCATGCGGAATGCTATGGTTGTAACAACCAGAAGAATGACACTGATCAGCGCAATGAACAGATTCCGCTGCTGTTTCCAGGCTGCATAAATAGATTTGTAGCTTCGGCTGGCAATAATGGTGATTGGTGGCTTTTCAGAAGTATAGGCTAATCCGAATATCTTGCCTTGTGCCAGGCCGCGAAAGATTTCGAACTCGCCGGGGGTTTCCTGCAAGCGCTGCAATATGGCTGGTTCGATCGTGATTTCAGGATTGGTATCGACGGCGGATTTGTCACTGGCCAGCATGATGCTGCCATCTTTGTCTAGTAAAAGTACCTCTCCGGGAGGAGATTTCAAGGGATCTTTAAGGCTGGACTGAACATTGTCCATATCGAAAGTAACGATCAGAGCGCCCAGAATAAAATCGTCGACTGAAAGTACCGGTACTGAGATACTCAGTGTGGCCGTTGAGTAGGTAGAGTTCCAGTGCGGCGGCACGACGACATTGCCTTGTATGGAGGCATTTTCCGGCCAATTGGGTTGCGATTCGATGTGTGCTGGCGTGTCAATATTGCTGGCAACGATCATGCCTTCCGTGTCAATGACGGTCAATTCCAGTACGGTTTCCAGTTTTTTATGTACAGACTTGAGGTAATGTTCAAGCACCTTGTTGGAAATAAACTTATTGCTCTGTGGCAGACTGGCTTGAGACAGGCCTTCGATGAGAATTTTTGATGTCGAGAGTTCGCGCGCTATGTAGATCTGATCTTTAGTCCACAAATCCAGTTCTCGGCTTGCATGATTGGCGAGGGCGCGTAACTCCCGTGTTACATTCTCGCTGATCATGGTTTCATTTTGTTCAAAAGAAAGAATGCCCAAGCCTAACGAGGGAATCAGAGTTGCCAGGATGGAGAAAACGATAATTTTGTTTTTGATACTTTTCAATTCAAATATTATCCTTATAACAAAAACAATATTACGTTACTTGAAATCTATCAAAATAACCGAATAAAGACAGTTTATTATCCTTATTCCATTATTAAATCTGATCTGTAAATTGCGCTTGATTTTTTATAACATCATATTCTTATATTAGTGATTGTTAATATTTTTATATTATAGAAATACAAATACGCCAGTTTAGGCAGTGTGTAATGCCACCAGATCGCGATCCGGATAATTGTTTATTTGATAGCCTTGCCAGAGTCGTGTTGCAATAAAAGCTGCAATGGCATTGGCATGTTGCTGTAATCCTGGGTTGCCCATTTCTTCAGTGGTTTCCCTGAAAAGGAACAGCCAGCGTTCGAACAATTCCGCATTTAATTCCGGTAATGCAATATGTTTGGGCATAGGAGCACCACGAAAACGGCTGGTGCCGCGAAGTTGGGCCGACCAGAAATTGATCATCTGAACAAAATGTGCATCCCAATCCTGCACATGTGCTTCGAATATTGGACCGAGGCCAGGATCTTTTCTGGCTTTGGCATAAAATGTATGAACAAGCTGGGCGATATCTTCTTCTGAGTATAAATCTGGACTGGGTATGGGAAATGCGGATTGATTCATGATTTCTCTGAAATATTCCTGATATTGTACAAGGTATGCAAACACGATTGCGAAATGTTTACATCTGACAGGTAAGTTTATCGTTGGTTCTTTGAATTGTCCAATTGCAATTCAATTGTCATTAATAACAGTCATGTAGGTTCGATTGAGGAGGTTGAATTGAAATGAAAAATTTGTCTGGGAAGGCCTTGCTGATCAATCCGGTACTGACCAAATCAACCGCATTTACCCGTGAAGAGCGCCAACGATATGGTCTGCGGGGTTTATTGCCCTACGACGTGGCGACACTAGCCAAGCAGAAAGAACGTGTACTGGACAGCATGCGGAGCAAGGCGACAGCGATTGAAAAATATATTTTTCTGAATGCACTATCCGAACGCAATCAGCGACTTTTCTATCGCACCATGATCGATCATATCGAAGAAATCATGCCGTTGGTGTATACCCCGACCGTGGGTGAGGCGTGCAAGGAGTTTGCACATATTTTCAGGAAACCGCAGGGCTTTTATATTACACCAGAGGATCGTGGAGAAATGGCTGCGATCTTCGGGAACTGGCCGGAGCAGGATATTCGTGTCATTGTCGTTACCGATGGCGAGCGAATTCTGGGGTTGGGTGATTTGGGCGCCAACGGAATGGGAATTTCCATCGGCAAGGTAATGCTCTATGTTGCCTGTGCCGGAATCAATCCGGCTCAGTGTATGCCGGTCATGCTGGATGTTGGAACCAATAATCAGGCTATTCGTGACGACCCGCTCTATCTGGGGTATCCACATGCGCGTGTGGATGATGAAACATACCATGTGTTGGTGGACGAATTCGTACAGGCCGTGCAGCTACGTTTTCCTAAGGCGCTCATCCAATTTGAGGATTTCCTGACGCCACATGCGTTCGAATTTCTGGAACGCTATGGTGGTCAGGTTCGATGTTTTAACGATGACATACAGGGTACGGCAGCCGTGACGCTGGCCGGCATCTATTCGTCATGCCGCATCACCGGGAAGCAGTTTTCGGATTTGGCGATCATGTTCCTGGGAACGGGATCGGCTGCGGGGGGGATTGCCGAACTGGTCACCGATGCATTCTGCACGGCAGGTTTGAGTCGACAACAAGCACAGAAGCGCTTGTGGTTTGTCGATCGAAAAGGACTGGTGACTGCAGCACATCAGAATATCAAATCCAGAATCAAACCTTATGCGCATGAACATACGCCATGCAGTTTCGTGGACGCGATCAGAATGATCAAACCACAAGTGCTCATCGGTGCAACCGGGGTAGCAGGAACATTCGACGAAGCCGTGGTGAGTGCAATGGCTGCGGTGAATGAACGCCCGGTAATCATTGCGCTTTCCAATCCGACCTCACATACAGAATGCACGGCTGAACAGGCCTACCGTTGGAGTAACGGTCGTGTAATTTTTGCCAGTGGTAGCCCTTTTGCGCCAGTATGGTTTGGTGATCGGCTATACAAACCGGGTCAGGGCAACAATGCGTATATTTTCCCGGGGGTAGGGTTGGGTGTGTATGCCAGTTCGGCGCGTCTTGTCACGCAAAGCATGTTTCTTACCGCAGCAGAAGTGCTGGCCGGGATCGTGACAGAACAGGAAATCGCTGCGGGAGCCATATACCCGACCTTGAACCGTGTGCGCGAAGTATCGCATGCCATAGCTGTCGCCGTTTGTCGGATAGCTGTAAAAGAGGGTCTTGCCGAAACTGCACTACCGGAAAATCTGGAAGGCTATGTGAAATCCCTGATGTACGAACCCGATTATTGATCACCCTACCGGAAAAGATTGACAACACCATCCAGGCCCACGTAATTCAGTGCATATCGGGCATGTTGCTTGACGATCGGCTTGGCGTGATAAGCGATACTGACGCCGGCCTCGGTCATCATATCCAGATCATTGGCGCCATCGCCTATTGCAATGATCTGTTCACGACTGATCCCAAGCTCGTCTCGCACTTGACTGAGAATGTGGGCTTTTCCTTCCCGGCCGATAATGTCGCCAACGATATTCCCGGTTAGTTTGTCGTCGGCAATTTCAAGTACATTGGCCGCAGCATAGTCAAAGCCTAAGTGGGTTTTGATGCGTTCGGTAAAAAAAGTGAACCCTCCCGAGATAACCATTGTTTTGAGTCCTGCCAGCTTGGCTTGCCGAAGCATTTTTTCCGCACCGGGATTGAGTTTGACGCGCTCATCGAATACCCGCTGCAACGCATGCTGCGGTAGGCCTTGCAATAGTGCGGTGCGGCGTGTGAGGCTCTGCTCAAAACTGATCTCGCCTTGCATGCTTAATTGGGTAATGGCGGCAACCTGGGGTTTGATGTTGTGCATGTCGGCGATTTCGTCGATGGATTCAATCGCCAGTAATGTGGAATCCATATCCATGGCAATCAGGCGAAAATCTGAAAGTTTCAGGCTGGCATCGACGTAGGCATAATCCAATTCAGCCTCGGCGCAATAAGGGGAAATTTCTTCGCTGTGAATGGCCTGGGTCAGCCGAAAGGCCTGACCTGTAATGCGCTCTATGCCTTGTGCTTGACTCAGTTTTGCTAAGGCACGTAAATCGCTGTTATTGATTTCCAGTCCCTGGATGATCAGGTTCATACTGTTCGGCATACTTTAACTCGATGTGGTGGAATAAAAAAGGACTGAATTATTTCAGTCTCCATTCGATGATGCGGTTGCGTCCCGCATGCTTGGCTGCATATAGTGCTGAATCTGCGGCTTTCACCATTTCCAGGGCATCTTCAAAGCGCATGTCGCCCTCGTTATTGGAGGCGACGCCAATGGATGCCGTGATGTGGATGGTGCGTAAGTCATCGAGTTTGAAAGTGATATTTTCGATGGCGTCTTTCAGGCGGGTGATCAGGTTACGGGATGCGCTCAACGAGGTTCCCGGCAGAATCAATGCAAATTCCTCACCGCCATAACGGCTGAGGGTGTCGTCCTGCCGGATCTGCTCAAAAATTGTGCTGACTACGGTGACCAGAAGCGAATCACCGGCCAGATGACCATGATTGTCATTCACTTGTTTAAAGTGATCGAGATCGATGATGGCAATGGTCAGAGGCAACTGGTATTGGGAGGACAGGTTGAATTCACGACGCAATGTTTCGTCAAAATGAATCCGGTTATAGGCACCGGTCAGGCCGTCGCGTTGCGATTTCTCTTCAAGTTCCTTCATCCGCGACAGGTTATGGATGAGCAGTAATTCCTTGGCTTGAGCCAGGATTCCGGCCGTATCAGCAGTCTGATGAATCTGGATATCGAATAATTCTTCGACGGACTCGAGTCCGGATTCCATCAGTTTAATCACATCGACGAGTGTGGCACTGTCGAGATTCAGCCATTTTTGTGCAGCTTCAGTCAGGGTAGACAAGGTTTCGGCTTCATGTGGGAACAGGAAATAATCGGCCAGATAGCGTGAAACAGCCACGCAGGATTGCAGGTTGGGTCCCAGGCTTTTGGGTTCGGGTTGGCTATGACTGGCGATGCAGGATAAGGCGATATAGTCGGGAATATGCCATTTGCGCAGCAGTGCATACCCCAGTTCATCGTGACCAGCGCCAAAAGCGACGCGCTCCATTTTCAGCAGTGTGTCATGGTCTGATGTCGATGAAAAAACCTTGCCGTATTCTTCCGGCAGGATGGCAGCATAAGCCAGGATGCCTATTTCCTGCAGCAATCCGGCCAGAAACAGATCATCCAGATAATTGAGCGCCAGTTTCTCTCCCAGCGCCCGACAAGCCAGTGCGGAAGCTATCGAACGGCGCCAGAAGACATGGCTGTCAAAAGTCGGGCGATCCGTCGTGTCGTCTTTCATCAGTGAATTGGCTAGAGAAAACGATAGTGCGATGACGATGACCGAATGTGTGCCGAGTATGCTGACGGCCTGACGGATGTTGGTGGCAATGCGACGGGACTTGTAGATCGGTGCATTGGCAGTTTTCAATAGCTTTGCAGAGAGTACGGGGTCCAGTGATATGTATTGGCAGGCTTTGCCAATGTCCGCGTCGCTGTCATTGGCGAGCTCGATGATCTTGACTGCAACAGCAGGCAAGCTGGGTAGTGTCGTGCAATAGTTAAGCCGTGTTTTCAATTTGTCATCAAGCACTTTATTGCCTTTATCGTGAGATATCACTTACAGATCATTTAATAACTGCATGATTATTCAAGCATGTGACATAAGGATAGCATCATAATCACAATTCATAGGTATTTTTTTCACCGATTTTGGGGTGCTTTCCGTCATTATGTGCAGCAAATACGAAGTATTTATGCTTTTAATCAGGCTGATGTATGCTATTCAGGTAAAATTGATTTGCTTTGGGTTTTTTGCAAACCGAGAGTGGGCTGTAGCTATTTATTCATCCCCCGGATTGCTAGACCAGTTACCGAGAATTCTTCATAAAGGAGCCTGATGTGGATTTTGTTATAAAGGTGGGAACCCCTGAAAAACAGCGGGGTGCTTGTGCAGTGGTGGGAATATTTGAATCCAAGAAATTGTCGGAATCGGCCAAGGTTCTCGATAGGGTGACACAGGGCTATCTCAAGACCATTCTCGCATCGGGAGACATGGATGGAAAAGCGGGCACGTCGCTGTTATTGCACAATGTGCCGGATACGCTGTTCAAGCGGGTATTGCTGGTTGGTTTGGGCAAAGAGCAGGAATTCAAGCAAAAATCATTTCAAGGTGCACTGGCAAATATTTTCAGCAGTCTGCAAAAGACAGCGGTTACCGATGCCACGGTGTTTTTATCTGATTTTCCGATCAGTGATCGTGCACTGGATTGGAAAGTGTCGCAGATCGTCGTTGTGGCTACCAACAGCTTGTATCGTTTTAATCAGTTGAAAAGCAAACCCGACAATGATCAGGGGCATCTGCGCAAGATGGTTTTGTGCATCGATCAGCGTACGGATCTGGCAGCGTGCGAAGCGGCTGTTCAACAAGGGCAGGCGATTGCTAATGGGATGAGTCTGGCAAAGGATTTGGGCAATCTAGCACCGAATATCTGCACTCCGACCTATCTGGCCAAGCAAGCCAAGGATCTGGCGAAGACCCACAAGATGAAAGCGTCGGTGCTGGAAGAAAAGGACATGGAAAAGCTGGGTATGGGGTCATTGCTGGCGGTGGCACAAGGTAGTGAGCAACCGGCCAAGCTGATCGTGTTGGAATATCACGGTGCTGCCAAAAAAGAGCAACCTTATGTGCTGGTGGGTAAAGGCGTGACTTTCGATACCGGGGGGATCTCACTCAAACCGGCTGCAGAAATGGATGAAATGAAGTTTGACATGAGCGGTGCTGCCAGTGTCCTTGGGACACTACGGGCCGTAGCTGAATTGAAATTACCCATCAATGTGGTGGGAATCATACCGACCACGGAAAACATGCCCAGTGGTCGGGCTACGAAACCCGGAGATGTGGTGACCAGCCTGTCCGGCCAGACCATCGAGATTCTGAATACCGATGCGGAGGGTCGACTGATCCTGTGCGACGCGCTGACCTATGCCGAACGCTATAACCCCAAGGCGGTGATCGATATCGCCACGTTGACGGGTGCCTGTGTCATTGCACTGGGCAATTTCACCACGGGCTTGATGAGCAATAACGATAAACTGGCTCAAAATCTGCTCGCTGCTGGCGAACAGACCGGTGATCGTGCCTGGCAATTGCCACTGTGGGATGAGTATCAGGAATTGCTGAAAAGCAATTTTGCAGACATGGCAAATATTGGGGGACGTGCCGCAGGTACGATTTCCGCTGCCTGTTTTCTGTCACGTTTTACCGGCAAGTACCATTGGGCGCATCTCGACATAGCCGGTACGGCATGGAAATCTGGCAGGGAAAAAGGTTCTACGGGTAGGCCGGTACCGTTGCTCACACAATATCTGATGACAGAAGCCCGATCTGTTGCAATCTAGGAAACAAGCAAATGGCGTTCAGTGAGATTCTGGCTGATACGGCCTGCGGCCTGCACTGGTTGTCCTGTTTGTCGCACAGACCATGACGCCCCGGATTATTTTTTATTCGGGTTCCAGGGATAAGTTGCTGACGGCATGCCGGTTATGTGCAAAGGCTGTGCGACAGAATATGGGCATGCTGGTGTATGTTCCTGATGCACGGGTGCGCGATGAACTGGATAAGCTTTTGTGGACTTTCTCGTCGACCAGTTTCGTTGCGCACTGCGATATCCGCGATGAGGATTTGGTCGCCATGACGCCTGTGGTTCTGACTGATAAAATGGTGACCGACACAAAGTTTACCGCCCTGCTTAATCTGCATCAGCACTGTCCACCGGAATATGAAGGCTTCGAACGCTTGATTGAAATCGCCGGAGAAGTCGACCAGGACAAGCAGGCGGCTCGGGAACGCTATCGTTTTTACAAAGAGGCAGGGCATGAAATTCAACACTACGATCTTACGGATTGAGTCGAATCGAAAACCTGCCGGCTTCGGAAGAGTATCAACATGAATGATGAAAAAAATACAGTCGAATCGGATCTGGACGATGCGATATTGACCAAATTCAGCAATCTGCTGAATAAATACCATAATCCCGCCAATCTTAATCCGCACGCCGAAGCTGCTCCGGTAACGCAGTCGATGTCGGCTGCTGATCAGCCGGACCACCTGCCGGCTGCTACGGTTGTGACGAGTATTCCCGTTCTGACTGAGGCGGTGATACTCGATGCTATTGAGCCGGCTGCACAATCCGAGTCCATCAAACCGGTTCGTACTATTCTCGATGCGGCTCTGAAAGACGCTAATATCGCCATGACTTACGCAGACCGATGTGCATTGGCGGATGCACTGGAAATACGCTGGGCGGAGCACTTCAAGTCGACATGAACGGATCGAGCCGAAGGACTGCGCTATTCAGCAACTGATCTGGCTCGGCTTCTACTTCTTACTGAATATGTGGCATTTCATGCGGATTCAGCATCCGCGTTATAATGCTGCTCTAGTTTTTTACCCTTTTATTCAATACAAAATTCATGGAACTCGAAAAAAGCTTTGATCCCAAACTGATCGAGAATCGCTGGTACGCTATTTGGGAAGCGGCCGGCTATTTCAAACCGAATACCGTACCGGATCGCTCTGCCTACTGCATCATGCTACCGCCGCCGAATGTGACCGGAACGCTGCACATGGGGCATGCATTCCAGCATACCCTGATGGATGCCTTGATTCGCTATCACCGGATGCTCGGTGATAACACGTTGTGGCAAGCAGGAACGGATCATGCCGGTATCGCCACGCAAATCGTGGTTGAGCGTCAGCTGGACCAACAGAAACTGGATCGCCGCGAAATGGGGCGCGAAGCTTTTTTGCAGCGCGTATGGCAATGGAAGGAAGAATCCGGTTCCACCATTACAAGACAAATGCGGCGCCTGGGTACATCGTGCGACTGGACCAGAGAGCGGTTCACCATGGATGCCGAATTGTCGCGTGCCGTGACGGAAGTGTTTGTGCGGTTGTATCGGGAGGGATTGATTTATCGGGGCAAGCGTCTGGTGAACTGGGATCCTGTATTGCAGACGGCTGTATCCGACCTGGAGGTGGTAGCAACCGAAGAGAACGGTTCCCTGTGGCATATCCGTTACCCACTGGAATCCACTGATGGGACTTCCGGCGTTGCAGATGCGGCATTGATCGTTGCAACCACCCGGCCGGAGACCATGCTGGGGGATGTGGCCGTGGCGGTGCATCCTGATGATGTTCGGTATCAGCACCTGATCGGACGCCATGTCCGTTTACCTTTGTGCGAACGCACCATTCCCATCATCGCCGATACCTATGTGGACCGGGAATTCGGTACGGGGTGCGTCAAAATTACCCCGGCGCATGATTTCAATGACTATCAGGTGGGGCAGCGACATCATCTGGTGCCCATTAACATTTTGACCCTGGATGGAAAGATCAACGATATGGCGCCGGTCGAGTATCAGGGCATGGACCGTTTCGACGCGCGCAAGAAAATTATTGCTGATCTGCAAGCGCAGGGTTTTCTGGTGGAAACAAAAGCGCACAAGCTCATGGCGCCGCGGGGAGATCGAACCAATACGATCATCGAACCGATGCTGACAGACCAGTGGTACGTGGCCATGGACGGACTGGCCAAGCGTGGACTGGAAGTCGTAGCCAATGGCGAAGTGCGATTCACACCGGAAAACTGGACGCATGTCTACAACCAGTGGCTGGAAAATATCCAGGACTGGTGCATATCGCGCCAGCTCTGGTGGGGACACCGAATTCCTGCCTGGTACGATGAGGAAGGCAATGTCTACGTCGCGCATTCCCTGGAGGAAGCACGGCAATTGTCGGGTAAACAGGATTTGCGGCAGGATGACGATGTGCTCGATACCTGGTTTTCATCGGCGCTATGGCCTTTCTCAACGTTGGGGTGGCCTGATGAAACGGCGGAGCTGAAGACATTCCTGCCTACCTCAGTGCTGATTACCGGTTTTGACATCATTTTCTTCTGGGTAGCGCGCATGGTGATGATGTCGCTGCATTTCACGGGCAAGGTTCCCTTCAAGGAAGTGTATATCACGGGACTGATTCGCGATGCGGAAGGCCAGAAAATGAGCAAATCCAAGGGCAACGTGCTCGATCCGCTGGATCTGATCGATGGCATCGCGTTGTCCGATCTGCTGGCCAAGCGTACCACCGGCCTGATGAATCCGAAACAGGCCGATGCCATTGCGCAGACTACGCGCAAACATTTTTCCGATGGTATTCCGGCGTTCGGAACCGATGCGCTGCGTTTTACTTTTGCTAGCCTGGCTTCGCATGGTCGGGATATCAAGTTTGACATGCAGCGCTGCGAAGGTTACCGCAATTTCTGTAACAAGTTGTGGAATGCAACCCGTTACGTCTTGATGAATTGCGAAGGCAAGGACACTGGCACAGATGAATCCCTGCCATTGGTGTATTCCGATGCAGATCGATGGATGATCAGCCGGTTGCAGCAGGCCGAACAGGCGGTGGAACAGGCATTTGCGAGCTACCGTTTCGATCTCGTGGCGCGGGAGCTCTATGAGCTGGTCTGGGATGAATATTGCGACTGGTACGTTGAACTGGCCAAGGTGCAACTACAAACACCCGATGAATCGGTACAGCGTGCAACCCGTCGTACACTGGTGCGTGTACTCGAAACCATGTTGCGGCTGGCGCATCCGGTCATACCTTTTATCACTGAGGAGTTGTGGCAGAAAGTCTCTCCTCTGGCAGGGCGGCAAGATAGCAGCATCATGTGTCAGACCTATCCCCAAGCGGATCGACAAAGAATCGATGAGCAGGCGATACAGTCAATTGTATTGCTTAAAGATATGGTGAATGCATGCCGTACATTACGGAGTGAAATGAATTTGTCACCGGCAGTGAAAGTGCCATTGCTGGCCATAGGTAATCAGCAAATTCTGAATCAGTTTTCGCGTTATTTGATGGCGTTGGCAAAATTGGCGGACATTGACTGTCGCTCAGATGAATTACCCGATGTTGATGCTCCGGTTTCGATTGTCGGTGAATTTAGACTGATGTTGAAAGTCGAAGTGGATGTCAACGCCGAGCGTGAACGTCTGAAGAAAGAAATCGGACGTATCGAGACGGAAGTCGCCAAAGCCAGTTCGAAACTGGGTAATCCCGGATTTGTCGAACGCGCACCGGCACATGTAGTGGTGCAGGAACAGGAACGGTTGGCGGCTTTCAATGCGAAGCTGGAAAAACTGAGGGAACAGTTGCACAGGTTGGGATAACCGGAATACTTGTCCGTTTTCCGGGACCGATGGTTAATCACCTTATCATTTATGACTAGATGATAAAAAAGATAAAAGCGAGAGATGCCCGTTTGGGGATGTATATTCACGAAATTCGTGGCAGCTGGCTTGAGCATCCTTTCTGGAGAAAGTCGTTCAAACTGGAAAGTCAGAAGGATCTCAACACGCTGCTGAGGTGCAATTTTGACGAACTGTGGATTGATACCCAGAAAGGTCTGGATGTTCAAGCCGAGCTTATCGTGGATGAAACGGTGATTGTGTCTGTTGAGCAAGAAACCATCGTGGAAGATCCCATCCCTGAGCCGGTCAAGCCTGCCAAGCCAGTTAGGAAAGCAATTGTGCAGACGTCACTGGATGAAGAACTGAGCACTGCCAAAACGATACATCACAAGGCCAAGCAAGTTGTCACCTCGATGTTCAATGAGGTGCGCATGGGCAATGCACTGGAAATTCAGGGAGCAGAGGCGCTGGTTGAGGAAATCAACCAGTCCATCGTACGCAACCCGAACGCGCTGCTGAGTTTGACCCGTCTGAAAAATGCAGATGAATACACCTACCTGCATTCTGTTGCTGTGTGCATGCTAATGATCGCTCTGGCTAAGCAATTGGATCTCGATGAAACTCAGGTGCAACAGGCTGGTATGGCCGGGTTGCTGCATGACGTGGGTAAAATGGCTATACCGAATGAGGTGCTCAACAAATCCCAGAAACTGTCCGATCACGAATTTGCTTTGATCAAGCAGCATCCGCAGCGTGGCTGGGAGATCCTGAAGGCGTGCTATCAAGTCGAAGAAACGGTACTGGATGTATGCCTGCATCACCATGAACGTGTCGATGGACGGGGTTATCCGGACAAACTGTCGGGTGATCAATTGTCCCTTTTTGCACGCATGGGGGCAGTTTGTGATGTGTACGATGCCATCAGTTCCGATCGCTGCTACAAGAAAGCTTGGGGACCTGCCGAATCGATTCGCAAAATGGCTGCATGGTGTGACGGACACTTCGATGAAGTGGTATTTCATGCATTCGTCAAAACCATCGGTATCTATCCGAACGGTACGCTGGTCAAACTGAAATCCGGGCGCTTGGGCGTAGTCATCGAGCAATCCAGGAAAAGCCTGACCACGCCCATCTTGAAGGTTTTCTTCTCCACGAGCACGGATGCTCCTGTTCCAATTGAGATTATCGATCTGTCAAAAACGGAGGATAAGATCGATAGTATTGAAGATCCCCAAAAATGGCAGTTGGATATTTCGCGCGTTCAGGGCATTACTTAGGCTTATTCATTATCCGACTGCGATCTGGCTGGTTTCGCAACTTTCAAAGTTGAACAACCGATAGATGTTCGGGAATGCTGGCTGGCCAGTGTAATTGCTCATCAATCGCACGAACCAGTGCACTGGAATTGGAGAGTTCGCCATGCACGACCAGAATTTTTTCCGGTCTGTTGTGGAAATGTCCCAGCCAGCGCAGCAGTCCTGCCTGATCGGCATGCGCCGATAGTCCGCCTATCGTGTGGATTGTTGCCCGGACACGTACTTCCTGACCATAAATCCTGACTTGTCTTGCACCGTCGACCAATCTTCTACCCAACGTTCTTTCCGCCTGAAATCCGGTAATGATGATGCTGCATTCCGGTCGGTCCAGATTGTATTTCAGGTGATGCTTGATGCGACCCGCATCGCACATGCCGCTGGCAGATATGATAATGATGCCGTTCATCTGGTTCAGCAGCATGGATTCGGCAATATCCTGCACAAAATGGATCCGTGGTTTCCGGGTATTCTGCATCATCCACTGCAATGTATCCGCGCTTTCCTGATCAAGTAGTGCGATATGTTTCAGCGTGATTTCAGTTGCGGTTTTGGCCATCGGAGAGTCGACATAAATATCCATTTCACCCAGTTTGCCCTTGCGGTACAGGTCAATCAGCAGAAACAGCAGATCCTGAGTGCGTCCGACCGTAAACGCCGGGATAATCACGTTACCACCGTCATTATTGAGCGTGCGATTGATCGCCTCGGTAAGTTCGATCAGCGTATCGTCCATCGTGCGATGCAGGCGGTTACCATAAGTGGATTCGATCAATACGATGTTGGCCTGATCGATCAGTACGGGATCGCGCACGATAGGATGACCCGGTTGGCCAAGATCACCGGAAAAAACAATTTTTTTGTTTGCGTTCCCTGTTTTGATCCATAGCTCGATGATTGCAGAACCCAGGATGTGTCCGGCATCCTGGAAACGGCAGCGAATTGCAGTGTGAGGGGTGATTTCGGTAGCGTAATCGACAGTGACGAGCTGATTGAGTAAGGTTTCGGCCTGAGTCACGGTATAGAGCGGGGCCAGATCCTGGGCTGTTTGGGTATGGCGGCGCGATTTGTTGCGCCACTCGACTTCCTTCTCCTGGATATGGGCGCTGTCCTTCAGCATGACCTGCAGCAAATCGGCTGTCGCCGTCGTGCAGTAAACGGGCCCTCTGAATCCCCACGCGGCAAGGCGTGGCAGCAACCCGGAATGATCAATGTGGGCATGCGTCAGCAAGACGAAATCCAGTGTTTTGGGATCGAATGCAAATGCATTGCGATTCTTTCTGTCTGCTTCCCGTCCACCCTGGAACATGCCGCAGTCAACGAGGAATTTGACGCTTCCGGTTTCGATCAGGTAACTCGAACCGGTTACCTCACCCGCAGCGCCCAGAAAAGTCAGTTGCATAGCATTATTCCTCCAGCAGGATGTCAGAGCAGGGTATCAAGGACTTGTCGTGTTCCTGCAACCAGTAACTGCATTTCGTCTTCGGTGATGACATAGGGCGGCATGAAATAGATGGTTTTGCCCAAAGGTCGCAGCAAAAGCTGTTGCTGCAATCCAGCCTGAAAGCATTTCGCGGCGAAGTCAACATCTTGGGTATCGACATCAAACGCCCAGATCATGCCGCAATGCCGGAAATGCCTGACTTTCGGATGTTCGGTCAAGGCTGCGACAAGGGAATTCATATGGGCGGCCTTGTGCTGGTTCGTTTCGAGAACCTGGTTGCGTTCGATAAGCTCCAGGGTTGCCAAAGCGGCACGGCAGGCGAGGGCGTTTCCGGTGTGCGAATGCGAATGCAGAAAGGCCCGAGCCGTTCTGTCGTCATAGAAAGCCTGGTAAATCGTATCGGTTGTCATGACCACCGAGAGCGGCAGGTAGCCACCGCTCAATCCCTTGGAAAGACACAGGAAATCCGGTGCGATGGCAGCCTGGTTGCAGGCAAACAGCGTGCCGGTACGACCAAATCCAACCGCTATTTCGTCCGCAATCAGGTGTACCTGATAGCGTGTGCAGATTTCACGGGCGCGTTGCAGATAGACAGGGTGGTACATACCCATGCCCATTGCACCCTGAACCAGGGGTTCCAGAATCAGTGCAGCGGTTTCGGCATGGTGTTTTGCCAGATGATTTTCTAAAGTCATGGCGGCGCGCAGTGCATAATCCTGCGCCGATTCACCCGCCTCGGCATAACGCCAGTCTGGTGTCTGCACATGCGTGCCGGGGCGCAGCAGCGGTTCGTAGGTTTGTCTGAAAAGGGGTACGTCGGTGACGGACAGGGCTCCCAGCGTTTCGCCGTGGTAATCGTTTTGCAAACTGACAAAACGATTCTTTTCGGGGTGACCTGCTAATAGCCAGTAGTGAAAGCTCATTTTCAACGCAATCTCGATGGCCGACGCGCCATCGCTGGCATAGAAGCAATGTCCCAAAGTGCCGGGGGCTATCTGCTGCAGGCGCTCGGACAACATTACAACCGGCTCATGGGTGAATCCGGCCAACATGACGTGTTCGATTTTTTCCAGTTGATCGCGGATTGCTGCATTGATGTGAGGGTGAGCGTGTCCAAACAGATTGACCCACCAGGAACTGATTGCATCGAGATAGCGCTGACCGTGCGTGTCATAAAGCCATACGCCCTTGCCACTGGCTATTGGCACCAGAGGAATCTGCTCATGTTGTTTCATCTGGGTGCAGGGATGCCAAACGGCAGTAAGGCTTCGCTGTTGCAATTCTGGCGCGGATGTAGCGGAGGGGTAACGGGTATCTGACATGTTCTGGTTTAAATGGATTAGCGGAAATTCCAAGGCTATGTGACATGTATTGTAGACCATGAGGGGGCATTTTTCAGAGGTTTTGACCCGCAATGTGTTCCTTGGTACATTCAAAATTTCAACCGGAAATACGGGCTATATTGATATGCATACCATGATTGATACCGATCTGACCGACTGGTTGCCGGACAACGATCCACAACGCGTTATGTTGCATAACGAGGTGCACGCCCGCCCCAGTCAGCGTATCCGGTTACCTGCATTGATCATCTATGTCGTGGTCATCAATGAAGGAATTACACGTGAACAGGAATGCGTACATTTGCAGCGTCTTCCGGGGCAAAACATGCTGATGCCCGAGCAATTGCAGAATAATTTCCTGCGCCTGAGGTTGCAGGGTTATACCTTGCGCTGGGAGCGGCATACCGAATTCACGCGCTATTCGCTGGTGCAGCATCTGCCCGAGGCTGCCCAACTGGGTGCGACCGATCCGGAGCTGCTTGCGTACCTGACTTTACCGCCTGGTTGGCTAGCTGACATACCGGGGCGGACATTTGCTGCAATCAAGGTGGCGATGATGCAGGGTGATCTCAGTCAGGCTGATGCATTGCTTGTGCAGGCACGCAAGTGGTTTGGCGGCAATCCGGTGGTGGCTTCGTTAATCGGCAGGGAAAGCCATTCGCTGGCGGTGACGGATTTCATGCTGCGTCCGAGCGGGTTCGAACGCATGCTGGTCATGATGTCTGCCAATGCTTCCGAAACACGGGCCGGACGTGTATCGCAACGTTTGCTGGAAATCGAAACGTATCGGCTGATGGCGTTACGCGGCTTGCCATTGACCAAGCGCCTGATTCCCGAGTTGACCCGCGCTGAGCGGCAATTGGCCGAAATCACTGCTCATCTTGAAAACAAGGCGGCTTCCGATCAGGAGTTGCTGGATACCCTCACTGCACTGGCGGCGCGTATCGAGCGTGCCACGGTTGAGCATGGTTTCCGCTTTTCCGCGACGCAGGCCTATAACAGATTGGTGATGCAGCGAATCAACGAATTGCATGAAAAAGCCATTCCTGGAACGCAAAACATCGGCGAATTCATGCAGCGGCGACTGTCTCCTGCAATTGCCACGGTGGAAGCAACCGCGCAGCGCATGGGTTATCTGTCGGCGCGTGTTTCCCGCGCCAGTGCTTTGTTGCGCACCCGGGTCGACATTCTGGCGGAAACGCAGAATCAGCAGTTGCTGGAAAAATTGACGCGTGGTCAGGAGCTGCAGTTACGCTTGCAAAGCACTGTAGAGGGCTTGTCCATAGCAGCAATATCATACTATGTCATCAGCCTGTTATTGTATGGCGCAAAAGCGGCAAAGGCCGCCGGATTGCCGATTCATCCGGAACTGGTGACCGGCGCAATGATTCCCGTGGTGCTGTGGGTGGTATGGCGAACGGTACGACGTATTCATGACAAATTTTTCAAGTCGCACTGAATGTTGATGCAAACGATGTGCGATCGATCTCTCACTTGAGTCATTTTGCATTGCATGTACCAATCTTGATCTTAGGCGGTTTTTTAGCGTTCTAGCCACTCCAGACTTCGGGTACTGCAGGCTGTGTACATATAACCTTTCACGCGTTTCGGTAACAGCAATGGTTTCCGGATAAGCCCGAGTGGGATCTTGTAGATCGTCGAGCACTTTCCCATCCTCGTTAAAAGCCATCACAGCCCATAGATCCTGGATATCGGCATAAACAGAGACACGCTGTTACGACTAGAGTGGCAGCGACTAAATATCCGGGTGATTTTTTTCATCTTGTACGTTTCTTGGGGCTATGTCACGGTAGTTTGTTGTTGCCACAGGTCTTTGTTTTTTTGATCTATGTTCCTCATGGCGTCATTCGTCTACCTTCCTAATGAATTATTCTTTGTAGGGTTACTCGGGTTGTTCAAATTTTTCGAACAAGTATCCTGATAGGGAATAATACTGATCGGTCAAACAAGGATGTGGATTGCATGTGTTTTTTATCACTGCTTTTGCAATTCAGGTTCAACTATATTCAATTTTTCATGGATTTTTTCAACCCTGATCAATCGTCAGAAAGGAGGGTGATTCATACACTTATATCTAATTTATTGATCTTGGCTAGAATCAGTATTCATTCAAATTTGTTTAATCATAATTCTAATTAAAAGGGGTAATAACATGAAAAAGATATTGATACGGAATTTTTCAACTATTGCAGTGGTAGGCGCAATAGCTTTATCTTCATCGCTGACCGTACAGGCTGCATCTTTGTTTGCAGATTCGAATCGCAGCACCTGTACCACACCGAATTGTCAAGCTGCAACGATAGACAAGGCTGTGATCATTTCTGAGCAAGCGCAGTCCGGTGTGGCGGCAACGACACCTTGGTCAGGTCAGTTTTTCAGCACTGGGGGCGAGTGTGTGCGTATAGAAGTGCTGGAAACAGATCCTCCCAATCGTGATTTGATCATGCATTTTGCCGGACCAGATCTTACCGCGTGGAAGGATGATGACAGTGGAGCTGATTTACTGCCTCGTATCGAAGCAGAAACCACTGCGCCTGGTCGCTATACCCTAGTGGTCGGGTTGTTTGCACCGACTCTGACCAACACCAATACCCGATTCAAACTGAGTTATGGTCGTTATCCGTTGGGTAATCCCAATTGTAATGTGCTTACTCTTCCTAACTAGGATTTGAGAGTTTTTTCGGTGAAGTGCCTGTCGGATACTTTGCCGAAATTAACGAAGGATACGTATTGTGTAATAGTGGCTCTTCCACCCGTTATAGTACGGCGACAATTGGTGATGTTGGATTCAATGCCGCTTCCTGTAGTTGTACAGGCCCCACATATACTGCCGAAGCAAAGATTCCATTTTTCGGGGACCTGACATGTAATCCTGTTGATCAGTCGACAGGCGGACCGGTATTCGGGGATTATGACAGTACGGTATGGGAACGCTTGGACCTTCCGCATCAAAAACTGTGACTGTTCAATATGTTCGTGACTAAGCACAAGATTGTTCGATGATGCAAGTAGGAATGGACGCAACTTGCTGCGATTTTTCTTGAATGCACACCGACAGGAATGCTCTTCATCTTGCTGGTGTGTGAATACCGGCTCCTCGGTATGCGAGGACTGGTTGTGAAAAGAGGCAACCAATATGTTTAAGAAATTTTATTTGCTGATTTACTTCGTTTTGCTGATCCCAAGTACTGTCATTGCCGGTGAGCTGGTGCTGGAGTACAAATTCACTGCCGATACCGGCGATCTGGTGCATGATACCAGTGGTAATGGACTGGCCGGAGTCATTCAGGGATCCGGCGCAAATCATTTCGGAGCCGGTTTTTCCGGGCGAGGACTGAGACTGAATGGCGTCGATAATTATGTTCTCGTAGAAGACAATCCCATTTTCGATATGGGCCACTATACCCTGATGGCGTGGATCAAATTTAAACCCAGTCAATGGGATAGAGAGGAAGTCATGGAGAAGGCCGGCGCATTCTGGATGAATGTCAGGCAGGATACCCACAAAGTCAGGGCTGGTGGATTCTTCAGTGGGTGTACCGACAAGACCCTGTCTCACTTGTTTGATAGTGACACCAGTATTGCTGTCGATACCTGGACACATGTGGCCAGCACTTACGACGGCAAGATCTTGAGGATCTACATTAACGGTGTGCTGGCCGGAAAGTCTGCTGTTCCGGTACCGGGTCCGGTATGCGCCAATATCGAGCCACTGGCAATTGGTTCAAAGCACCGGATCATTCCACCTGAAATGTTCGCTGCGTACTTCTTTGGCAATATGGATAGCGTCAGAATTTTCAATGTTGCGCTGCCGGCATGGCGAATCAAGCAACAGATGAACAAGTAATGCCGTTTCAAAGCTCAAACCGGTATACATGGTCGGTTTGAGCTTTCTTTAATGTTCGGATGTAAGTAACAGCGTTTTTTCGGTGATTCCAGGTAGAAAGGGTGTGGGTTTTCCGCTGACCCAGTGATCATGGCCGCTGCCATAATAGGGAGAAAGCGGATGACCGCTTTGCCCCCCCGGCATGTCGAAATAGCCTGATTCTTCCTGGCCGGGTGCAACCACCGAGCGTTGCGAGGCGCCGAAGTCGGGTGATTGGATGCGCGGCAAATTCTGGTCGCCGGGCAAAGGATCGTGCGGCATATCCAACCAGCGTGCAATCCATGCAGGCAGTTTGCTGCTCAGCGGGTGCCTGATGCGTGCCGCGTTATCCTGTCCCCAGTTGACTGCGGTGATGCCGCCATTGCGTTGCAGTAGTTGTGCGGTCTGCCGGGCGCAGTGTAGCAGTAGTGCCTCCCAGTTAGTATAGGGGGCGGGAAGCAGATGGATTGGACTATGTTCCAGAAGTTGCCATGTAATCAATTCAGCCTGACTGAATCTGGGCAGGCTGAATTCCGGATCGAATTGCCGAATGGGTGCAGCGAATCCATCCAGTACTGATTTCATGACTTCATAGCGAAAAGTGCGAACGGCGCGATAGGCTACTGAATCGACTGAAGCCTGACCTTGCCAGTCGCGCAGTGCCTGTTGCAGTTCCACGGCCCAGTTCGGTTGATCGTTGAGCGATTCCAGTCGGTTTTTCAGCAACTCATACCATCGTGTCATCAACAGGGCGCGGTGATCCAACTGGATGGCCTGCATGTCTTCCGCGGTGAAATGATCACGTGTAAACAGGTTGTCCCGGATTTGCGTGGCGCGGGCGCCGAGGTCATATCCGCTATCGCCCACCAGTGCGAGCAAATCTCCGGACACCATGCGTGAATTAGCCGACCATAACCGCCCTGTAGCGGGATTGTGAAGCGAGGGGTAGTGCTCCGGCTGTAACCAGCCTTTCCAGCCGGTATCCGGTTTGCTCCAGTCAGCCGGACGTTGTGGATCGAATGTGCCGGAGCGAGCTGGAATACGTCCGGCTAGCGTCCAGCCGATGTTACCCTGACGATCGCCGACGATGAAATTTTGTACGGGTATACCGGCTCGTTGAGCGACCCGTGCTGCCTGTTCCGCAGTTCGTGCCTGTTCCAGATCGATCAGATCGAGATTGACTGCTTCTGCATGGAGTGCTGTCCATGACAGGGCGAGTGGAGTGCCATCATGGTCCGAGGCTAGGATCGGACCCCAGATGGTTTCCGATACCGTGAGTGTTTCTGCAGGTGCATTGCGAATATGTATGGTTTCCTGCACGGTTTCGATCGGTTTCCAGCCCGATGCGGTCTGGTAACTGGCGTTGTCGTTGCTATCTGTCGTGATGCGTACCCAGTCGGCAAAATCACCATAGCTGTGGGTGAAACTCCAGGCGATGTGGCGATTGGAACCAACAACGATGGCCGGTACCCCGGGCAGGCTGATACCGGAAATATCATACTTGGCCGATGGGGTGTCGCCTGGGTAGACCAAGCGTGTCCGGAACCATAAATTAGGTGCACGCAGTGTCAGATGCATATCGTTGGCAACCAGTGCCGCGCCATCGGCCAGAGCGCCGGCCACGGCAAAGCTGTTGCTGCCCGGGGTTTCTTCATCCACAGGCCCGGGATGCTGGAAGAGATGTCTGCTCAATGATCGCAGGTCGATATCGATTTCCGGAGGAATCTCAGGAACGCTGAAAGGGCCTTCCAGTAACGGCGCATCCCATTGTCCGGCTTGTCGCATCAAAAAATGGTAAACCGATTCCGGTAGTCCTGCATGCAGTGTCGAGAGTTTCAGTTCCCGGTTGAAATCAGCTTCATTGAGGGTGAAAAACATGGCAAAAATCACCAGGATGCTGTCTTCGCGCTGCCATTCTGCCGGTGACGCTTGCGTCAGCAAATAGGGAAACGGGCGTACATTCAGTGCCTGTATCCCCTGATTGACTCCCTGTCGGTAAGCCTCGATGTATTGCTGCTGTATCTCCGTGAGTTGCTGGATCACTTGCGTGGCTCGTGCGCGCATGCGAAATCGGCGTTTTTTGCGATCCTGTTCCAGAAAGCTCTCACCGAATAGTTCGGCCAGCTCTCCTGCTGCCTGGCGACGCATCAGGTCCATTTCAAAAAAGCGTTCCTGGGCGTGAACGTACCCCATCGCCATGGCCACATCGGTCCGGTTTTCACCGTGGAGAGTAGCGCTGCCCAGACTATCCCGATCGACACGTACCGGAGCCGACAAACCGGAGAGTGCGATGTTTCCCTCATACTGCGGCAGGCTGCCGCACAGAAGGCCAACGAGTCCAATTGTCAATAAACAGGACAAAAAGAGTCCTGTTATCAATAAGTAACGCAGGATCGGAAAGATATGATGCATAAATTGATTTGATTAGGGTTGGATGACAGGGTCGGTAAACCGGCAACAAACCAGCCCGTTCATTTTGTACCGGAAGATTTTATAACGTATTGATAAGAGAGTAGGAAGATAAATGGCTTTGCATAGCGTAAATAAGGGCATGATTCCTTCTTTGTTCACAATATTATATCGGGACATTTGCCTAGATAATGCCAAGGTAAGAATTTGGAGCATGACATGGCAGAAGACAGCGATTTAGAACGAACGGAAGAGGCGACGCCCAGGCGCTTGGAGAAAGCGCGGGAAGAGGGCCAGGTTCCTCGTTCCCAGGAATTGACGACGTTTGCCCTGCTAATGACGGCAGCCACGGGAATCCTGTTTCTGGGTGCCGGATTGATGGAGAGCCTGTTGCAGATCATGAAAGCGGGTATACAAATGGAACGCGATCTGGCATTCCAGCCCGATCTGATGGTCAATCGTTTTTACGAATTGGCGGTGGAGGGGCTGATTGCCATTGCGCCATTATTGCTGTTGCTGATCATCGTGGCATTGTTCGCACCCATGTTGATGAGCGGTGGACTGATAAGTACCAAGCTCCTGATGCCTGATTTCAATCGCATCAATCCGATGAAAGGATTGGGCAGGATTTTTTCCGTTCGCAGTCTGGTTGAGCTGGTCAAAGCCATAGCCAAGGCGGTCATCATAGGTGGTGTGGCTGCGATGGTGATCTGGCAGCACAAGGAAGATGTCATGGCACTGCTGACGGTTCCTGTCGATATGGCCATCAGTCGTGCCGGAGATTTCCTGTCAATGAGTTTTTTGTTGACAGTCGGTGCCATGGTGCTGATTGTCGGCATCGATGTGCCCTTTCAGATTTGGGAACATGCCAAGCAGATGCGCATGTCCAAAGAAGAAATCCGCAAGGAATACAAGGAAAGTGAAGGCGATCCCATGGTCAAGGGGCGTATTCGCAGTTTGCAGAGAGAAGCCGCCCGGCGTCGCATGATGGCGGAAATTCCCAATGCCGATGTCATCGTTACCAACCCGACACATTTTGCCGTCGCACTCAAATATAAAAGTAATTCGATGCGTGCCCCCAAAGTGGTGGCCAAAGGCGTCCATCTGCTTGCAGCCAGAATTCGCGAACTAGGTGAAGAACATCGTATTCCGATTCTCGAAGCACCACCACTGGCGCGTGCCCTGTATTACCACGCCGAGCTAGAGAGTGAAATTCCGGAAAAACTCTACACCGCAGTAGCCGAAGTTCTGGCCTATATTTTCCAGCTCAAGCGTTATCAGGAATTCGGTGGGGATTATCCGCAGGCACCGGTTGATCTGTCTGTGCCTGAAGGGATGGATCAGCCTGGACATGCAGTGTAAGCCGTATTGGGCAGTGAGCGATGCAATTAAAAACTACGGGTGATACGAAGTGCTATGAATAATGCAATCAGCTTGTCAACTTTAGTAGATACGAACAACATCCGATCCATGGCGGGTCCGATGCTCATTATCATGATCCTGGCAATGATGGTGTTACCCCTGCCGCCATTCATACTGGATCTGTTCTTTACCTTCAATATCGCGGTATCCATCATTGTGTTGATGGTGAGTCTGTATACCAAGAAAGCACTGGAATTTGCGGTGTTTCCGACCATTCTGCTGATTACGACCCTGTTGCGGCTATCCCTCAATATTGCATCGACCCGTGTGGTGCTGCTGGAAGGACACACCGGACCCGATGCTGCGGGCAAGGTGATCGAGGCTTTCGGCCACTTTCTGGTGGGAGGGAATTATGCGGTTGGGATGGTGGTATTCATCATTCTGGTGGTGATCAATTTTGTGGTGATCACCAAGGGTGCCGGGCGTATTGCAGAAGTGAGCGCACGTTTTACCCTGGATGCGATGCCGGGCAAGCAAATGGCCATCGATGCCGACCTCAACGCTGGCCTGATCGGTGAGGATGAAGCTCGTCGGCGCCGGGCGGTGATTTCCCAGGAAGCTGATTTCTACGGATCGATGGATGGTGCGAGCAAGTTTGTGCGCGGTGATGCCGTCGCCGGTATTCTGATCATGTTGATTACCATCATCGGTGGTTTGATTGTGGGCGTCATGCAGCATAATCTGCCACTTGCCGAGGCAGCCAAGAATTACACCCTGCTGACGATAGGCGACGGACTGGTTGGACAGATTCCTGCACTGATCATATCCACCGCTGCGGGCCTGGTAGTAAGCCGTGTGACTACCGAGGAAGACATCGGCGAACAGGTGCTCGGCCAGATGTTCAACCGTCCGCAGATCCTGGTCATTACCGCCAGCATACTGGGTGTCATGGGGCTGATTCCCGGCATGCCCAATTTTGTGTTTTTGCTCATCGCTTCGATTCTGGGTGCGATTGCTTACATGAAACATAACGCGGCACAGGTTCAGCCCGTGGCACCGGTAGCACCGCAAGTGCCGACGGTGGAGCGCATGGATGCCAGCTGGGATGATGTGACCCCCATCGACACGCTGGGTCTGGAAGTGGGATATCGCCTGATTCCCCTGGTCGACAAGACCCAACAAGGCGATCTGATCAAGCGGATCAACGGTATACGCCGCAAATTCGCACAGGAAATTGGTTTTCTGCCGCCTGTGGTGCACATTCGCGATAACCTGGAACTGCGCCCCAATGGATACCGCATCACGCTGAAAGGATCGGTTATCGGTCAGGGCGAATCCTATTCCGGCATGTATCTGGCGATCAATCCGGGACGTGTCACCACGCAGTTACCCGGAACCGTTACCAGCGATCCGGCATTCGGATTGCCGGCAGTATGGATCGAGGTGGCACTGCGCGAGCAGGCACAAACCAACGGCTATACGGTGGTCGATGCCAGCACTGTCGTTACCACACATATCAACCACTTGATCCACTCCCATGCTGCGGAATTGCTGGGACGTCAGGAACTGCAAAAACTGTTTGATCATTTGACCAAGCAATCGCCGAAACTCATCGAAGATCTGGTACCGAAACTGTTACCGCTGTCGACCGTGCAAAAAGTTCTGCACAACTTGCTGGATGAGAATGTACATATTCGCGATATGCGCACCATCATCGATGTGCTGACGGAACATGCTGCGCAAACCCAGGATGCCACCGAATTGACTGCGGTAGTCAGAGTTGCCCTGGGGCGGGCCATCCTGGAGCAGTATTTCCCCGTCGATATGGATTTGCAAGTCATGACACTGCATCATGATCTGGAAAACATTCTGACCCAGGTCATGCAGACGGGTACGGCACAGGGAGGCACGGGCATCGAACCGGGTCTGGCCGACACCCTGATCAAGGAAGCCAAGGTAGCCGCACAGAAACAGGAAAAATTGGGATTGCCGATTGTATTGCTGGTACCGGGAGCAATTCGCGCCTTGCTGTCCAAATTCCTGCGCCGGGCCTTGCCACAACTGCGTGTACTAGCCCATTCCGAAATTCCCGATTCCCGAAAAATTAAAATTTCTGCTGTTATTGGAGGTAGCAAATGAAAGTAAAGCGATACGTTGCTTCCACATCCAAGGAAGCCTTGCGCCAAGTCAAGGAAGAATTGGGTGCTGATGCTGTCATCCTGTCGAACCGAAAAACGTCCAGTGGTGTCGAGATCATGGCTCTGGCCGAATCGGAAATGTCGAATCTCGTACAGGATCAACTTCCCGAAGCGCCGCCCGTTGCTACGAATGTCATGCCTTATGAGTTACCGGAAGCAGGTGCATCGCATCCCTATGCCATGATGCAGGCTTTGACGCATAATCCCATGGGGATTGCAAAAGCGGGTGAAGAGGCGATTTCCTTGAACGTGGCACAGAACATCATCGCCGAAATTCATGCCATGCGCAGCACGATAGAAGATCAACTGGCGACCGTGGCCTGGGGGAACTTCACCCAGCGCAGACCGGAAAAGGTAAAAATTCTGCGCGCCATGCTGGATTCGGGTTTCAGTCCCATGTTGTCACGCCGTCTGGTAGACCGTCTGACGACTGAACTCGATTACGAGCAAAGCATGAAGCAGGCGATATCGGCACTTACCAGCAATCTGCATGCTGCAGCAAGCGATGAAATGGTGGAAAAGGGGGGAGTGTATGCTCTCGTCGGACCGACCGGAGTCGGCAAGACCACGACTACAGCAAAGCTGGCTGCGCGTTGTGTGATCCGGCATGGTGCCGACAAGGTTGCGTTACTGACCACTGACAGCTACCGGATTGGCGGTCATGAACAACTCAGGATTTATGGACAGCTACTGGGTGTGCCGGTGCGCAATATCAAGGATACCGAAGATTTGCAGTTGACCCTGTCCGAGCTGAAAAACAAGCACATGGTGCTGATCGATACGGTGGGCATGAGTCAGCGCGACCAGATGGTGGCGGAGCAACTTGCCATGCTCAGTAATTGCGGTGCTGACGTCAAGCGGGTGTTGATTCTGAGTGCCGCGTCCAACGGTAAAACCCTGGATGAAGTGATTTCCGCCTATCAGAAGAATGGTATCTATGGTTGCATCATCACCAAGGTCGATGAAGCCGTCAGCCTGGGAGTAGTCCTCGATGTCATCATTCGCCGCAAACTGGTTTTGCATTACGTGGCCAATGGACAAAAAGTGCCGGAAGATATTCATGCAGCCAATCCGAAATACCTGCTGCAACGGATTTTCAATGCCACCCCGAGTGATTCGGCGTTCACGCTTCAGGATGCCGAGTTTGCCATGCTGATGTCGAGTAAGAGCATAGCCGAGCCGGCCCATGCTCAGGACAAATCTTTCGCGGGCTTCAGCTATGAATAATAAAGTGATGATCAACGATCAGGCGGCAGGTCTGCGCCAGCTGGAATCCTATCAGGCTCCCGATTCCGCGCGAGTGTTCACGATAGCGGCTGGCAAGAGTCGTGTCGGAAAAACCAGTGTGGTCGTCAATCTGGCCTCGGCTCTGGCCAAGAATGGACAGCGCGTATTGCTGATCGACGAGAATCCTTTTGATAACAATATCTGCACTTATCTGGGACTGCGTTCGCGATTCGATTTGATGCATGTCATCAATCGTGACCGGACACTCAAGCAGGTACTGCTGCAGGAATCCGAGAATATAGCGGTTTTGCCTGCCATGCATGGCATCCGGCAATTAAACAAACTCAACCCTTTCGAGCAGGAATGGTTGGTGAAGAATTTTACGGAACTGGTGCAATCCGTCGACATCATCCTGATTGACACGGCCATGGCGGGCACGACCCATGTACTACCGCTCAGTCTGGCATCGGAACAGGTCATGATCGTTACCTCGGGGTCAGCCGTGTCGCTTACCGGTGCTTATGCACTGATCAAGATCATGAGCCAGGAATATGCAAAAAAACATTTCCTCATCCTGGTCAACAAAGTCGAATCGGAAGCCGAGTCGGAATCGATCTACCATAATCTGTGCCAGGTTACCAATGCGTATTTGTCCGTTTCTCTGGAATATATCGGTTATATCGAAAGGGATGAGAAATTGCAGAGCGCCACGCAATTATCCAAATCCGTCATCGATGCATTCCCTGCAGCACCTTCGGCATCGTGTTTTAGGCAACTGGCGTTTGATATTCTGCGCACTTCCTGTCCCGACAAGTACAGTGGCGGAATCGAAGATTTCATGCAGCGTTTAATCCGAACCAGTCATCTCAGTATGGCAAATCTTACGGTGTAATTGACTATGTATACAGCAACCGGTGTTGGAAAAATCGATAAGGATCAGTTCATAACGGAGTTTAGTCCGCTGGTGAAACGTATCGCCTACCACATGATGACGCGTCTGCCTGCGAGCGTGCAAGTCGATGACCTCATTCAGGCAGGCATGATCGGGTTGCTGGATGCCATCAATCGTTATGAAGGATCATACGGTCGGCAATTCGAGAGCTATGCGGCACAGCGCATTCGTGGCTCGATTCTGGATGAATTGCGTGAAGCCGACTGGTTGCCGCGAAGCCTGCGTAAAAAAATGCGCCGGATCGAGTCTGCCGTGACGAGTCTGGAACAGCGTCTCGGTTGCTCGCCCAGTGAACAGGATCTGGCCGAGGAACTCGATATGTCGCTCGATGAATATCACGAAACACTGCAAAGTGCGCGCGGTGCCCAACTGATCTATTACGAAGATTTTCAGCAGGACGACGAGGAACCATTTCTGGATCGCTTGCTGGTCGATTCTTCCGGAGATCCCATCAATGCATTGCTGGATGAGAATTTCAGAAAACAATTGATCGCTGCAATCGACAATCTTCCACCACGTGAAAAACAGGTGATGGGGATGCATTACGAACAGGAAATGAATCTCAGGGAAATTGGTGAGGTGCTGGGTGTGAGCGAATCCCGGGTATGCCAGCTTCACACGCAGGCGATAGGACGGTTGCGCAGTCGTATGCGTAATACCTGATGGCGGGATGGGAACATTCTCTTTGACTCAGTGAATGGTCGATGAATAAAAAAGCAAGAGTGGATTGGAACAGTATTGGGGGTATCGTGCTGGCCTTTGTCGCCATTATCGGTGGACAAGTGCTGGAAGGCGGCCATGTCGGATCCCTGGTTCAGGCTGCAGCGTTTCTGATCGTCATGGGTGGAACCATCGGAGCGGTACTGTTGCAAAGTCCGATCAAGATATTTCTGAATGGTTTGCGCATGAGCAAATGGGTGGTATTTCCGCCGGTTCATGCACCACAGGAACTGATCAAGCAAATCATCGGCTGGTCCAATATTGCGCGGAAAGAAGGGTTGTTGGCACTGGAAATGCAAGCGGCTACTGCCAAAGATCCACTGGCAAGAAAGGGGCTGCAACTTCTGGCGGATGGCAGCAGTGGAGAAAAGCTGCGTGAGGTGCTGGAAATCGATGTTTCCGCTCAGGAAGACTATCAAAAGCAGTCTGCCCGTATCTGGGAGGCGGCCGGTGGCTATGCGCCCACGATAGGGATTCTGGGTGCTGTTTTGGGACTGATTCATGTCATGGAAAATTTAAGTGACCCAAGTCTGCTGGGAAGCGGTATTGCGGTTGCGTTTGTGGCTACCATTTATGGTGTGGCTCTGGCCAATCTGGTTTTTCTGCCGATTGCCAACAAGCTCAAGATACTGATTGCCGAGCAAGTCGTTTTACAGGAAATCTTGCTCGATGGCTTTGTTGCCATTGCCAATGGAGAAAATCCAAGATTCATCGAGAACCGGTTGAAAGGCTATTTCATTTAGCTGGATGACTATGGCTTAGTTTTGGTACGGTTGATAAAAGATCATGTCCAGGAAACGCAGAAGAGGTGAGGGCGAAGCGCACGAAAATCACGAAAGGTGGCTTGTTTCCTATGCTGACTTTATCACCCTGTTATTTGCCTTCTTTGTGGTGATGTATGCCGTATCCTCGATAAACGAAGGAAAATACCGTGTTCTCAGCCAGTCGCTAGTGAGCGCTTTCAAAAGCAATCAAACCGCGAACCTGGTCGAATCGAAATCGGCGGAATTTTCCGCGATCCAATTACCACAACAGGCTGATTCTGCAAAAACAATCACTGAATCCAGTATACAAAATGCCAGGAAGCAGAAAAAAATGCAGCATATGGCAAAAAGCATTTTGCAGGCACTGGAACCTCTGGTTAAGGATGGTCAAGTCAGAGTAACGCAGAGTGCTGTCGGCATTACTGTGGAAATCAATGCGAGTGTACTTTTTTCACCGGGGCAGGCCAAGCTGGCGGAAAATTCCATGGTGGCGCTTCAGGCTGTGGCGCATGTCGTCAAGGACCATGAGCATGAAATTCATGTCGAGGGTCATACCGATAACATGCCGATTCATAATGACAATTTCCCATCGAACTGGGAGTTGTCGACAGCACGTGCGAGCAGTGTCATCCGTTTGTTCGTGGAAAATGGTGTGGATGCGCATCGACTGACGGCAATCGGGTATGGTGAGAACAGACCGATTGAATCCAACGAAACCGCAGAGGGTCGCAAGAGAAATCGGCGCGTAACTGTGATGATTCTGGCTGCGGATCCAAACAGGGTCACCGAATTACCCATTCATGACGAGCCAGTCGAGTAGTTTTCTGCTTCAGGTTTTGATACAGATTCAGTTCATCTGAGTCGAGCTGGCCAGACAAGCATTAATTGTTCGTTGCTTGCCGATCGGCTATAGTAGTCGCTACCCGTGACAAATGTTTCCAAGTCCCGCATCCATTCGAAAGTGTAGATGAACGCTCCATTGCCTGAAATCCTTCCCTTGGCTTCACATGAAACGGGAACCGTTTCATTACTCGCGGATACCATTTGGCGTCATCACTATGCCACGATTATTTCATCGGCCCAGGTTGAATACATGCTCGCGCAGCGTTACCAGCCCGATTTGATCCAGAGTCAGCTTGCTGATCCCCATATTTGGTGGAGAAAACTGGTGCTCGCAGACAGGATTATTGGTTTCTCCTGTTATATGCGCACCTCGAAACCTGAAGAACTCAAGATCGACAAGTTTTACATTCATTGCGATCATCATCGGCAAGGTTATGGTGCAATGATTGTGGCTGATGCTGTTAAAATATTGCACGAGCTCGATTTACAAACATTGATTTTGACCGTCAACAAACACAATCATGCGGCTATTTCGGCCTACCGGCATTACGGATTCGAAATTATAGCGGATAGCGTGGTCGATATTGGAGGCGGGTTCGTGATGAATGATTATTTGATGACCTTGACTCACTGGAAGCGCTGGGACAGTTGACCGATGAAGCTGAAATTCACCAAAATGCACGGATTGGGCAATGATTTTGTGGTTCTGGACGGAATACATCAATCCTTCGATCTGAATCAGCAGCAAATCCGTTTTTTGGCCGATCGGCATTTCGGCATCGGATGTGATCAGATTCTGCTGGTTGAGAAAGCGCAAGGATCGGCCGATTTTCGCTATCGCATTTTCAATGCGGACGGCGGGGAAGTCGAGCAGTGCGGTAATGGCGCCCGGTGTTTTGTGCGCTACGTACATGACCATGCCTTAACCCGGAAACAGGAAATTCAAATCGAAACATTGGGTGGTGTGATTTCGCCCAAACTGGAAGTCAATGGCGCGGTGACTGTCAACATGGGTAAACCGATTTTTGAACCCAGGGATATTCCGTTTGTTGCCGATCGGCGGGCATTGATCTATAACCTGACTTTGGATGATGGGGAAGTCGAGATCAGTGCGCTATCGATGGGTAATCCGCATGCCGTTCGAATTGTCGAGGATATCGATGCTGCACCGGTCACTACCGAAGGTGCGAAAATCGAAGTTCATCCGCGATTTCCCAGAAAAGTGAATGTGGGTTACATGCAAATCATGGATCGTGATCGTGTCAGGCTGCGCGTTTTTGAACGTGGTGCGGGCGAAACGCTTGCTTGTGGTACCGGCGCGTGTGCGGCAGTTGTCGCCGGCATTGCGCGTGATTTGCTGGACAAACAGGTGGTTGTTAGTACGCGCGGTGGCGATTTAACCATAGTCTGGAAAGGAGAAAATGAACCGGTCCTGATGACAGGACCTGCTGTTACCGTTTTTGAAGGCGAAATCAATTTATAACCTACCCAAGGAATAGTAAATGAAACCGGAAGATGTAGCAGGTTACCTACAGCAACACCCCGAATTTTTCAATGAATACGCCGAAATTCTGGCAGATATTCACATTCCTAGCCCTCACGACGAGAGAGTGATTTCGATTCATGAACGGCAGGTTTTATCATTGCGGGAAAGAAACCACATCCTGCAGAACAAGCTGCTCGAATTGATCAGTTTTGGGGAAGAAAATGATGCGATCAGTGAAAAAATGCATCGTCTGGTCATTGCATTGCTCTCTGTTTCGGATCTGGATGAGTTGTTTACCACGCTGTATTTCAGCCTGAAGGAAGACTTTACCGTGCCACTGGTTACCGTGCGCTTCTGGAATCTTTCCTGTGGAGGAAATCTGCGCGAGGAATTTGGTACCACCAGCGAGGATGTGCACACTATCGCGGAGAGTCTTTCACAGCCTTATTGTGGGAACCATGTTGCCGATGAAATCAGGCAGTGGTTCGGTGAAAGTGCCTGTCACCTGAATTCTTTCGCCATGATTCCACTGCGCGCAACGCGATCCATTGGATTGCTTGTTCTTGGCAGTCCGGATGCCACACGGTTTTATCCGGAGATGGGGACATTGCATTTGAAACGCCTTGGGGAACTGGTCAGTACCGCTGTAACACGGCATGACGAAACCAATGTCCTGAGTGATACTGCGATAGATGATCAGACAACCAGTGAGCAGCAAACCTGAACTTTTAGCAGCGGCTTTCCTGCAGCACCTGACCTATGAGCGGCGGTTATCCGCATTGACCTGTCGCAGTTATGCCGTCGATTTGCGGGATTTATTCCAGAATTTGCAGGAAACAGAGCTGGAGCGCGCGCATTCGGCCCATATACGGCAGATTATCGCAAGGCTGCATGCCAAAGGATTGTCGGGGCGGAGCCTCGCGCGAAAACTGTCGACGTGGCGCAGCTTTTATCATTATCTGATTTATCGTCATCAGTTTCAGACAAATCCGTGCATAGGGGTACGGGTACCCAAATCACCCAAAAAATTACCTGATGTGCTGTCACCGGATGAAACAGCCCAGCTGCTGGCCTTTTCGAATCAGAACGGTCTGATAGTTCGTGATCGTGCCATGTTCGAATTGTTCTATTCATCTGGCTTGCGTTTGGCCGAATTGACTCATCTCGAGCCAAAACATGTCGATTTGGCTGAAGCCACGGTAAAAGTGCTTGGCAAAGGTAACAAGGAACGTATCGTTCCAGTTGGGCGCTATGCTATCGAAGCACTGACCGCCTGGTTGGATCAGCGTTCACAAATGGCGAAGCCTGGTGTCAGCGCCTTGTTTGTGTCGCAACGCGGGGGGGCGATCAGTGCCCGGACGATCAGCCATCGACTGAAGGACCGGGCCAGACTACAAGGACTGAATCGCAATGTCCATCCACATGTTTTGCGTCATTCATTTGCTTCGCATGTGTTACAGTCCAGCGGCGATTTACGCGCCGTTCAGGAAATGCTGGGACATGCCCAGATAACATCGACTCAGGTTTACACCCACCTTGATTTTCAGCATCTCGCCAAGATTTATGATAACGCGCACCCACGGGCCAGGAAAAAAGACAAGGAATGAACTCGGTTCTTCCAGTCGGGACGGGTAGTGGTTCTTTTCAGTTATAATGAAATTTTTTAAATATCTAAATAGATTACATGACAACGATTGTATCAGTAAGGCGAGGTCGTCAGGTGGCACTAGGCGGGGATGGGCAGGTAACACTGGGGGCAGTGGTGGCGAAATCGAGTGCCCGTAAGGTGCGGCGACTTTACCATGACAAGATTTTAGCCGGTTTTGCAGGAGGAACGGCCGATGCGTTTACACTGTTTGAACGTTTTGAAGGCAAGCTGGAAGCCCATCAGGGGCATATCATGCGGGCTGCGGTGGAGCTGGCGAAAGACTGGCGGACTGATCGTATCTTGCGCCGCCTGGAAGCCATGCTTGTGGTTGCCAATGAGGATGCGACCCTGATCATTACCGGTGCGGGTGATGTGATAGAACCCGAATTCGGGTTGGCAGCCATAGGAAGTGGTGGTGCTTATGCGCAGGCTGCTGCTCGGGCGCTGCTGGAAAATACAACGTTATCTCCAAGGGAAATCGTGGAAAAATCGCTATCTATCGCGGGCGATATCTGTATCTATACCAATCAGGATCATGTGATCGAATCCATCGATTAATTTGGTCAGTAAAGCATCCTCTGGAATGGATTATCCTTTCCTGATTTCATAACTCAATTCACTAACAAATTCAATTATGTCTCAAATGACTCCACAGGAAATCGTCCATGAGCTGGACAAGCATATCATCGGGCAGAATGCTGCCAAACGTGCAGTAGCAATTGCCCTAAGAAATCGCTGGCGCAGGCAGCAGATCGCTGATCCGCTGCGGCAGGAAATCACGCCCAAGAATATTTTGATGATCGGTCCGACCGGTGTGGGTAAGACTGAAATTGCACGGCGTCTGGCCAAGCTGGCGAATGCTCCTTTCATTAAAATCGAAGCAACGAAGTTCACCGAAGTGGGGTATGTGGGGCGCGATGTGGATTCCATCATTCGTGACTTGGTGGAGACAGCCATTAAGGAGTCGAGGGGGAGGGAGACACGTAAAAAACAACCCTTGGCCGAAGACCGTGCCGAAGATCGCATACTCGATGCTTTGTTACCTGCGGCTCGAGATTTTGGTTCGCAATTTGGTGGTGACGACCAGGAAAACCTCACGCGGCAGAAATTCCGCAAGAAATTGCGCGAAGGCGAACTGGATGACAAGGAGATAGAGATTGATGTGGCTTCTCCACGTGCCAATATGGAAATTTTTGCTCCTCCGGGGATGGAGGATCTGACTTCACAGATTCAGGGTATGTTCCAGAATATGTCGGGGGATAAAAAGAAGACCCGCAAACTAACGATTCGGGAAGCCAGAAAAATTCTGCTCGAAGAAGAAGCTGCAAAAATGGTCAACGATGAAGACCTCAAATTGATGGCGATTCAGAATGTGGAACAGAACGGTATCGTATTTCTCGATGAAATCGACAAAATTGCCAGCCGTGCAGGTAACAGCGGCGGTGATGTGTCACGACAGGGAGTGCAAAGAGACCTGCTGCCCCTGGTAGAGGGTACGACGGTGTCAACCAAATATGGCATGATCAAAACCGATCATATCTTGTTTGTTGCGAGCGGTGCTTTTCATATGTCCAAGCCGTCCGATTTGATTCCGGAATTGCAGGGAAGATTTCCAATCCGGGTAGAACTGGCAAGCCTGAGTGTCAGTGATTTTGAGCAAATCTTGACCAATACTGATGCATGCCTGACACGTCAATATGAAGCACTGCTGGCGACAGAAGGGGTTACTTTGCAATTTAATGATGAGGCGATCAAGCGTTTGGCGGAGATTGCTTATTCAGTCAACAGCAGAACCGAGAATATCGGGGCGAGACGATTGCACACCGTCATGGAGAAATTACTGGAGCAAATCTCGTATGATGCACCAAAATTTAGCGGTAAAACTGTCGACATAGATGCAAGTTATGTCGATGATCGCTTGAAGGATTTATCTCAGAGCGAAGATTTGGCACGTTACGTGTTATAGAGCGAAGACATACTGGAAGTGAATATTGATCAAGCTGATAGTTGGCAAGTTTTTTAACGCTCTTGAGGCTTTATACTAACTTTACCTGACTATCTAGCTTGATCCGAAAGAAATTTATTTTCTTGGATTCTTGATTTTTGCTGGACAAGTTACCATCTCACCATCAGTGCGATCTCTGATCTTTTCACCGTCTTTTTTACCTTCACAAGACATTTTGTTCAGAATGTCTTGAGCAGACATCGGTGGTATTGCCGATTGTTTATTTCCACTCGCAAATGCGGCAGAAGAACCCAATAAGAAAATTGAAGCGAGTACTCCAACAAGAATTTTGTTCATATTTAACTCCTCTATTGTATTTATGAAGTAAGCTGATTTAGTTGCTCCAAGCTTGCCAAACACGAATTTATCATAATGATAAATATCATGGCCATTTCTTTTTTTCACCTCACGTTTTAGCCGCTAAACTATAGCATAATTTTCGCTCAGTTGATCGCCTTTAATCGCTCTTTGTCTATTCAAAATGAAAAAGAGTATTTACTATGGACATACACTAATTTCAGTGCTTTTTCTTGACATCGTTATTCAAATCAGAACGGCTGCAGCAATGCGTCGCCCCTCTTCGACCAGAATGTTGTAGGTGCGGCAGCAAGCCTGTGTATTCATAATTTCGATACCGAAACGATGCTGCATTAGCTGTTTGAGTAAGGAACGATCTGGGAATTGGTGATGAACGCCTGTCCCGAGAATTAGGATTTCCGGCTCGTGTGGCAATATACAATCAAAATGTTCGATGCGTAATTGGTCAATCGTGCTGACCGGCCAATCCTTGATTAACAGGTCAGGCAGAATGACAAGACTCTGCTCATGACGAATTTGATTGATGGCAACATAATTTTCGCCATATGCCGTGAATCGGTTCTGATTGGAGAAGTTTGCCAGATGAAGTTTCAAAGCTGCTCCCATTTAATAGTTGGTATTCAAGATTATCCACAAACCGAACTGGAAAACAATCAGTGCGATTCTGAAATTTTTCTTTTCTATATTCTGGTTTAAAGATTATCGATTGATCGTGAAAATCCGGAATGTAAATAACCCATCCGGAGGATCAAGGAGAATGTACCTATTTCTCAGAAATTTTTTTCTCGATGAAATCTCTCAATGTGCCAAGAGTTTTGAAGGTTTTTGCACTGATTTCATCGTCATGTATCGAGATGGAGAACGTCTGCTCGAGCGCAAGGATGACAGTGATCACAGCACTTGAATCCAATTCAGGAAGATTACCTAGTAAGGCCGTGTCCATCGAGACCGAATCAATGCGATTTCCCAGATTCAAGGTTTCTGACAGGATTGTTTTTATTTGCTGCGTGGTGTCCATTCAATCAATTAGTAACCGCTTTACAGTTTTAAAGAAAAGGTTGCAATTATAGAGGTGAATTGTATTGAAATCACTGTACTAGTAGAGTTTTCTTTCTGTGTATGGATTGGATTGCGCGTCAAAACAATCAGGGTTGTATCTCCACAATAGAGTTGGTACGTGCCAACCCACTGAGTATTTTTCCATATTTATTACGAACCTGCACGATCTGACCATCGGCTGCATCTGCCAAGGCTTGGCCTTCGGAACTTACGCTGAATCCTTTACCCTTGACAACCAAGCTAACTTTCTGTCCACGCAAGATGACATAAGGTGCGCGGAGCATCTGGGGACGGATCGGTTGTCCGGCAGAAAGATTGGATGCCGCAATCTTGCCAATGACCTGATTGGGATTGGTAAGAATGCCATCCGGCATTTGAGTCAGATTTGCATTTTGTAAGACGATACTGTCAGGCGTAATGGTTTGTCCTACGGAGATGGGGTGCGCAGTATGCAAGACATCAGTCATGACAGCAACCTCTGCCTGAACATAAATAGTCCAGGTCGCATTGGGATTGTTACAGCGCACACCTACGGAAGTTCTTCCCCACAAGCGTCCGCCAGTCGGCATGAATGGTTCCAGATTGGGACATTGTGGCAGATTGAGGTTTCTATCGATTTTGTCGACATTAACGACGACCTGCCCGGGCAAATTCGAAGTATTGCTATAAATAAAATTTTCGACCGAATATTTGATTTGAACAATATCCTGATAACTGGGGGTGGTCCCGGATTGCGATGCTTGTGCGAGTGCAGCCTCAGAGAACAAGTACAAAATGAGCAGCGAGAAATGTTTCATAAGTAAATTCAGCCATAAGTTTTTGCCGTTGCCGGCAATTTTTGCCGTGATACCGTCATCTTAAATGGCAACTAAGACCTCAAGAATGGAAGATGACGCTCCTTTCGTGCCTTTTTCATTGATTGGTGAGCTGATTAAAGCTTTTAACATACCTGGCACGCTTAATGCTAATTAAAGATTGCAAGAAACTTTAAATCAGGATCCAGGAAATGATCAATAAACTCGACAAAGAACTAAACTTTCATCACCAAGCTTTGAGTTTGCGTGCTGCAAGGCAAGAGCTGCTTTCCGGTAATGTAGCCAATGCTGATACACCGCATTTTAAAGCAAAGGACATTCATTTCGCCAATGTTCTTCAAGAAAGGCTTGCTCAAACTTCAGTAGCCGGCAATACCGGATTGTCAACAACTTCTCCTTCGCATATCGGTAACCAGAAGCTGGGCCTGTTTGGAGACAACTTGTTGTATCGCGTTCCATTGCAGCCGAGCGTGGATGGCAATACGGTAGACATGGATTCGGAACGCACGCGTTTTGCTGACAACGCCATCAAATATGACGCCAGTATCACATTCGTTTCCAATGAATTCAGAAACATAGCATTGGCTATGCAGGAGAGATAATCATGTCATTATTTAATGTTTTTGATATCGCAAGTTCATCCATGTCAGCGCAGTCACAACGTCTAAACGTGGTGGCGAGCAATCTTTCCAATGCCGACAGCGTGACCAGTTCAACCGGCGAACCGTACCGTGGGCGCCAGGTTGTATTCAGCACGTTACAGGCAGCAGCCAATGGTGCCAGTGGTGTGAAAGTGGCGGGTGTGATTCATGATCCCTCACCCATGCGTCAGGTTTATGAGCCTAAACATCCTCTTGCAGACAAGAATGGCTACGTGACGATGCCCAATGTCAATGTGGTGGACGAAATGGTGAACATGATGTCAGCCTCCCGTTCCTATCAGAATAGTGTTGACATGATGAATACAACGAAATCGTTATTGCAGAAAACACTATCAATCGGACAATAAAGGAGTAAGTCATGGCAGCAGTACAACAAACCAATTCGCAGACTCCTGTATCGACAACGGGGGCAACTGCAATTCAAAGCAAGAAGGATACCGAGAATCCCCAAGACAGGTTTCTCAAGCTTCTTATTACGCAACTGAAAAACCAGGATCCACTAAAACCTATGGATAACGCGGAAGTAACCAGTCAGATGGCGCAGATCAGCACCGTATCCGGGATCGAAAAGCTGAATACCACCCTGAAATTACTGACGACCGATATGGAAGATAGCAAGTCGTTAGAGGCCACCTCGATGATTGGCCATGATGCCTTTGCACCTGGAAATTTCATTTCTCTACAAAATGGTAAAGCAATGGCAGGAGTGGAATTCGACCAAGCCGTTGATCGCATGGAAGTAACGATTCTGGATAGTAATGGAGCCACGGTCAAGGTGATGGATTTGGGAGCTCAACCAGTCGGATTAAACACGATTTCCTGGGATGGTATGACCAGCAGTGGCTCAAAGGCTGCCGATGGTGAATACACCTTCATAATCAACGCAATTCAGGGTGAAACGAGCGTCAAAGGCAATCCCTTCTCTCTGAGTACTGTGAAGAGTGTGACAGCCGGGGACAACGGCGCCCTGTTGGACATGGGTAAACTGGGATTGGTCAATCTTTCAGATATCAAAAGAGTATTTTAATTAGGAGTTTGTCATGAGCTTTCAGCAAGGTTTAAGTGGTTTGAGTGCAGCATCGCAGAATCTGGATGTCGTTGGAAACAATATTGCCAATGCCAATACGGTGGGATACAAGCAGTCGCGGGCCGAGTTTACGGACATTCTGGCCAATTCTCTGGGTGGTGGCGGTGCATCCAGAGTCGGAATCGGTGCCAAAGTGGCTACGGTTTCTCAGTCATTTGATCAAGGCAATATTTCACCGACGAGCAATCCATTGGACATGGCCATCAATGGTCAAGGATTCTTTCGCTTCGATGAGCAGGGTGTGATCAGTTACAGTCGCAATGGCCAGTTTCGATTGGATAATTCTGGCTATCTTGTTAGTTCAAGTGGAGCCAATCTGACGGGTTATGCTGCTGATGCTACTGGAGCAATTGATGCAAGCAAACCGGTCAACCTGAAGTTGACAACCACAGACTTGCCTCCAAAAGTGACTACCGAGTTTGAATGGGGGTTTACGTTGGACTCGAACCAACCGGTTCCGGCAGTACCCACATTTAGCGCACTGGATGGTCACAGTTATACGCATACCAAATCGGCAACTATCTATGACAGTCTGGGTAATCCCCATGCGCTGGCAATTTATTTCCAGAAAACAGCTACACCTGGGACGTGGGAAACATTTGCCACTGTAGATGGTAAGACCGATGCGAGTGGTTTGCCTGTTGGGATCACCCTTGATGGTGGTGCTTCAGCAACACTGACATTCGATGGAAAGGGTGACATGACGAGTCCAGCTGCTCCTCTGGCGGTATCGGTTGATCTTTCTGCCATCGATTCCACTTTGGGAGCTGATACACCGTTGGATTTTACACTCGATCTTACGACTACCAAGCAATATGGATCGGGATTCAATGTGAACCTGAACAATCAGGACGGTTACGCGGCAAGTCATCTGGCGGGATTCAGTGCATTGGAAACGGGAGAAATACAGGGTATTTACAGCAATGGTAAATCTAAAACGATTGGACAAATCGTTCTGGCCAATTTTGTCAATCCACAAGGCCTGGCACCCATTGGTGAGGGTCGCTGGGTTGAATCACAGACTTCAGGACAGCCACTGGTTGGGGAACCTAAAAGTGGAACATTGGGTGTGTTGCAATCTTCGGCTGTGGAAGATGCCAACGTCGACCTGACTACCGAACTTGTCAAGATGATCACGGCACAACGCATGTATCAGGCCAATGCGAAGACGATTGAAACACAAGATTCAATCATGCAGACCATAGTCAATATTTGATTGCGATTACTACATGGGTGAAAACTAATGGATCGACTCATCTACACAGCCATGTCAGGGGCAAATCACACGCTGAATCAGCAGGCGACGGTTGCTCATAATCTGGCTAACGTTTCAACAACCGGGTATCGCGCAGAAAACAATGCTTTTCGTGCGGTTCCGGTATTCGGTGACGGATTGCCCACGCGAGCATTTGTTGTCGATTCGACAATCAATGCCGACTTCACTCCGGGGGTAATGCAAACCACTGATCGGGATCTGGATGTAGCTATTCGTGATTCAGGGTGGATAGCCGTGCAACTGGATAATGGAGAAGAAGCCTACACGCGCAATGGCAGTCTACAAGTGGGGCCAAATGGCATTCTAACGACGCAAAACGGTCACAAGGTGAAGGGCGAAACAGGGCCAATCACGGTTCCACCCGATACGCGCATTACCATCGGTGCGGATGGCACGATTTCATCCGTGCCCATTACGCCTTTACCTAATACCGTCGCAATGGTTGGCCGGATCAAGCTGGTCGATCCACCACAGGATAAATTGGTCAAGGGGGCTGATGGTTTGTTCCGGCTAAAAGAAGGTGGCGTGGCACAAGCTGATGCGAAGGTGCGCTTGGCAAGCGGAACGCTGGAAGGCAGTAACGTCAATCTTGTCCATGAAATGGTCAGCATGATCGATTTGGCACGCCAATTCGATATGCAGATGAAGATGCTCGAGAATGCGCAACGCAATGCGCAGCAAGCCAGCGAGATAATGGTTGTAAGAGCTTAGTTAAATTAATCCGGGGGTTATATGGTACGTTCGTTATGGATTTCTAAAACAGGTTTGGATGCACAACAAACCAAAATGGATGTGATCGCCAACAACCTGGCGAATCAGAGCACCAATGGTTTCAAACGTGTTCGTCCTGTTTTTGAAGACTTGCTTTATCAAACTTTGCGCCAGCCAGGTGCGCAATCTTCGCAACAAACTCAGTTGCCTTCAGGGCTACAGTTGGGAACAGGTGTGAAACCCGTTTCAACAGAGAGTATTTTTACGCAAGGTGCACTTCAGCAAACGGATAATCAGCTTGATGTGGCTGTCGATGGGCAGGGATTTATCCAGGTTTTGCTGCCTGATGGCACAACGGCCTATACCCGAGATGGTGCATTTCAGAAAGATATTAATGGTCAATTGGTTACATCCAGTGGCTATGTCGTTCAACCCGCCATCACCATTCCGCCCAATGCGCTGAATGTCACAATAGCGCCAGATGGTACCGTGTCGGCCAGTGTCCCAGGTGCCGTTGCACCACTGCAGATCGGCAATATCCAGTTGGCAAACTTTATTCATCCCTCGGGACTGCAAAAGCGCGGTGAGAATTTGTACATGGAAACAGCATCCAGTGGCACACCCAATCAGAATGCACCTGGTACCAATGGATTAGGGATGTTGCGACAAAATTTTGTTGAAACATCCAATGTAAACGTTGTGGAAGAGTTGGTAAGCATGATTCAGACCCAACGTGCCTATGAGATGAATTCGAAATCCATCGAGACTTCCGATCAGATGTTGCAAAAATTGGCGCAACTCTAATTGAACTACTTAATCGAGGCTAAACTGATGCGTAGCATGCAATTGCTAAAACAGGGCAACGGATTAAATTGCCGTATGGTGTTGCCTGTGTTGATGGTGATGATGACAGGCTGTATGACACCGCCCACCAATACCTATCAACCCAATATCATGCGACCGCATCAACAGAGTGCTGCTGCAACTCAACCCACAGGCGCTATTTTTCAGAACATCAACAGTACGGTTAGTGGTGTTCGGTATACGCCTTTATTTGAAGATCGGCGTGCTCGCAGTATAGGCGATACCCTCATTGTGACACTGAATGAAAAAACGAATGCCAGTAAAAGCTCGGATAGTAAAGCAGAACGTAGTGGTGAACTGAGTTTTTCTGTACCGAATTTCTTTGCCGTGCCTTTGAGTTTGTTGCAGAAAAACACCTCCGTCGAAGCCAAGTCGGCTAATAAATTCGATGGTGGTGGAGAAAGTTCGAGTCAGAATGATTTCAAAGGCACCATTACTGTAACCGTGATCGAAACATTACCCAACGGAAATCTGATAGTCAGTGGCGAGAAACAGATTGGTATCAATCATGGCCAGGAATATATAAGACTCTCGGGTATTGTCAATCCCATTCACATCATTGGAAATACCATTTCCTCGATTCAGGTGGCTGATGCGCGTATCGAATACCGGGCCAATGGTTATATCGATGAAGTGCAGACGATGGGTTGGTTGTCCCGTTTCTTCCTGACGATTTCACCTTTCTAAGCAGGTTATCAACATGATATTTGATCATTCGTTACCGAGAATCCAGAAGTTTCATGTCTTCATGCTCTTACTTGCACTCGTATGGGGATGTTTGCAATCCAGTCAAGGTTCGGCTGAAAGAATCAAGGATCTGACTTCGATTCAGGGTGTGCGTAGCAACCAGCTCATCGGATATGGGTTGGTTGTCGGTTTGGATGGTAGTGGCGACATGACGACCCAGACGCCTTTTACCGTTCAAAGTATCATCAGCATGCTGGGGCAAATGGGCATCAACATGCCACCTGGTACTAATCTGCAACTGCGTAACGTTGCTGCTGTCATGGTGACCGCTACGCTGCCTCCATTCACCAAACCCGGCCAGCATATCGATGTGACCGTGTCTTCTATGGGTAATGCAAAAAGCTTGCGTGGAGGCACGCTACTGATGACCCCGCTGAAGGGTGTCGACAATCAGGTTTATGCCATGGCGCAGGGTAATTTGCTGGTCGGTGGAATCGGTGCTGCGGCCGGTGGGAGCAGTGTGCAAGTGAATCATCTGAGCGTGGGAAGAATTGCCGGAGGCGGTATTGTAGAACGGGAAATCCCGACGGTAGTGGGGCAGGGCGATTTTATCAATCTCGAACTCAATACCAACGACTTTACTACTGTAAACCGGATAGTCGAGGCGATCAACGGGATTTACCCCTCTGCAGCGTCGGCAGTCGATGCCCGGTTGATACAGGTTAGAGCACCCGCAGAAAATAATCAACGCATCATGTTCATTGCTCGCATCGAGAGTCTGGATGTGACGCCCGCTAAGGCTCCTGCCAAGGTTATTGTTAATTCACGGACTGGTTCAGTGGTGATGAATCAGGCTGTTACGCTGGAATCCAGTGCTGTAGCGCATGGCAATTTATCCATCATCATCAATACCGATCCTGTTATCAGTCAGCCAGGGCCGTTTGCACAGCGCGGTGAAACGGTTGTGACGCAGCGTTCGCAAGTTGAGATCCGTACGGAAGAAGGGAATCTGATGCTGTTACCAAATGGTGCAGATTTGGGTGAAGTGGTTAAAGCACTGACTGCGATCGGTGCAACTACCCAGGATTTGTTATCCATACTGCAAGCATTAAAAGCGTCTGGTTCACTTCGGGCAGATTTAGAAATTATTTAAAAATGAGTGTGAGAATATGACTATTTCCCTAGATACTTCAAGCAAGCTGGCCGTTGACGCCAAGAGCATCGATGACTTGCAATTACAAGCCAAGCGGGATCCGGAAGGCGTTCTGCAAAAGGTAGCACAACAGTTTGAAGCGTTGTTTGTGAATATGCTCATGAAGAGCATGCGAGAAGCGACACCCAAGGATGGATTGTTTGACAGTCAGCAAACTCAGTTTTTTACTCAAATGCATGACCAGCAGCTTGCACAGGAGATTTCGACCAAGGGGCTTGGAATCGCCGATATGATGGTGAAACAATTGACGCGTTCCGATACAGTGGCTCCCCAAGGGTCCATGAATCGTGCCGATGCCATGTTATCCACAATTCAGACTGTAAATAATCCTGCTGTACTTACCGATGATCATCCCCATGATCAGTCGCGGTTTTTGTGGCCCAATGCACAGCCTACGTACCGGTCTACTCCAGGTTCTTCAGTATCGACCAGTCAATCCGATCTATCTGGAAGCAATCTATTTTCTACTGGCGATCAAAGTGAGGCTCAATCCAGACAAGGCTCAAGATCCGGTCGTTCTGCAGAATTCATTAACAGGCTGACTCCTCATGTCAAGGCAGTTTCACAATCAACCGGGATTCCACCTCAATTCATGCTGGCACAGGCTGCACTTGAAAGTGGGTGGGGTAAACATGAAATTCGTCGTGCCGATAATAGCCCCAGTTATAACTTGTTTGGAATCAAGGCAGGAGCAAACTGGAAAGGGGATGTGGTGGAAACAGTTACGACTGAATATATCGGTGGCGTGCCTCAAAGAGTCGTTGAGAAATTCAGAGCCTATGGTTCCTATGCCGAAGCATTCAACGATTATGCCAAGCTACTGCAGGATAACCCACGTTATGCCAAAGTCTTGAGGTCGACTGATGCAAATTCATTTGCCAATGGCTTGCAGCGTGCTGGCTATGCAACCGATCCTCAGTACGCAAACAAATTGATGCGTATTTTGAATAGTGCATCATTGCAACAGACTAGATTTAGTTGATGCACTTTAGTTATTAATTTTATGCGTAATTTGCCGTTATAAATACTTAAATTCATCTAATTCAGAGAGCTAGATTAAGACTATGGGAAATAGTATTCTTAACATCGGGATCAGCGGTTTGCAGGCTGCGCAAAATCAGTTGCTGACGACCAGTCACAATATCAGCAATGCCAATACACCCGGGTACAAACGCCAGCAGGTCATCCTCAATACCAACATTGCGCAGCATTTTAGTGGTGGGTATGTGGGATCGGGTGTGCACTCGACAACTGTGCAGCGTATCTATAATCAATTTCTAGAGAGTCAGATGCTGCAAGTGCAGACACAAAGTACCTCTCTAGATAGTAACTATACACAGATAAAACAACTGGATAACATGTTTGCTGAAGACACATCCGGTTTATCTCCGACGCTGCAAAAGTTTTTCAGCGCCATTCAGGCGGTGGCAAACAATCCTTCCAGCGTTCCATCTCGCCAGACCATGATTAGCAGTGCTGAAGCCATGGTTGCACGCTTTCACAGCATGGAGCAGCGCATGTCGGAAGTAAGTGATGGTGTCAACGCACAAATTGAAGGTGGAGTGAGTGAAATTAACTCATTGTCTGGTCAGATTGCTGATATGAACCGTCAGATCTTGCTGGCTGAAGCCTCTGCATCGGGACAACCTGCGAATGATCTGCAAGATCAGCGCGATGAGCTGATTAGTCAGATGAGCAAATTAATCAATACGGATATCGTAAGGCGACAGGATGGATCGGTAGATGTATTTGTTGGTAATGGCCAAGGGCTTGTGGTCGGTTCGCAAACTCAGAAGCTTCAGGCAACAAGATCTGTCGATAATCCACAAAACCTGACGATCAGCATAATCAGTGGTGGAAAAACAGTTGAGTTGCCTGAGGATCAAATTGCTGGCGGAGCACTTGGGGGCATTTTGTCCTTCCGCAATGACACATTGGGCAATGCGCAGAATGCACTGGGACGCATAGCCATCACTCTGGCTCAGACCTTCAATGAGCAACATCAATTGGGTATCGATCTCAATGGCGATCTGGGTGAAGATTTTTTCAGTGTGGCTACTCCTAAAATAACTTCCGCACTCACCAACGACATGGCCTCCGGTATTAATGTCGATATTACGGACTACCGGGCATTGACCACGAGTGACTACCAGTTTTCTTTTGATGGAACCAATTACACACTTACCCGATTATCGGATAATCAATCAGTCAGCTCGACAGTACTGCCTTCTGTGGGGAGTCCATTAACTCTGGATGGTATATCGGTCAATTCGGCAACCATCCAGGCAAACGAAAAATTTCTCGTGCAACCGACCGCCAATGGTGCTGCAAACTTGGAAGTTGAAATTACAGATGCGACGAAAATTGCAGCAGCCAGCCCTAATCGTACCAGCGCAGCATTGTCCAATAAGGGTACCGGTTCTATCAGCCCTGGAACGGTTGAGCCGCTACCACTTGATGCAAATCTGCAGCAGCCACTGACCATTACATTTCATTCGCCTTACGATGGGCAATTTGATGTGGCTGGCACTGGAACCGGTTTGCCGGCTACGAATCAGGCATTTACTGCGGGTGAAGATGTTAGTTTCAATGGATTCACATTCCAGATCAATGGTAGTCCTGCAGCGGGAGATATTTTTACCATTACGCCCAATGCCAATGGTGCGGCCGATAATCGAAATGCTTTACTGCTTGGAAATTTGCAGACGACAAACATACTGGATAATGGTTTGACGACCTATCAGTCAGCTTATGGGCAACTCGTAAGCCAGATTGGAAATAAAACCAGGGAACTGGATGTAACAAATAAGGCGCAAGCCAATTTGCTTCAGCAAACCCAAAATTCGATCGAATCAATTTCAGGTGTGAATCTGGATGAGGAGGCAGCAAATCTACTGCGCTATCAGCAAGCTTTCCAAGCCTCGAGTAAAGTTATCGAGATAAGCAACACACTATTTGATTCAATTCTCAGAATCTAAAAATAGGATTTAAGTCAGGAGACAACCATGCGTGTGAGCACAAATACGATTTACGGTAATGGAACGGGACAAATGTTACGCCAGCAGGACGCATTATTCAGAATACAACAGCAGCTTTCGGCTGGGAAAAGTATTCTGACGCCTTCCGATGATCCCATTGCTTCTGTTCAGGCGCTAGCTATTACGCAATCGGCATCGATCAATGATCAGTACTCGGTCAATCGTAATAATGCCAAATCTTCTCTGGCCCTGGAAGAGAGTGTGCTGAAGCAAGTGACGGAAGTGCTGCATGGTGTGTACGAGTCTGCAGTACAAGCTGGATCGGGTGCACTGACGGATGCGGACAGAAAAAGTATTGCGATTGAACTGCGTGGTCAACTGGAATCACTTGTGGGGTTGGCGAATAATACTGATGAAAGCGGACAATTTCTGTTCTCTGGTTATCAAGCCAATACGAAGCCTTTTGTACAAACCGACTTGAATGTTCAATACCAGGGAGATCAGGGTTTGCGACTGAATCAGGTTGGACCGACACGTCAGCTTGTGGTGGGTGATCCCGGTTCGGATGTCTTTGAAGCCATAAAAAATGGGAATGGTGTGTTTACGACCACTGCAGATTCCCAGAATACAGGTACAGGTGTGATCGATATCGGGTCTGTCGTCAATCCTGCAGATTTGACCGGCAGTGATTATGAAATCAACTTTACTGTCACAGCAGGTGTAACCACTTACGATATTGTCGATGCTACCACCGGAACGACGATTTCATCTGCAAACCCCTATGTTGAGAATAGCTCGATTAGCTTCGATGGAATGCAGGTCAGTATTAAAGGTAATCCGGCAGATGGAGACAAGTTCGAAATAGCTCCCAGTACTAATCAAAGTATTTTTAAGACGGTGGGTGATTTGATTTCCACCCTAGAATCGCCAACGGGTGGTCAATCTGGAGGAGAAACACGGCTGGCCAATGATTTGAGTACTGCTTTAAGGAATATTAGTAATGGTCTCGATCATATTTTGCTGAAACAATCATCGATTGGCTCCAGGATGGATGAAATATCCACACTGGAGGATGTCGGTAGCGATCAGAAAATTCAATATCGTCAGCAGCTATCACAATTACAGGATGTCGATTATGCTCAATCCATTTCGGATTTTCAGCGACAACAACTGTATTTGCAAGCAGCCCAACAATCCTATATCAAGATATCCGGGTTAACCCTGTTTAATTTCTTGTAGTCGATTGAATTGATGCTTTATTGACTTTCAGCGCGCAGGTTGTTCGCGTGTTTCTGGTACTCGATACCTTGTGCGCCGATGTCATTTCGAGCTTGAGACCCGGGAAAATGAATATTTTCCATTAGCTTGTAAGCATTTTGCTGTGCATGTCTGATGTTTTCGCCGAGAGCCGTGACACACAGAACGCGTCCTCCGGCAGTCAGTAATTGATGTTCATCTTGTCCTCCGGTGCTAGTGCCGGAGTGAAAAATGTGAAAATCATGATTGTTTACCTGCTCCTGCATCAATTCGGATAGACCCGTAATGACATCATTTTTTCTGGGATTCTCGGGGTAGCCCTGTGCGGCCATGACGATTCCAAGCGCTGTCCGGCGGTCCCAGTCAATGGTGGCTTTATCCAGGGTACCGTGAATGGCATGCTCGATTAACTGGAACAAATCACTTTTCAATCTGAGCATGATGGGCTGTGTTTCAGGATCGCCCATGCGGCAATTAAACTCCAGCACCTTTGCCTGATCATTCGGCATGATGATCAATCCCGCATACAGAAAACCGCAGTAGTTGATACCTTCTGCATGCAACCCATTGATAACAGGATGAATGATGTCACGGATGATCTTGGCGTGCAGATCAGGTGAAACAAAAGGCGTGGGGGAATAGGCTCCCATGCCGCCCGTATTGGGGCCCAGATTGTTATCGCACAGACGTTTGTGATCCTGGCTGGTTGCCAGGGGTAAAATATGCTTTCCGTCCGTCATGACAATGAAGCTGACCTCGATTCCCTCCAGAAATTCCTCGATGACAATTTCATTGCCTGCACCGCCGAGGTGTTTTTCCACGAGAATGGTATTGACCGCAGTATGTGCCTGCTCGTTCGTCAGCGCAACGACCACGCCCTTTCCAGCAGCCAAGCCATCGGCCTTGATCACTAATGGAGCTGATTTTTGTTCAATGTACTGGTGTGCCAGAACCGGGTCGTTGAAGCTTTGGTAAGATGCCGTTGGAATGTTGTGGCGCAGCATGAATTCCTTGGCGAATATTTTCGAGGTTTCAAGCCGGGCGGCTTGTTGAGCAGGACCAAATATTTTCAGATTCGCAGCTTGAAATGCATCAACGATACCCGCTGCAAGCGGTACTTCCGGACCGACGATGGTAATGGCAATCTGTTCCTTTCGGGCAAATTCGATTAATTCTGCAATTTCGCTGATCGGCACATTCTGCAACTTGGGTTCAAGTGCTGTTCCAGCATTTCCAGGAGCTACGAAAATCCTGCGAACTCGTGGAGATTGACTAAGTTTCCAGGCCAGTGCATGTTCTCGACCACCACTGCCAATGACAAGTAATTGAATCATCTATGGAAAAGTTATTTAGTGTCGGAAATGACGGATACCCGTCAATACCATTGTAATGCCATGCTCATCAGCGGCTGCGATGACTTCATCATCGCGGATACTGCCACCGGGTTGGATGACGGCCGTAGCACCGGCTTCCACGACGACATCGAGTCCGTCTCGGAAAGGAAAAAAGGCATCGGATGCCACGACCGAACCATTCAGCGAGAAACCAGCTTGCTGGGACTTGATTGAAGCGATTCGGGCGCTGTCAACGCGGCTCATCTGTCCGGCACCGATACCCAGGGTCTGGCCATCACGGCAAAAGACGATGGCATTCGATTTGACAAACTTGGCGGCACGCCATGCAAACAACATGTCCTGTAGCTGTTGTTCCGTAGGGTGTCGTCGAGTAACGATCTTGAGATCGGAGCCGGTGACATTCATTGTATCGGGGGTCTGTACCAGAATCCCGCCTCCCACACGCTTCAGATCATAACTGTGGTGTTCGTGTACCAGTGGAACCGTGAGAACGCGAATGTTATTTTTTTGTGCTAATAGTGTTCGAGCATCCTGGGTTATTTCCGGTGCAATGACCACTTCGACAAATTGTTTCAGAATGGCCTCCACTGCAGTTTTGTCAAGGGTGCAGTTGAAAGCGATGATGCCGCCAAATGCGGATACGGGATCAGTCGCAAATGCAAGCTGATAGGCGCGCAAGGCATTATTGGCAACGGCTATACCGCAAGGGTTGGCATGTTTTACGATGACACAGGCGGGATCGTCAAATGTTTTGACGCACTCCCAGGCAGCATCGGTATCTGCAATATTATTAAAAGATAATTCCTTGCCTTGCCACTGCCGGTAATTGGCCAGACTACCGGAAGGAACATTTTCATCCCGATAGAACGCCGCTTTCTGATGCGGATTCTCACCATATCGAAGGGGTTGAGCCAGGCTGAAATTCAGATTGAATGAGTCGGGAAAGTCCTTGCGTTGCATGTCGGAATCGAGCGCAGACAAATAATTGCTGATAGCGCTGTCATACGCTGCAGTATGGGAAAAAGCCTTTTGTGCCCATTTGAAGCGCGTTGTGGTGCTGACGGAACCTTGATTCAATTCAAGCTCGCTGATAAGCAACGGATAATCACTGGGGTCAGTTACGATTGCCACTTTTTGATAGTTTTTGGCCGCAGCACGAACCATGGTGGGGCCGCCAACATCAATATTCTCAATCGCATCTGCTAGACCGCACTCCGGTTTGGCTATGGTTTGCTTGAATGGATACAGATTGACGATGACCAATCCAATATTGGGAATGGCAGCCTGGTCCAGTGCCTGCTGATGGCTTGCAAGATCCGGACGCGCAAGGATTCCTGCATGAATCTTGGGGTGCAAAGTCTTGACGCGACCGTCAAGCATTTCAGGAAAACCGGTGTAATCGCTCACTTCGGTGACACGCACGCCGGCATCCTGCAGTGTTTTTGCTGTTCCTCCCGTGGATAGGATGGTAATGTCAAGTTGAACCAGCTTGTGTGCCAGTTCCAGTATTCCGGACTTGTCCGAAACACTGATAAGTGCATGTGTAATGGTCATTTAATATGGTACTGCTTCATTTTTTGACGTAAGGTGTTGCGGTTGATACCCAATAGCTCCGCAGCTTGTGTCTGGTTGCCATTAGTGTGTTGCATCGCGATTTCGATCAAAGGTTTCTCGACGCTATGGATGACCATACTATACAGATGCCCCGGTTTTTCACCATCGAGATCATCAAGATAACCGCTTATGGCTCTGCGGATACATGAAGCGATCTCATTCTCCTTCATTGCATTCATACACTGGCGCTCCCTCTTTTTCGATATAACTCAATCGGTGATTTTCTTCAGCCAACCGGGTGAAAAAAATATTTGTCTCCTGTAATTGCTGTTCACTGGTCTGCAACTGATTCATTGCATGGCGAAAACCTGCGGATCCAACGAGTCCTTTCGTGTACCAGGAAATATGCTTGCGTGCGATACGAACTCCGGAGTATTCACCGTAGAAATGATACAAATCATGTAAATGGTTGATGAGGACTCGATGAATTTCTGTGACCTCAGGTGATTGCAGATGTTGTCCTGTTACTAAAAAATGATCTATTTCCCGGAAAATCCACGGGCGACCTTGAGCCGCTCGTCCTATCATGATGGCATCCGCTTTGGTATAAGCCAGAATGCGTTGTGCTTTCTCGGGTGTCGTAATGTCCCCATTCGCAATGACCGGAATGTTCAACTTCGATTTGACTGCGGCGATCGTTTCATACTCTGCTTCACCGGAATAGGCACAAGCACGGGTACGTCCGTGTATTGCCAAAGCCTGGATGCCCGAATTTTCTGCGATATGTGCCACGGATAAGGCGTTTTTGTGTTGCTTGTCCCATCCTGTGCGAATCTTCAGTGTAACGGGAACACTGACGGCCTTGACTACGGCATCGAGGATTTGGCTGACCAGTTTTTCATTCTGCAACAGGGCGGAGCCGGCCATGACATTACATATTTTTTTGGCCGGGCAACCCATGTTGATATCAATGATCTCGGCGCCTTGATCGACATTATATTGCGCTGCTGCAGCAAGCATTGCAGGATCTGCCCCAGCGATCTGGACAGAAATGGGCGAAACCTCGCCATCGTGATTGGCCCGGCGTTGCGTTTTCTTCGATCCCCAGAGTAGGGAATTGCTCGAAACCATTTCCGAAACCGCCATACCGGCTCCCATTTGTTTGCATAACTGCCGGAAGGGGCGATCCGTTACGCCAGCCATGGGTGCCACGACCAGCTTATTTTTGAGGATATGGGAGCCGATTTGCATGTAATCTGTCGGTATTTTAGTTCAAAATGTAAAGGGATTCAGCGTAATTCCTGGGATGATGAGGGCTTCAGCTCATGTTCACTTGAAAGACGACTACGTGCACTTTCTACCCCAGGCTCAATTATAACTTCAGTGGAACGGATAGTGGAGAGTTAGGCACAAATTATCCGCGTGCACCAAAAATCATGCGCCGAGCCACAAACTTCTTCAATGGCGAAATAGTATTCAGCATGCTTAGTCCTATGCCACTGGCATGCTTGACCAGCTCATTTTCATTGGAGAAGAACCGGACCAGCGAATCGGTAAACATTCTGCCGCCTGTGCTATCAAGACGCCGGTTCTGGCGGTAGCGTGCGAGCATGGCATTGGTGCCAATGGTTTGGGATCCCTGGTAAGTGCGAAGGATTTCTCGAGCCAGCTCATGAGCGTCCCTGAGTCCAAGATTGAATCCTTGCCCCGCAACCGGATGCAAGGTCTGTGCCGCGTTACCGATAAGCACACTTCTTTGTGAGGTGGTGGTTGCAGCATATTTTAGTAGCAATGGGAAAGCCGATCTTTTTCCGGTATGGATAAACTGACCCAGCCGATCTCCAAAATTTTGCTGCAGGCGATGTAAAAAAATATCCTCAGGTAGCGAGACAATTTCTTTTGCAGCGGTCGGTGTGGTCGTCCATACCAGAGCAAAATCATCCAAGTTGGGTAATAGTGCAATCGGACCTGTCGGAGTGAAGCGCTCGTAAGCCGTACCGGACTGTTTCTTCTCAGCATGGATATTGGCTACAACTGCCCATTGCTGGTAATCATGCGTGTGATAGCTTATTCCCGGTAATTGCTGCGCCAGCTGGCCACCATCAGCCAGAATGAGTAACTGTGCCGAAACTTGCACTGTTTTTCCCTGATAGTCGAAACTTACAATCCCGGCTTTGTCGGTTGTGTCCAATTGTGTGACGGTTGCTCCGGCAATGTAATTGAATTCATTTTCAATCATCAATTTATGCATGGTACCGAATAACTCATGATAATTGACAACATAACCAAGGGCAGGTACCTCGGCATCTTCAGTGGTGATCAGTGTTTGTCCAAAGCTGCCGCGATTGGAGATATGGATCGTGTCGATCGGGGTTTTTTGCGGTAGCCGGTTCCAGACATTCAGTTGATGCAGGATCAGTTGACTACCATATGACAGTGCCAGTGGGCGAGGGTCCTGAACCGTTTCCGGTAATCCTCGGGCTTCAAGCAATAGTGACGAAATGCCTGTGTCCTGCAAGCCAAGCGCCAGAGCCATTCCTACTGGACCACCTCCGATGATGACGATGTCGTAATGACCAGAATTCATAAACCTTCCAAGAAAATGTTACAAATGCGCGATAAGTTGAGCAAGGTATCGCTCGAGATTCCTGATTTATTTGTAAAAATGCTAGAGTTCTGTAGATGGAAAAACCCTCGGTCGGCAAGGATAGCACAGCTTGGAACGGTTAGAAATGTACTCGCAGGTATCAAGCACAAATAATGTACTGAACCGAATTAATGGCATAATTAAATAGCAGCATAATTTTCTTCGAGTGTTTCATAATTTCATGGGTTTTTTAGATAGGGTTTTTTAATATGATGCTGGTAGTGAATAGGTCGTTGATATTTATTCTGTATTTTGCTTTAATCCTGATTTGTTCCGATGTTTGGTCGCAAAATACGAAAAGTGAATTGATAGATGCCACGAACAAAGGCAATGCTGCACTGGTTTTCAAGATACTGGATTCGGGTAAGATTCAAGCCGAAGAATTGAATGAAGCTTTTGTCGCTGCTATCAAAAAGGGCAATCCATCTGTTGTCGAGCGTTTCCTGAAAGCCGGTGTTGATATCAATATCCGCTTTGATCACAACACTACGCCACTCTTGCAAGCTGCCCGCGATGGACGGGAGCATATCGTGGAAATTTTGCTGACTGCCGGGGCTAATGTTGATAGTGTGAATGATGAAGATGATACCGCTCTGATTCTTGCTGCAGAGAAAGGTCGCAAGAAAATTGTGCCATTACTGCTGGCGGCAGGAGCCAATGCAAACGCAAAACGCGACAATGGCATGACTGCTCTCTTATTGGCGGCACAGGAGGGATATCAACAAATTATACAGGCGCTGATCGATGCCAAGGTTGATGTCAATTATCAACTGGAAAATGGCGCAACAGCGTTAATGCTGGCCGCACAACATGGGCACCTGGGAGCGATACATACACTAATCGGAGCAAAAGCGGATCCTAATCTCAAAGCCGGTAATGGAATGACAGCTTTGATGCTTGCCAATCTTCACCGCCACAAGGAAGTTATCGATCTGCTCAAAAACGCAGGTGCGAAATGAAAAAATTATTCTTAGGTGCTAACAAGGAATGATACTTCATTGGCCGGTTTTATTAATTCGAGAAAATAAGGAAAGTTTTACATGAATACTCTTGTGATTATGTTTTTAGTAATGATCATTTTTTTTCTGTCTGGGTGTGATAACAAGGTACAAAATGATAAATCCACTGGTGCAGCACCCACTGTGAAAGATGAAGTGACCAAACTGGGTGAAATCCCTTCGATATTGGGTGAAGGATTAAGTCTTGAAGAAAAGGCCGAATTGAAGGATCAAATCTTGCCGCCTGGCATGGGTGATTTTCAATCAGCGGCCGAGGAAAAATTCAAAGCCTTGCTGGAAAGTGCCAAGGCGGGAGACCCGGTGGCTCAAAATGGTTTGGGTGTGATGTATTACACTGGAGAAGCTATATCCAAAGGACCATCAGGACAAATGCTGAATAATGACCCGGAATTGGCGGCAGGTTGGTTTTTTCGTGCAGCTGAGCAAGGTTATGCCGATGCTCAGTTTAATCTGGGACTAATGTATGCAAACGGAGAAAGTGTTGAAAAAGATATGTTGAAAGCGGCGGAATTGTTCAAGAAGGCTGCGGATCAGGGACATGTGGATGCGCAGAATAACCTGGGTGTCATGTATTTTACGGGTGAAGGCGTTGAGAGGGACGAAAAGAAAGCAGTCATGTGGTTTGAAAAGGCAGCAGCACAGGGAAATGCTGATGCACAGGCCAATCTCGATGCAATCAAAGCTGCTGGAAGATAAGTTTGCTCACTACCCATCGCCGATCGATTTCACCCTTATCATTTTTCTTCTTTCAGTATTCGGTTATAAATAGACCCGAAAACTATTTGTAACCGAACTCATCTTTTACCAGTTACTTGCCGCTATCCATGGATTACTATTTTTTACACCCTAGATCTATGATATTTAATAAGATTAACAATAAATTGGCTAGTATTGCCGTCATGCTGATCATTGTCATGATCGGTGTCGTTCAAAGTCACACGACTATGGGAGGAGATCAATCTTTATTCGTGGTCATTGCACAGCAACTGGATATGGGGAAAGTTCTCTACCAGGATTTGTTCGACTACAAGCAGCCCGGTATCTACTTGTTTTATCTGCTCGCAGGAAACACGATAGGTTGGGACGATGTCAGTATTCACCTGTTCGAGCTGGGATACTGGATCATTTTTACGTTGGTCCTGTTTTATACCGTCAAAGAATATCAACTATTTCGTTTGCAATATTTCTATTCTTTGCTGCCTTTGTTCATCGTTGGTGTTTATTATTGTAATGCACGCTGGTTACATCTAACGCAATTAGAAGCAATAATCAATTTTCCGATTTTTTTGATCGTCTGGTTGTTGGACAGAGCATATAAGTCCAAGGGGAACTTGTTCCTGACCTACTTTGCAATCGGATTGCTGGTAGCGATTGTATTGTTGAGCAAGCTGGTTTTTGCTCCGATTATTGCGGCATTTTTTCTGATACATTTTTTATTTGTACTCAGAGTGCATAACTTGGGCTATATCGTTCGTACACAAGTTTTGCCTTTGATTTTGGGTTTTGCCCTGCCTGCTTCATTTTTTCTGTTCTATATCTTTCATCATCACATCGAAACCTTGGTATTTGAAATCTATTTCAAAATACCTGCCAGCGTCATTGGCCTGACAGATCAGATCGACCCAGAAAGACTGCAGACGTCGGTCAAATGGTTCATAAAGAAAATGGTTGTTTTTCTGATCCTTGCCGGAGTTGGTGTGTTGATGATCAGAAAAATCGAGTCTCATTTCTTGAGTCTGCTACTGGCATGGGCTGTTGTGGGTCTATTTGTGGTGTTGATGCAAAAAACATCCTGGTGGGCTTATCATTTCCAACTGTTGTATGTCCCTATCGGTTTTTTTGCCGCAATGGGTCTTGATTGGATTTTGTATCGCATCTTTCAATTTGAAATTATTAAGAGGGCAAGAATTGAGAATTTGCTCATGATCTTCGTACTGATCGGTATTTTTTACATTCAGTATCATGGTCTATGGAAAAATCATACTGCGACTGATGTAATAAAATTAAATACCTATGATTATGCTCAGGAAGAAGTGGCCAGTGTTCTCTCGGTGCTGAAGGAAGGGGATACCATGTTTGTGTGTGGTAACCCGAGAATGTATGTCCTGGCATCGCGTTTGCCAGAACTCAGTACCAATGGCTGGATACTTGAGTATTATCTGGATTTTCAGTGGCAAGCATTTTATACTGAATTTGTAGAATCGCCCCCGACTTACCTGTTTGTCAAATTGGATTACGATACGCTGATTCAACAGAAGAATAAGTCGTTGTGGGAATACATCATCAATAATTATTCTGTTTTTGAATCACTTGAACATGGAACCTGGTTCAAAAAAATATGATCATCAGGGTATGTTGAACTTCTAACAGTTATGGAAATTCAGGTAAACCAAGATCTGTATTTGTGTTGCGGTAAAGTTTCAGGAATTCGGGAAAGGTAGTGCATGGATTACCCTATTTTTCCCGTTATTCTTTCCGGCGGGAGTGGTACACGGCTGTGGCCCCTGTCCCGCGCAAACTATCCCAAACAGTTATTGCCGCTTGTCAGTCATGATGAGACTCTGCTGCAGTCAACACTGAAGCGTGTTGCGGCGCTGACTGACGCTCGGGATCCGATTCTGGTATGCAACGCCGAGCATCGCTTTATTACGCTGGAGCAATGTGAGGTCATACATATCAGGCCCGAGGCCATCTATCTCGAATCTGTCGGTCGCAATACTGCTCCTGCCATTGCCCTGGCTGCATTTCATCTGGCACAAACCAATGAGGATGCCATCATGCTGGTTCTGCCCGCCGATCATGTCATTGAAAATGAGGCAGCATTTGTGCGGGCCGTCGAAACTGCTGTGATAGCTGCAAGTGAAGGTTACCTGGCAACCTTCGGTGTCGTACCCACAGCACCTGAAACCGGTTACGGTTACATCAAGGTGGGTGAGGCGGTGACTTTACTACAGGATTCTCCATCGAAAGTGCATCGGGTCAGTCATTTTTATGAAAAACCGGATAGAGATGCGGCAAACCGGTACCTCCAGGAAGATAACTATGTCTGGAATAGCGGTATGTTCGTTTTTACTGCGGGTAGCTATCTCAGGGAACTGCAACACCACCAGCAAGCGATTTACGATGCGACTCGGTCAGCATGGCAGAAAAGAACGACCGATCTGGGTTTCATACGTCCCGATCATGATACGTTTCTGACTTGTCCGTCGGATTCGATAGATTATGCCATCATGCAAAAAACGGATCGTGCAGTGGTCGTTTCGGCACAGTTCGACTGGAATGATGTGGGATCATGGAACGCGCTGTGGCAAAAGGCGCCAAAGGATGATGATGCTAATTCAGTTCATGGTGATGCTTATGTGATTGATACCCGAAACAGCTATATCCGGGCAGAGAGTCGACTGGTGTCGGTAATTGGACTGGATGATGTCGTTGTCATTGAAACGGCTGATGCCGTGCTCGTGATGCACAAGGATAAAGCCGATAAACTCAAGTCGTTGATACAAAAAATTGAATCGGATGGACGCAAGGAACGTCTTGAGCACTTGCGTATACACCGTCCCTGGGGGTGGTACGAGGGAATAGACCGTGGAGAGCGCTTCCAGGTGAAGCGGATCATGGTCAAGCCGGGGCAGAGGCTTTCACTTCAGATGCATCATCACAGAGCAGAACATTGGGTCGTTGTCAGTGGTACGGCAAAAGTGATAGTAGAGAATCGCGAAACGCTATTTACCGAAAACCAGTCCACTTATATACCACTTGGGAAGCCACATCGACTTGAAAATCCGGGAAAAATACCACTGCATCTGATCGAAGTGCAGTCCGGAGCCTATCTGGGGGAAGACGATATCGTGCGATTCGAGGATTCCTACGGGCGGATTGTATAGCGACTGCAATGCTGCTGGCACGAGCAGGAGAAAAATGGCAAGTTGCTTGCCGATCTATCTAACCTGTCACACCAAAACCAGCGTCGATTATGGCTTCGTTAAGCTGTTCAAGCGTGATGCGATCGGGTTCGAATTGCACAGTGGCCTGTGCAGGATCAAGCGTGGCATCGACTTCAATAACACCGGCCTGATTCATGAGTAGGGTTTTGACACTGTTGACACAGCCCATGCAGGTCATACCAGTTATTTTGATAATTGCTGTTTGCATCGTTTTTAGTTTTCTGTGAATTATTATGGGTTGGCTCGCCAGCGTTTAAGCAGTAGCGAATTACTCACCACCGACACCGAGCTCATCGCCATTGCAGCGCCGGCTATGACGGGGTTCAACATGCCAGCCGCTGCCAGCGGAATACCCAAGGCATTATAAACGAAAGCAAAGAACAGATTCTGGCGAATTTTCCGCAACGTCAATCGCGATAATGAAATGGCATCTGCGACGCTCATCAGATCATTACGCAGTAAAGTCATGTCAGCAGCCTCTATGGCAATATCCGAACCGGCGCCGATCGCAAAGCTGACGTCAGCGGCGGCCAGAGCAGGGGCATCATTGATACCGTCGCCGACCATGGCAGTAAATTTTCCCTTTTTCTTGAAGGCTATAACTTCGGCAGCTTTATCCTGCGGTAGCACTTCTGCACGAAAATCGGTAATGCCTGTTTTCCGGGCGATCGTTGCCGCTGTAGCCTGGTTATCGCCAGTGAGCATGACGACCTCGATGCCCATGGATTGCAGGCGGGAAATGGCAACAGCGGAATTATCGCGCAGGCGATCGGCTATGGCCAGATAACCCAGCAGTCGGTGATCGGATGAATCAATTGAAGCAACGGCAATGACTGTCTTACCTTCAGCCTGTAATGCGCCGATTGACTCCATATCTGGATCCAGCTTGTGTTGATGCAGAAACTGCGGTGAACCCAATATATACGATTGTCCATTCAACTGGCCTGAAACGCCGCTGCCGGTCGTGGATGAAAAGTGCTGAAGTGACATCAATGGCAACGACATCGATTGAGCATGATCCAGAATGGCACGTGCGAGTGGGTGTTCCGAGCCTTGTTCCAGTGAAGCGGCAATTTGTAGCAAATGGTCTGCCGTTATCGAGGGAGCAGGCAATACATCGGTGACGTGCGGTTTGCCTTCGGTCAGTGTTCCAGTTTTGTCGACGATCAGAGTCTGTATTTTTTCAGCATGTTCCAGAGCCGCTGCATTTTTAACCAGTATGCCGGCTTGTGCACCGCGTCCGGTGGCAACCATGATGGCGGTCGGTGTCGCCAAGCCCAATGCGCAAGGACAAGCGATCACCAGCACTGCTACAGCGTGGATCAGCGCAGTGACAAAATCGTTGGCAAGCCACCACGTTACGAAGAATGTCAGGATACTGATGACGACGACGACCGGGACAAAAATACCGGAAAGTGTATCAGCCATGCGCTGGATGGGTGCTTTTGAACCCTGTGCCTCCTCAACCAGGCGGATAATGTTCGCCAGTTGTGTGCTGGCACCGATACCGACCGCACGGCATTTGAGAAAGCCCTGTAGATTCTGGGTTGCAGCAAAAACTTTCGCGCCGGATTGTTTGCCCACGGGTAGACTTTCTCCGGTCAACAGTGATTCGTCGATGTTCGAAGCGCCTTCAGTGACGATCCCATCGACAGGAATGCTCTCGCCAGGACGCACCAGAAAAATGTCATCGACTTGTAGTTGTTCGACGGGCAATTCGATCACTTCTCCATGACGTTCAACGCGAGCTGCAGCTTGATCAGTGACTCAATGGCTTCTGAGGTTTTTCCTTTGGCTCGGGCTTCCATCAGCTTTCCCAACAGAACCAAAGTGATGATGGCAGCACTGGCTTCAAAATAAATATGCTGATCCAGTGAAAACAACATCACTACGGTACTGAATCCATACGCCATGCTGGTGCCCAGCGCTACCAGGACATCCATGTTGGCGCTGCCGCTGCGTAGTGCGTGCCAGGCGCCAACATAAAACCGGCGTCCGATCCAGAATTGTACCGGTGTGGCAAGAAGCCATTGTAGCCATCGCGGCAGCATGTCCATATCATGGCCGCTGAACATGACACCCATTTGTAAAACCAGTGGCAGGGTAAGCAGTGCCGAAATCCAGAATAATCGCAGTTCGCGTTCATAAGCTGCCTGTTTTCTTGCCTTTTCTTCAGCACGTCCGGATTCGCTGATTTCGGTAGCACCGTAACCCGCACTGAATGAAACTGACTTTTGCAGTTTCAGTTGCCACGTTGACTGTCGCATGAACACCAGGTAGTTTGTTCAGGGCTTTTTCGATGTGTGTGGCACAAGCGGCACAAGTCATGTCGTGCAGTTGTAATTGCACCGATTGTGGTGCAATGTGAAATCCCGATTTTTCTATGGCATTGATCAGTGCATGACTGGATGTTTGATGCTCGTCAAAATCAACATGTGCCTTCTCATTGGCGAAGTTGACTGTCGCTTCGACACCGGGCAGCTTGTTCAGATTCTTTTCTATGCGTGACGCGCAGGCTGCACAGGTCATGCCTTCAATGGGAAGTTCGATGCGTTTGCGAGTCTGAGTGTTCAAAGTATGACCTTTTTATTCATTGACGATCGACAACGATAGCACCATCGATCAATTGCACTCGATCACCCTGCTGCAGATGAGATACATCGGGCAGTGCTATGATTGCTTGGCTGCCATCGTGCAGGGTGATGCCAACCTGATACGGATTCGCTGCGATATTGCCGCCAGAAGGCATGGGTACGATACCGGTTCCATATTGTGAATGAGCCATACCCGGATAGGGTAACTGACGATTGACTTCACGGGCTATGGTGCCGGCAACGACGCCACTGGTAATGGCGTTCAATGCATTGCCGGATGTCGAGCGCTGGATGAAATCGATGACACCGCAATTGACACAGCCGGAAACAGCGGACTGACGCGGTATGTGTCCGGCATCGGTACTCTTGATACTGACACTGTTTCGGGGTGGAGGTATGGCGGTACCCACACGATGGATGATTCTGGGTGGTCGGGTTACACCCGGCGGTGTTTCAGCAGATGCTGATGGGTTCTGGGCGGTGGTGTGGTCGGATGGATTGTTCGTGATCGGCTGTGCCTGTGCCATTGCGATATTGGTGATCAAACAACCCAGCAGGGCAATAATGGATAAATGGCAGATATGGACAACAGATAAAATGATAGGCATGAACAGTCTCCTTGCATTGGTTTCACACGATCAAACCGGTTTTCATTGGACTTTGTCATCCGTGAAATGGTTTCTTTGTACGGATTCTGCTGACACAAAGTCATAGATGATTATTGATCAGGGATGATGAGTCGGCGGTTCCTGGTGATGTGAAACGGTATCCGTGGTTTTTTCTGGAGTCTGTGGTGGATCATCATTGCTGTGATCCTTCATCAGCAGGGCGGCGATGATGATGCCCAGTTCATACAGCAAACAAAGGGGAACAGCCAGCATGAACTGTGAAATGACGTCGGGGGGAGTGAAAATTGCAGCAATCACGAATGCGCCAACGATGACATAAGGACGGATTTCCTTGAGTTTGGCAATGGTGATGGCTCCGGTTCTGACCAGCACGATTACAAAAACAGGGACTTCAAACGTGACGCCGAAAGCCAGAAACATCGATAACACAAAGCTCAGGTATTTGCCGATGTCCGTCATGACGGCAACCCCTTCAGGTGCGAAATAGGTAATGAATTCGAATACGGCCGGCAGGGCGGCAAAGTAGGCAAATGCCATGCCTGTAAAAAACAGCAGGCTACTGCCAATCACCAGGGGCAAAGCCAGGCGTTTTTCGTGCATATAAAGACCGGGAGCGACAAAAGCCCAGATCTGATAGAGCGTATGGGGCAGGGTAAGGACAAAAGCCATCATCATGGCGACTTTCATCGGCACAAAAAAAGGCGTGGCTACATCGGTTGCAATCATTTGCCCACCTTGCGGCAATTTTTCCAGAAGTGGTTGCGCAAGCAGGGTATATAGCTCGCGCGCATAATAAGCACAAGGTATGAATCCCAGTAACAGAACGGCAAGTGCGCGAATGATTCTGGTACGCAGTTCGACGAGATGCGACAGGAAAGAGCCTTCAAGCATGGCGTCGCAGAATCATGGGGTAGTTAGGAATAGATATGAGTGGCAGAAAAAATTGCGGATACATTATCAGTTTTTATCCTGACTGCGATGCTGATAGACAGCACTGTCATGGGTAGCGGGATCCGGCGATGCTACCTGTGAATCGGTCGGTGGTGTAGCTTGTTGGGTCGTTGAGTGGTCTTGCTGATTCAGGCCATCGGTTACGGTCATTTGTACTTGATTGACATTTTGACGAACCGAGTTTTCGACAGATTGCACCGTTTCTTCCAGTGTGGACTGCATTTTTTTCAGTTCTTCCATACGCATTTCATTATGGATGTCTGTTCTGACACTGTATACAAAATTTCTGCAACGTCCGTAGAGATGCCCCAGTGTTTTGGCGACAGTGGGCAGGCGCTCCGGTCCAATCACAATCAATGCAACCACCGAAATTACCAATAATTCCATGAAACTAATATCAAACATAACTCTGACCGTTAATGTTGTGGATTGGAACGGTTCATCACATGCCACCAGCTAGCCAAGGGGCAATGATACATTCGTCGGTATCTAGTTTTTTTCTTTGAATTCGGCGTCGGCCTTTGGGTTCTGTGAGCCTGGAAGACGTTCCTCGTTCTTGATTCCTTCCTTGAGCGAACTCACCGGTGCATCTTTGCGTGCGTGAATATCGATAACCTGGTCATTCAGCGTTGGTGGCGGTGTGCTGTCCGATTCCTTCATACCGTCCTTGAAGCCTTTGACGGCGCTTCCCAGATCACCGCCAAGATTGCGCAGCTTTTTGGTGCCAAATACCAAAACAACAATGGCCAGTACGATCAACCAGTGCCAAATACTGAATGTACCCATTACTATTCTCCTGTCAAATGAAACAGAAACCTAACCATGATGAATCATCACGGGCAGGCGCTCCCTGCCACCGATGATATGGAAGTGCAAGTGAAACACTTCCTGTCCACCGATGCGTCCGGTATTGATAATTGTACGAAAGCCATCATCACAACCCTGTTCTTTCGCAAGTTTAGGAGCCAATAGCAGCATCTTGCCCAAGAGTTTTTGGTGATTATCTTGAATTTCAGCCAGTGAATCAATATGTAATTTGGGAATTAACAAGAAATGTACCGGAGCGGCCGGGTTAATGTCATTAAACGCTAGAATTTCGTCGTCTTCGTATATCTTGTTGGATGGAATCTCTTTTCTGATGATTTTACAAAAAATGCAATTATCCATAGCTTAGCCCTTGGTTCTCGATGCTTTTTCGGTAATCCCCGATGTCCCTTCGCGTCGTTCCAGTTCCTGCAGTAGCTGATCCAGGCTGATGTCATGGTGTGCCAGCAGAACAAGGGAGTGAAACCACAAATCTGCGGTTTCATAGACGATCTGTTCGGTATGACCATCCTTGGAAGCCATGATTGTTTCCGCAGATTCTTCAGCGATTTTTTTGAGAATCTTGTCCTGACCTTGGTGAAGTAACTTGGCAACGTAGGAATGACTCGGATCGGCCGATTTGCGTTCGGCGATGGTTTGTGCCAAGCGATACAGAACACTCAGATCATTCATGTGTGATAGATCTCCTCGGGGTTTTTGATCACGGGTGCAGCCACAACCCACTCATCACGGTCGAGCTTCTGAAAGAAACAGCTCTGTCTTCCAGTATGGCAAGCAATACCACCTGTTTGCTCCACGGTGATCAACAGCACATCTTCATCGCAATCCAGAAAGATATCAATCACTTTTTGGGTATGACCGGACTCCTCGCCTTTGTGCCAGAGTTTTTGACGGGAACGTGACCAGTAGATGACTTCGCCTTTTTCCACTGTCAGTTTGAGTGCTTCGGCATTCATCCAGGCAAACATGAGCACTTTCCCGGTATTGGCTTCCTGTGCAATGACAGGAATCAATCCCTGTTCGGACCAATTGATTTTACTCAGCCAATTTTCTGAAGGCATGGATCAAGAATAGATGGATATGGGAAAGCAGGCATTATAGCCTTACTTCAATTCCATGTTGAGCCATATATCGTTTGGCTTGCTGCACGGTATATTCACCGTAGTGAAAAATGCTGGCCGCCAGAACGGCATCCGCATGTCCTTTTACAATCCCGTCCACCAGATGATCCAGGTTACCCACGCCGCCGCTGGCAATGACGGGAATGTCGATGGCATCCGATACTGCCCGGGTCAGACCAAGATCAAAACCGTTCCGGGTTCCGTCCCGATTCATGCTGGTGAGGAGAATCTCACCTGCACCCAGTACCTGCATTTTTTTTGCCCATTCGATGGCATCAAGCCCCGTGGCTTTGCGGCCACCATGGGTGAAAACTTCCCAGCGAGGTGTGTCAGTTGAAGAATCGACCTGCTTGGCATCGATGGCAACGACAATGCACTGGGAACCATAATGATCGGCTGCTTCTGCGACCAGTTGTGGATTCAGTACAGCGGAAGTATTGATACTGACCTTGTCGGCGCCGGCATTGAGCAGCCGACGAACATCGCTGACTTGGCGCACACCTCCACCCACCGTCAGGGGGATGAAAACCTGCGATGCCACATCTTCTATGATATGCAGAATCAGATCGCGGTTGTCGGAACTGGCGGTGATGTCAAGAAAAGTGAGTTCATCGGCGCCTTGTTCGTCATAACGTCGTGATATTTCGACAGGGTCGCCAGCATCACGCAATTCAACAAAATTGACTCCTTTGACTACCCGTCCATCGGTAACATCCAGACAAGGAATGATGCGTTTTGCGAGTCCCATCAGAATTTACTGTGATCAGCTGAACAAAAAATAATAAATGAAATGGAGAAAATAGAATGTTCCGATATTTAAGCGGCGCTATCACTATTCCCGAATTGATCAGCCAAGGTTTGTGCTTCCTTGAAATCCAGAGAACCCTCGTAAATGGCGCGTCCCGTAATGGCACCCATGATGCCCTCGGATTCAATTTCGCATAATTTTTGCACATCCTGGATATTGGTAATGCCCCCGCTGGCAATGACCGGAATGGTCAATTGCCTGGCCAGTTCTACGGTGGCCTCGATATTGACGCCACTGAGCATGCCATCCCGACCGATATCCGTGTAAATGATGGCTTCAACGCCATAACTCTCGAATTTTTTGGCGAGATCGATGACATCGTGTCCGGTTATTTTGGACCAGCCATCCACGGCCACTTTGCCATCCTTGGCATCGAGTCCGACCATGATCTGACCAGGAAACGCATTACAGGCATCATGCAGAAAGCCGGGAATCTTGATGGCAGCCGTACCGATGATGATGTAAGTGATGCCATCATCCAGATACCGTTCGATCGTATCGAGGTCGCGGATGCCACCACCCAGTTGAATGGGGATCTGGCCTTCGAGCGCGTTGACGATTTCCTTCACGGCGGCTTCATTTTTCGGTTTTCCGGCAAATGCACCGTTCAGGTCGACCAGATGCAGTCGTCTGGCGCCTTGTTTAAGCCAATGAGCGGCCATTTCGCCCGGGTTTTCGGAAAATATCGTGGCATCTTCCATCACACCTTGCTTGAGCCGAACGCAGTGTCCATCTTTGAGATCTATAGCAGGAATAATCAGCATGACTTATTCAGAGTAGAAATAAATGAATGATTGATAAAATAAATTCAGAGACGAGGTGTCCATTGGGCAAAATTGCTTAAAAGCGTCAGTCCTGCTAATTGGCTTTTTTCGGGATGAAACTGTACAGCGAAAATATTATCCTGTGCAACAGCACAAGTAAATGGGAAAGGATAATCACTTTGTGCTGCAATAGCATCCGTATGCGTCGTTTCAACATAATAACTATGTACGAAATAAAAGCGCGCATTATCCGCAATACCTTGCCATAGCGGGTGCCCGATGGCCTGGTGTACCTGATTCCACCCCATGTGTGGCACTTTCAGTTTTTGCCCATCCGCGGTCTTCATGGCGGCTGCAGGGAAATGCACAACCTTGCCGGGCATGATGCCCAAGCCTTTGACGTGCCCTTCCTCGCTGTCTTCGAACAGCATCTGCAATCCCAGGCAAATACCCAGAAACGGCTTGTTTGTTGCTGCTTCCACCACGGCTTCACGCAATCCATGTGAATCCAGCTCCTGCATGCAGTTCGGCATTGCGCCCTGGCCGGGAACAACGATACGTTTTGCCTGCCGCACGACATGGCAGTCACTGGTCACCGTGACGCTCGATTTGGGCGCAACGTGTTCCAGAGCTTTGTAGACGGAACGCAAATTGCCCATTCCATAATCAACGATTGCAATATCTGTCATGCGATGAACGGTGGAAGAATAGGATTCTTATAGGAATTATAAGGTGCCTTTGGTGGATGGGATGATGCCGACCGCACCGGGATCGTGCTCGATGGCTACCCTGAGTGCTCGACCAAATGCCTTGAAAATGGTTTCAGCCTGATGATGTGCGTTTCTGCCATACAGATTGTCGATATGCAGTGTCATCAGTGCGTGATTGGTCAAACCCTGAAAAAACTCATGGAACAGATCCACATCAAAATCGCCAATGCGTGCACGGGAAAAATCCACATTAAAAACCAGACCGGGGCGGCCGGACAAGTCGATGACGACACGCGATAGGGCTTCATCCAATGGCACGTAGGCATGGCCATATCGGCGTATGCCTTTTTTGTTACCCACAGCTTTGAGCAAGGCCTGCCCCAGGGTAATTCCAATATCTTCGACGGTGTGGTGCGCATCGATGTGCAAGTCGCCTTTGGCGCGAATCGTGATATCCATCATGCCATGCCGTGCGATCTGATCGATCATGTGATCCAGAAAAGGCACACCGGTTTCCAGAGCGGACTGGCCAGTACCATCCAGACTCAATTCAACGCTGATTTGAGTTTCGAGGGTATTGCGTGTGACCTGAGCTTGGCGCATGGGGAATACTGTGATGGATGCAAAGAAGACGGATTGTTTTTAAGAAGTGATTTCGGTAATTATGGTATTGAGTGTGGTACAAAATTGCACGTTTTCTTCAGGTGTGCCTACGGTAACACGTAGACAGTTTTCTAACAAGGGGTGAGTGCCATCGAGCTTCTTGATCAGGATTCGCCGCTGCTTCAGTGCCTGAAAAATCTGGCTGGCTGCGTTGATGCGAAACAGAATGAAGTTTGCATCCGATGGAAACACCGTCATACCGTCAATGGTTTCTAGATACGCCAACATTTTTGCACGCTCTGTCTTGATTGTTTGTGCCTGTTCCAGTAATACATCCGCTTGCTGTAACACTTCATCTGCAATGACCTGCGTCATAATGCCCACATTATAGGGCAATCGTACTTTCTCAAATTCGTGTAACCATTCCGATCTGCCGATCAGCAATCCCAGTCGCAAACCAGCCAGTCCAAGTTTGGACAGGGTTCGCATCACCAGCAGATTGGGATATTTGCTTAATCGGTGCATGAAACTAACATCCGCAAAAGCGTGATACGCTTCATCAATAACCACGATGCCCGGCGCAGCCTGAATGATACTCACAATGGCTGCGGCGTCAAATAAATTTCCTGTAGGATTATTGGGATAGGCTAGAAAAATGACCGCAGGCTCATGTTTCGCAATGGCCTCCAGCATCGCCGGTAAATCCAGCGAAAAATCCTGGTGCAAGGGCACACCGACGTAGCGCATTTGGGTGAAAGTGGCGATCATCCTGAACATGACAAACGCCGGCTCAACACTCAATAGCACGGCATCCGGTCTGGCTGCCGCCATGGCAATGATCTGGATGATCTCGTCCGAACCATTACCCAGCAGAATTTCCATCTCGTCCTCAATACCAAGTGCCTGCCGCAGGGTAGCCTTCAATTCGGTTGCGCTGGCATCAGGGTACCGATTGATCGGTGCACGGGCTGCCAGTTGCGCCACGGTATTGCGCAAGGATTCGGGAAGCGGATAGGGATTTTCCATGGCATCCAGCTTGATCATGTCCGTTGCGGGTGGCACATGATAGGCGGAAAGCGCGAGGATTTCCGGGCGGATAATTTGTTCTGGCGTAAGCGTACGATGTGTATTGGGCATATTGCTCTATTTTAACCTGACAGCAGACCGATCTGCCGCGCAATTGTAAGCGACAGCATGGCCCGGGAGCAATCCCGGAATCATTCGATAAGAAACCCTACACCTGTCAATATGCTGAACCGCTGTCGATTCATGGTTCTCAGAGCAGGCGGCTCAGATCGCCACGGCTGAATCCCAGCAGTGGTTCCGGAAAGTTTTTTGCGAAAGCGATAGCCTTGAACAGTTCACCCATTTCGGCAGGGCTGATCAGTTTCTGCATCGCTTGAACCTGCGGCAGGTAATGTCGTGTATCCGTACTGGCCGTGCGTCCCAGAACCGTGGTGATGCCGCAATTAATCAAAAAATGTGCCTGGGTCGTGTATCCGGTAAGGGATAATCCGGATTGATCGGCAACCTCGAGCAGTGCGCTGAAGTCGATATGACTGGTTATGTCCTGAAGTCCGGGGAGGAAAAAGGGATCGTCATGTGCATGATGCCGGTAATGGCACATGAGCGTGCCTTGCTGGCGTTGCGGATGGTAAAACTCGCTGCGCCCGAACCCATAATCCAGCAGGAGAATGACACCTTGCCGCAGGCTGTCAGCCAGACTGTGGATGAAATAACGGGCAGCCAGATTGATTTCGCTGCTAT
>JAAEXZ010000046.1 GCA_017879645.1 Nitrosomonas sp.
GCCACCCTTAGCCATAGCTTGGCAACCATCTCTCTCTCCTTTGTTTTTCCAAAATTTTTCCTACACCTTCACCTATTCTCTTCTTCTTATTACCTACCCAACTTCCAGTCCCTAGGCTACTTTCTCAACTTTTTACTGTCAAGTCAGATTCATCTACACTACAGAAAGATAAAAACTGCAGTTATAAATATTCTTATCTTTAATTCATCCTCTTACCTTAATGGAGATTGAATGAATTAATGACACTGGAATATTTTCTATCTGCAACCCAATTGAATCATGGCTGATTCAATGAAATCAAGCTGAAGCGCCTGGTTTTTTCTTGTTACGCATAAAGTAGAAAGCAGCACCACCGCCTCCGAGTGCAATGACAATCAATGCTATCTCAGTCATGCCAAAACCGCCGCCATGACTACCATGTCCACCACCCTTGCCTACGCCAAGTGGAATACTAACCACAGTCTTCACTTTGCCAACCTCATCTTTTCTTTCCAGCTGTATTGCATACTGGCCCTTTTCTTGAAGATTGGCCGCCACAACAATAATTCCCGAGCCATGAACTTCTTCCGGCATATACACAATGCCTGGCTCCGCAGCACCATGTCCTGCATGCGCATCATCATGATTCATTCCTTCATGACCAGCGTGAGCACCCGCATCAGCCGGTTTCTGCTCCGCTGGTGCAGCGGCTTTTGCGCCGTGCCCTTCATGCCCTGCTTTGATCAAGCGCACCGCAAGAGGAATTTGTCGTGCTTCATGAGGTAGTTCAATGGTCAGATTCACCTTGCCTGTATTGGGCAGGTTTTCGCAGAAAGAATGCAATGGCGGAATTCCACCCTCAGGTACTTCATATGCACTGAAAGTAACTGGAAATTCACCCGTCTTGATCGTACAACCACCTGCATCATGATGTCCCTCGTGCGCAAGCATCAGCTGAGCCTGTACAGGGAAAACCAAGCAAGACGCCAATACCACCCCACCCAACTTCGCTGCCCAATTTCTTTTCGACACTACCTTCATATTTTCTCCAAATAATATTATCTGTAAACCCAATTCATAACCATTCAGCCTGTTCAGGCACTTTTCCTGAACAATTAAGCTCGGGATTGTATATCAAAAAATTTAGAATATTAATCAAAATGAAAATATTTAGCGATTGAATCCCGGCTTCAGGATTGCATGCCATGACAATCCGACAAACGCTCGTCCAAAAATTCTATCCAGTGCTTAACAGGTAGTTTTGTCCCGCTCTTTAAGTGCAACAGGCACCCGATATTGGCCGTCATGATTTGTTCCGGATTACCCGATTCGAGCGCGGCAACTTTGTTTTTCAGTAATTGCTTTGAAATCTCGGGTTGCAGAATGGAATAGGTCCCTGCCGACCCACAACACAGGTGCGCATCGGGCACAGGTGTCCTCTCGACACCCACAACACCAAGAATACGCTCGACAACACCGCGCACCTTCATACCATGCTGCAAGGTACAGGGTGAATGAAAAGCCGATACTGATCGGCTCGATGCATTGCCATCCTTGATAATCTGCTTGAGATGATCGAGATGGTTATCCAGCACTTCACTGATATCCTTGGTAAACGATGACACAGCAGCAGCCTTTTCAGCATAGGCTGCATCATGTTGTAGCATATGCCCATATTCCTTGACGGTTACGCCGCAACCACTGGCGGTCATGACAATCGCATCGATTTCCCTGCGCGCAATGAATGGCCACCAAGCATCGATATTCCGCCGCATATAATCCAGCCCTTCCTGCTGTGCATTCAGATGAAAAGTTACTGCACCACAACACCCTGCTTTTTCAGCTCTGATCAGGGATATACCCAGTTTATCCAATACCCGGGCAGTTGCAGCATTGATGTTTGGCGCCAGAGTAGGTTGTACGCACCCTTCCAGTACTAGCATCTTTCTGGTATGACGCGGTGCAGGCCAGGTTTGTGCTCTACTCACTGCAACGGGCATTTTGCTTTTCAGACTTTGCGGTAACAGTGGTCGTATCATTTGCCCTGACCTGAACAGGAAATTGAACAGTGTTCGATTAGGCAAAACCTTGCGCAATACATAACGCATCACGCCTGAACTCGAATCGCGCGCAATCTGTTGCTCGATCAAACCTCGTCCAATGTCCACCAGCGCACCATAACGCACACCCGACGGACATGTGGTTTCACAAGCCCGACATGTCAGGCATCGATCCAGATGCAATTGGGTTTTATGGGTCACAGGCTGGCCTTCCAGCATCTGTTTCATCAGATAAATCCGGCCTCGCGGACTATCCAGTTCATCTCCCAGAATCTGATATGTTGGACAGGTCGCCAGACAAAAACCACAGTGCACACAGCTTCGCAGAATGGCATCTGCTTCCTGTCCCTGCGGTGAATCCTTTATAAAATCAGCCAGCTTCGTTTGCATTTATAACTCGGAATATAATCGCCCCGGATTAAGAATCCGCTGCGGATCAAATTTTTCTTTTAGTGCGCGATGAATTTTCATCAACCCAGGACTCAGCGGATGGAATACGGGTATCTGTCCGTCACCATGCCGGAACAATGTCGCATGTCCACCCGCTGCTTTTGCTGCTGACCGAATCGACTCTGCATCACTCGGATCTTCACAAACCACCCAGCGCAATCCACCATGCCACTCCAGTAACTGTTTTCCGGGAACGGACAAAGGCGCTGCAGTCGGATTGATCGATAGCCGCCACAGTGGCTTGGGTGACTGAAAGAAACTGTGCGTCTGCTCGCAAACCGATTGCCAGAATGCTTGACCGTCCCCCCAGGTTTCAGCACCCAGTTTCTCCTGCGCCGCACGCACGGCCGATTCGGCACCCGAAAGGCGCAGATACAATACATGATCAACGTAACAGGTCGCCGATATCGGCAGCGGCCGACCTGCCCACTCATTCATTCTCTCGATCGCTGACTGCTCGTCGATATCCATACACAACGTGATTTCTGTTGCAGGTTTGGGAAGGACCTTGAGCGATACTTCCAGCAGCACTCCTAACGTCCCCATGGCACCGACCATCAATCGGGATACATCATAACCAGCCACATTCTTCATCACCTGACCGCCAAAATGCAGGTCGCTGGCGATACCGTTCAACAACCGTACCCCAAGTACAAAATCGCGTACTGAACCCGCAGAAACCCGGCGCGGCCCGGACAACCCAGCCGCCACACAACCACCCAGAGTAGCCGCTTCGGACCAGTGAGGCGGTTCGAATGCCAGCATCTGACCATGTTGACTCAGGACAGATTCCAATTCAGCCAGACGCGTTCCGGCACGAGCTGTAACGACCAGTTCCGTCGGCTCGTAATCAATGATACCGTGATATGCAGTGACATCCAGGATCAAGGCCGTCTGATTCGGTACCGCTTGCCCATAAAAACTCTTTGACCCTCCACCGCAGATATGCAGTGGCGTTTTATTCTCCACTGCCTGTTGGATACTGGCCTGATAGTGTTCAATGACGGATTGCATGCAAGAAACTCAGAAACGCGGTAATTCGGTAAATTTGAGCGCACCATGATGCACGTGCATGGCGCCGAATTCTGCGCACCGGTGCAGCGTAGGTACAGCCTTACCCGGATTCAGTAGGCCATGGGGATCAAACGCAGCCTTCACTGCATGGAACATTTCCAATTCATCGGGTGAAAATTGCACGCACATCTGATTGATTTTTTCCATACCCACACCATGTTCTCCCGTGATCGTACCGCCGGCATGAATGCACATTTCCAGAATCTTGCCACCGAATTCTTCGGTTTTTTCCAGTTCACCGGGCTGATTGGCATCATACAGAATGAGCGGATGCAGATTACCGTCACCTGCATGAAAAACATTCATACAACGCAAGCCGTACTCTTGCGACAGGCGCGCTATGCCATTCAATACTTCCGCCAGACGCTTGCGTGGAATCGTTCCATCCATGCAGTAATAATCGGGTGAAACCCTTCCTGCCGCTGGAAATGCAGCTTTTCGTCCCGCCCAGAAACCCAGTCGCTCGGCTTCGTTCTGGGACAGGCTGATATTGGTCGCACCACTCTGTTTCAGGATGGTATGAATGCGCCCGACTTCATCGGCCACTTCCTCTACACTGCCATCCGATTCACACAACAGGATCGCTTCGGCATTCATGTCATATCCGGCATGCAAAAACTCCTCCACTGCATGGATGGTAATCTTGTCCATCATCTCCATACCTGCCGGAATAATACCCGCAGCAATAACATTGGCCACGGCATTACCTGCTTTCAGCACATCGTCGAATGCCGCCATGACCAGTTGCGCTTTCTCCGGCTTGGGAATCAGCTTTACCGTAACTTCCGTGACAATTCCAAGCATGCCTTCGCTGCCCGTCAATAGTGCGAGCAGGTCATAACCAGCACTATCCAGACCTTCGCCACCGATCTCCAGGCAATCGCCGTCAATCGTCAACAACCTCAATTTCAGAATATTGTGAACCGTGAGGCCATATTTCAGACAGTGAACACCCCCCGAGTTTTCCGCCACGTTACCACCTATCGAGCAGGCAATCTGCGATGACGGATCCGGTGCATAATACAAACCATACGCTGCCGCTGCCTCGCTAATTGCCAGATTTCTCACACCGGGCTGAACCCGCGCGGTTCTGGCTAAAGGATCAATGGCCACGATACGATTGATCTTGGCCAGCGACAGCAATACTCCCTGCGCATGCGGCAACGCGCCGCCCGACAACCCGGTACCAGCCCCTCTGGCCACAACAGGTATCTGATTGGCATGACAAAGCTGCAAAATTTGAACGATCTGCGATTCAGTCTGCGGCATGACCACCACCAGTGGCAATTGCCGGTAAGCCGACAAACCATCGCACTCATAGGGCTTCAGGTCTTCTGTCTCATACAGAACTGCATCGGCAGGAAGAATCGCATATAAATCTTTGATAAGCGTTTGCAAGGGCATGGCGTTATTCCGGATGCGTATGAATCTCGTGATTGGCCAGTATTTCCAGCATCTTGACAATGGCCGAATTATCCCATTTCGCGCCGCCATGAGCCATGCAGGCTGAGAACAATTCACGCACGGTGGCGGTATTGGGCAAGCTCACCCCCAATGCAGAAGCCGAAGACAAGGCAATATCCAGATCCTTGCGGTGCAGCTCGATGCGGAAACCTGGCTCAAAACGCCGTGCAATCATCCGCTCGCCATGCACTTCCAACACACGGGATGCAGCGAATCCGCCCATCAGAGCCTGGCGAACCTTGCCTGGATCGGCTCCTGCCCTGGAGGCAAACAATAATGCCTCGCCAACAGCTTCAATAGCAGAAGACACGACAATCTGATTGGCAACCTTGCAAATCTGCCCCGTTCCAGCCTCGCCGATATGGGTGATCTGGGTACCCATCAGTCCGAAAATAGGTAAAAGTTGCTGGAATACTGGAGTACTGGCTCCCACCATAATGGTCAGCGCGGCATTCTGCGCTCCCACATCCCCTCCGGACACAGGCGCATCGGCATACTCATGTCCCATTTCTCTGATTCTTGCCGCAAATTCCTGGGTCCTGAGCGGCGATATCGAGCTCATGTCGACGACGACTTTCACCGATGAGTGATGGTCTGCCAGTGCTTCAGCCACACCCTGTTGACCAAACAGTACCTTTTCCACATCCGGGGTATCCGGCAGCATCGTGATGATGACATCGGCCTGTTGCGCAACCGCCTTGGGGGAATCGCAGACCACGCCGCCCAGCGCAAGCAGGTCCGCCGGCACGCCACTGCGCGAATGCAGAAACAGGGCATGTTCACCCTTGATCAAATGCCCGGCCATGGGTTTGCCCATGATGCCCAGACCAATAAAACCAATCGTTGCCATTCTTTTACCTGAACGAAGCCAAAATCGAGTAATGAATCCCGGTGACCATTCTGTTTATTTTTTCCATCACCGGAATCTTGATTGCCCTGCAATCAAAAAAACAGATTGTAATGCACTTTTGATTTTCTGGTCGCAGGTTTTGGGAGGAGACCGATTATCGTGATTTGACAGTGTGCCACACTTTCAATACATTGCAGCTAGTCAGGAGACTCCGAGCAAGCTGCATTCAGTCATACCACTCTGAAATCACGAACAAACTGTTGTTACAGGTTTGAATTGCACCTTCTTATCCGATTTCATTTTGCCTGACCTCGCCCGCCAGCTCTCTCAGAATTTTCCCGGAATCTGATCGACGCATTCTGTTAATTACATCCGCCTTGATTGCTGTGATACACCCACTTTTTTATTTTCCGATTTTACTGATCATGATTACACAAATGAACTTGGCGCAGGCCGATAACGCCCCCCCCATTCGACTGGTGATTCACGGTGGCGCAGGCACGATCGAACGCAGCAAATTGACTGCCGAGTGCGAACAAGCTTATACCCAGGCACTGACACAATCCCTGATTGCCGGATACACCGTGCTCAACTCCGGGGGCAGTAGCGTGGACGCAGTTATCGCGGCCATTGTGGTCATGGAAGACTCACCCCTGTTCAACGCCGGCAAGGGCGCGGTTTTCACGCACAGCGGTCGCAACGAACTGGATGCGTCGATCATGGATGGTTCGACACGCATGGCTGGTGCGGTGGCCGCCGTGACCACGATCCGCAATCCCATCCGGGCCGCACACGCCGTCATGACCCAAAGCCCGCATGTCATGCTGATCGGACAAGGAGCAGAATCCTTTGCAATTGAAAAGGGACTGGACATCGTCGACCCTGCCTACTTCCATACTGAGTTTCGCTGGAATCAGTTGCAAAAGGCGATCAAACAAGAACGCATCCTGCTCGACCACGATGCCGATCCCGATACTCCCTTGCCGGATCACGACCAGAAACGTGGCACGGTCGGCGCAGTCGCACTGGATCGCAACGGTAATCTGGCCGCCGGTACCTCCACCGGCGGACTGACGAACAAACGTTTCGGACGTATTGGAGATTCCCCCATCATCGGCGCCGGAACCTACGCCGATAATCGCTCCATCGCCGTTTCAGCGACCGGCACCGGAGAAATGTTCATTCGCACGGCTGCTGCCTTCAACACCGCTGCACAGGTGCGCTTTCAGCACACCTCTTTGGAAAAGGCAGCCGACAATACTCTCGCAGAAATCGCGGCCATGCAGGGTGATGGTGGACTGATCGTACTCGATACCAAAGGCAATCATGCCATGCGCTTCAATACCCGGGGCATGTATCGGGGCGTCATCGGCAATGACGGCATCCCCCGGATCGGCATTTTCACCGACACCGAGCAACCCGTCACCCTGCCACCGGCCTCCGCCCGGTGATTTGACTCACTGCACCATAACCGTCATGCTAGATCGATCTGAACCCATCGCGACAAGGAAAGCAGATGAAAAACTACCAGGTCAAGCCAGGCAAGAAATTGTCACTGGCACAATTCGATCCCGATGACACCGGCGACTTCGATTCATCCGGACAAGGCAAGGAAAAGGCCAAGGCTGCCACGGCCAAACTGATCGGCACTCTGAGTGAATTGCAGGAACGCTTGTATGCCAACCGAAACCGCGCCCTGCTGATCGTCCTCCAGGGTATGGACACCAGCGGCAAGGATGGCACTATCAAAAGCGTCATGTCCGGTGTGAATCCTCAAGGCTGCAAGGTTGTGACCTTCAAGACACCATCAGCAGAAGAACTCGAGCATGACTTCCTGTGGCGCGTGCATCAAAAAGCGCCTGCCAAAGGCCAGATCGGCATATTCAACCGCTCACACTACGAGGATGTATTAATCACCCGGGTTCATGGCCTCATTTCCGGCAAAACCGTCAAACAGCGTTTCGGTCAGATTTGCGAATTCGAGGAATTATTGACCGAGAGCGGAACCACCGTGCTCAAGTTTTTCCTGCATATTTCCAAGGATGAGCAGAAGAAACGCTTGCAGGAACGCGTCAGCAACCCGGAAAAGCACTGGAAATTCAATCATGCCGACCTTGAGGAACGCAAACTCTGGGAAAACTATATCGAAGCTTTCGAAACCATGTTGGCGGCAACCTGCACCGGAGCAGCACCGTGGTATATCGTACCGGCCAACCACAAGTGGTATCGCAATCTTGTCATTGCCAGACACATCGTGGATGCCCTACGTGATATGAAACTAAGAACGCCGCCAGGGCCGGCAGGAATCAACTTTGACACCCTGAAAATCGAATAATCAGCGACCTCGGAAAGTGCATCATGGAAATTGAGCTGAAATTAGCCCTGCAACCCGGACAGAGTAAAAAAATCAGGCGCCATCCCTGGTTGCACCATATCAAGCCGACTTTGCGAACGCTACACAGCATCTACTTCGACACGCCCGGGTTTGATCTGATGCATCGACATATCGCCCTGCGACTGCGCAAGGTGGGAAAGCAATGGATACAGACACTCAAAGCCGAAACCCAATCAGTAGGTGTCTTGACCAGTCGCCCAGAATGGGAAATTGAGTTACAAAGTGGTAGTCATCCTGAATTTTCTGTCTTACCTGACGCAGCGGGAAAACTGCTTGCCGGGATCAAACTGAAACACATACAGCCGGTTTTTATCACGGAGTTTGAACGTACGACCTGGTTCATCGAGCGGGATGGTCACGCAGCCGAACTGGCTCTTGATCGCGGAATCGTCCGTGCCGGTGAGCAATGCCAGGACATCTGCGAAGTGGAAATCGAATTGCAATCGGGTCACGCCGAATTTCTATTCGATGTCGCTTTGCAATTGTTACAACATGTTCCATTGCATGTCGAACCCCGAAGCAAGGCAGAACGCGGCTACATCCTGTGCGGTGCCATCCACCCCACACCGGCCAAGGCGAATTATCCAGTAATCCGCAAGGATCAGTCTCCCACTGAAGTCTGTCAAACCTTGATTCGCTCTGCATTGATACAAATGACTGCCAACATGCCGGGCTTTCAGGACAATGCAGACGATACCGAATATCTGCATCAACTGCGCATCGCGTTACGGCGATTGCAAACCGCGGTCATGCTGGCCAAATCCCTGAAACAACCCACACCCGCATGGTATCCCTCGTTGCGGACATGCATGCGTTCACTGAATCCGGCACGTGACTGGGATGTGTTTCTATATCAAACCTTGCCGGGTATCGACAATGTGGATGCAGCGGCACTCCAGCGCATACGCCACGCTGCCACTGCGGCTCGTCGCCAGGCCCAAACCATGCTGAATCAACCTGCAATGACTGAAATGATCCTCGATATTGGCCGCGGTCTCATGGCAAGCCCGAATTCCCCTCCATCCTCACCGGATGCACGGGCATGGTCGCAAGCCTTGCTCGAACAACGCTGGCAGAGTCTACACAAGCGTTGCCGGCACTTCTTCAGTCTGAATGCCGAGGACCGTCACATAGCCCGCATTGCCGCCAAGAAAATGCGTTATCTGTCAGAAGCATTCGCACCGCTCCATGGCAAGCCTGCCCATGACTTCATCGCGGCATTGTCTGCATTACAGGATGATTTGGGAAAAGAAAACGATCACCATATCGGCATACAATTGCTGCGCACCGTGCCCAAACAGTCCGCCACGCTCGGTTTCGAGTTGGGGCGGATGAGTGGCATACTCGAAGCTGAAACAACCCGGCATCATAAACAATCAAGCCAGGGCTGGCAGCAGTTGTCCGATACCAAAAAATTCTGGCGCTAAAACACTATCCCGGCGCTTTCAGCAATCCGAAAACAATGGCGATCAGTATCAAGCAAACCAGCAGTGCACCATAAGCCGTACGCCGGTATTTGTCGATCAGAACAGCCTGTGGATGAACCGAAATGATAAATGGTTGCCCGCTCTGCGCTGGTTTCTCGACGAGATGGATATCCGGTTCCTGAGCTAACCGATCGTGAACCTGCTGCGCTTCGGCGAATGCCGATTGTCGCACCGCTTCCCATTCCTGCAGATCGATCTGACCATCCTTGTTGCTATCGAAACGTTGCAGCAGGCTCTGCCGATCGTTTTTCCAGTCATTCAGCAGATCTATCGTCAGCTTGCGAACCGGCTGCCCGGCCGCCGCAGAACAGGTTGTAAATTGCCCCAGAATATATAATAACTGCCCCGGCAGGATGAGCCATTCACTATAGCGGTAATGATTCGTCAACGCCTTGACCACCGACTGGCTTTCCAGCAGTTGCGTTTGTGTCGGCCACTCGGTATCGCCGTACCACACCAGTTTTTCGTGACCATTCACCTCGGCTCCGTCGGGATCGACATAACAACTGCTTTCGCCATCGATCAGCCTGAAACGATGCGAACTGGTTCGACCGTAAATCACATTCCAGCGTGACTTGCTGCGACCATTTTCAGTATAGGTTTCATGCCGTTCGATAAGGCTGCGATACCACAGACAGGGATGATTGGATAGTGGTGCAAAAATGGTTTCATCCAGGTGTTGTCCCCTGCCTTCCAACTCAATATAACCTTGATGAGCGGAGCGTAGTCTCGAAGTCGGTGTATCTTCGACGAGGCGCAAGCGCTTCCAGTGCCGTACAAAAATGTAGAAACTCACCAGAGCGGCAATGATGGCGCCCCATAACAAAGACTGATAGTCGTCCGCAGAGAGTTCCATCCCCAGGACATTGACTTTCATGCGTTACCGGCCAAACAGTTTGCCAATATCCACATCCTGCTTTTCAGCATCACTGAATACGAGCAGGTCGCGCGCCGTAAATCCGAACCAGCGTGCGATCAGCACATCCGGAAACTGCTCGATACGCACATTATTGATTCTGACCGCTTCGTTATAGTATTCGCGTCGATCGGCAATACTGTTCTCCAAACCGGTAATACGCGCCTGCAGATGCTGAAATTTCTCACTGGCTTTCAGTTCCGGATAATCTTCAGCGACCGCAAACAGACTTCCCAGACCCATGCGCAACTGGTTCTCGGCTGCTCCCAGCGCATTGATATTACCGGTTTCTCGCGCACTGGCCACAAGCGAACGCGCCGCGATGACCTGCTTCAGTGTCTCCTGCTCGTATCCCATGAATTGCTTGCAGGTTTCAACCAGCTTGGGTAACTCGTCATGACGCTGTTTCAGGAGTACATCAATATTCGACCATGCCTGCGACACGGCATGCTTGATATCCACCAGCCGGTTATACAGCATGACACCATAGATCAGCGCCATGACAAGACCCGTCAACAGAACATAAATTGCGATATCCAATGTCATTCCTCCGGTTCGTTAATGGTGCCCAATATACCCGAAAGCCGGTCAAATCAACTTTAAAAAATAAGCCAGTAAAAAAGTTTAATTTGGAATAACACACTGCGCTTTGTGATTCTTGAGATGAATACAACAAAAAGGGTGGGGAATATAAAAGCTATTGACGCTTTATGCCGCCCTTAACTATGCTAGTCAATTTTGAAAAAAGCATTTACAGGAGCAATCATGAGCAAATTGACCCATTTTTATCCGTTGGTCCGGGTAGCGACACTGGTAGTATGTGCCTTGATCGGGCCAACTGTCATGGCAGAAAGTGACAGCACCCCGAAAGTCACAATCATCGTGGGGACAGAAAGTCCGGAGGGATGTGAATTACTCGGCAAGGTCAAAGGTTCTTCCAGAGATGGACAAGCCGGAGAAGATGAATTGTCTTATGTCGATAGACTGGTCAAGGCCCGCAACAATCTGCGAAAAGAGACACAAAAACTGGGTGGTGACACTGTGCACATCGTCTATTCCAATAACTCAGGAAAATATGAGGTACCCGGAGCCGACAAGGAAATTTTCTCTGCAGGACATGCCTACCGCTGTCAATAAATCAATCACCCACTTTGTTTTTCATACCGGGGGGCTATCATCCTCGGTCAGGTTTATTTTTCACTTTCTGATATATTTGCTCTGAATACCTCGACCAGATGCTCCATGCGGATGCAATGACTTCCTTCCCAGTAAATCTGGTGACACGTTTCACACATCAGAAACGTATCAAAATATTCCCTCGTCAACGGTTCAAGCCGGTGTTCGATCGATTGTTTTGCAACCTCGCACAGGATCCCATTGCAATGCGTGCAACGCACAAAAGGTTTGATGGATGAAAACAAATCATATCTTCTCAAAACCTCAATAGTCTGGAGTTTAGGTGCATCGGAACGCAGATAATATCCGTGTGTGATCATTTTACGCTGCAATAATGCACGGTCCCGGGTCAGTATGATGCGCTGCTGATCTCGAGCAATCTCTGCCACTTCACCATCATCGAAGCGGTTACTATACAGACAGTCAAAACCCAATAAGCGCATATATCGCGCCAGTCGTCCCAAATTGCTATCGACGATGAAAGTCAGCGGCAGAGCTAGTGCAGGGCGGAGCTGAACTGTATCAGGAAAATTTCCGCCACTCGCAACAGGGTATATGTCGATTACCTCCCGATCGGCAACGATATGCTCGAAATCGATAGCGATACCTTGCGCAGATATCCATTCGACTTCGGTATGAGGAACATGAAATGATTCAATCATGTCCTTGACCGACGCTTTGCGCTCGAACACGTGCACAATGTCTACCCCCCGTAGCACCGGAGTGATGAAATCATTCAGTACACCATGAAATCTCAGCCTAACCTGTGCCATCGTTTTCTATTTCCAGGAAGTCAAAGCACGCCAATCCGCTCCGTGCTTATTCGATCAAGAGATCGTTTTCATTTGATCAAGATCAATGTTTCAAACAACCATTACGGTAACCTGTGAATCGTTGTGACAACAATGATTCATTACCAACTAACAAACAAAAGGTTTCATATGAGAATTACACATTTATTGGCAGCATCCGTCGTAACAGTTTTAGTGGCCTGTGGTGGTAAACCGACTGCACCAGAAACACCTGATCCTGACGCTTATGGAAAAACAATTCAGCCTTTCCATCAAATACCGTCCGGAGATCAGGAAGGCGGTGGTAAAGCCCGCTCCACCACTGAGAAATCCAGTTACTAGGACTCTCGCAGTTTATTACCGCAACCAGTGTTCTAAAGCCCCGCTTTAGAACACTGTTTTTTTATCCCCAAAAAATCAGTTAGCCCAAGAAAGCGTATACGACTCCGGAAACGGCCCGGATTTGTAGTCCATCATCCCTTGCGGTTCTACATCCTTCTTCAATAACACCTGGCGCACCATCTCCGGAATCATTACCATACCAACGTAACGCCCTAGGCATTCATGTCCGCCAAAACCAAAGTGGAAGTAGTTATACCAGTTACGCTGTGGAATGAATGCATCCGGCGATTCAAATGCCCGATCGTCGAACATCGCTGACAATGTTACCGGCAACACAAACGTGTCAGCTCGCAATACCGTCTCATGATCCGTGCCCTTGGCTGCCGTGTAATCGCTTACCGTCGTACGAAACAGATAAGGCGTGATGGGCACAAACCGCAGCGCCTCCCACACAATACCATCGAATTCCGTTGTATCTTCCTTCTGCGCCGCCGTTTTTGCTGCTGTCAACCATTCCTGGTGCTGAAACAAATATTGCAGGATTTGTGCGACAGCCTGCGAAGTCGTCTCAATGGCACCAATCAGCAATCCCCCGGCATTGACCCCCAGTCGCTTGATGTCGAAATCCTGTTCCTTGGCAAAACCAGTTCGCAGCATGCGGGTCACGATATCGTCACGCAACTTGATGATGGTGGAGAAAGTCAGTTTTTCAGCCTTGACAGCCAGAAGCCGTTTGGCGATCAGCATCGTGATATAGCTCGACAGTTTTTTCGAGGTTTCGTTGTGACGATCGATGATCTGCTGCGACAGTTCCGCTGGCAAGACATCGAAAGGCTGATTATGAAACGTATCATATTGATTCCAGTAGGACCATTCGATCAAGTCCGTCAGCTTGGCACCGGTCAACCCGAAATAATCCTGCACCAGCGTAGCCGGAACCATGCGACAAAAATCATTGACCACCTCGATCTGTCCGTTCTTGCGCCCGAGTATCCCGCGCGAAATATCGGCTACCATGGTTCGCACCCTTGGTAAATCATCGCGGTTCAGCATGAATTGCATCAAGGATTTTTCCCTTGTATGTAAGGCATCATCGTCATGCGCCATCAGATAGTTATCCATTTTCGGCACATAGGGCTTGACAGTAAACACCTTGTACATCAGCAAAATTTCCCGGACATCGTCAAACCGGGTCACCAATGTGCACTTCGGGGTCACCAGAATGGGGCGCTTGTCGCGCAATTCCTTGAAGAATGGCAAGGGTTCCGTATCGATCCAGCGACGCACCAGCGAAAATTTGTCGGCTTCTGCCGCAGCGTCATATTGCTCCAGGTAACTTGTCGTTGCGTTCATTGCATTACTCCCTTCTCATCATTGGTCAGGACAACTGTCGTCTGTTACAGGGTTTTCAGGTATTCAAGCAAATCGAGCCGCTGCTCCTTGTTCAAAGGCTTCAGAACCTTGCCATTGGCTTGTGCCGTTTTACCCGATGCATATTCGTGACCGCCATTATTGTTGCCGATTTTACTGGTATCGAAGGTAAACCCCTGGTCATTTTCTTTCAAACCGACCTTGAGCGGATCGAACTCCCGCGATCCAACCTTGAAATGATCGGGACGGTATTCACCGTCGTCCGGATCACCTTCATGTTTCTTGGGCAACAGCAGATCATAAAGTGTAGGTACCGAACCGTTATGCAAGTAAGGAGCGGTCGCCCAGATACCATTCAGGGGTCTTGCCTTATAGGAATTCAACGATGCCAGTGGCGTGGCGGTCGTGTCCGGATCGTATTTACCCTGTTTGATCGAAGGCTTGATTTCGTTGTGAAAGAATGCCGTTCCGATATCCACGATCCAGTCTGCCCAACGCTGGAAAAACCATTTATCCGGATCAGGCGTGGCCACCACATTCAGGGTAGCCTTGGTCAACAAAGCTGCAACCGGCGCCTTTTGATCGAGCAGAATATCGCCGACCCCCACGCTGACATACTGATTGCGCAAAATGCCGGAATAACCAACCGCACTGATGCTGTTGGCCGCCATGACGGGATCCGTACCCACATCGCCCACCCTCGACATGTGAGCCACCACGCGACGATCTGGATCTGCTCGCTCTATCCGGGTATGACAGCCGACACAATACTGGTTGAACAGTAATTTGCCACGCTCGACACGCGGTTGATCAATAGCACCCAGTACATCCTCCGGCCATTCTGGAGATTGTAGTTTACTCAGATGCGATTCAATCTGGCGCAGGTTGTGCACATTCACCGACGAGGAAAAATTGACATTCGTACTACCGATGATGGTCGACAATGTCGTTCGTTTCTCCTCTTTCCAGTCCAGCGTGCCAAACACACCGATCACCTCGCCGGTATTGCGGCCGATCGGCCCCAACCCGGCGTTGTCCGCCAGGCCATTCCATTGCACGTAATCATGCTGGGCAATGTCCCACAGGAAAGGATAACTGACCGGGGCATTTGGCTTATTGAACAGTGCTTCGCGCAACCGTCCCAATTGCCAGCCATCCAGTGTCTTGGTCAAACGCGCTACCAAATGATCGCGTTGTTCGCCGGTCATCACTTCGTCAACATTCTGCGTCAACTGATCGAATTCCTCGGGAGACATGGGCTTGTCACCCGTAATCCGGCCACCGAGAATCAATTCCTTCAATACGCGCTCGTTGACCAGATGCTCCAACACCCGATTATAGATGCGACCGAAGGCATCCAAACGAGCGTAACCGTAAGCCACGTCGCTGCGATTGATGTCGATATAACTGATCAGGCGCTGTTTGAATTTTTTCAGATCTTCGAGGATGTCGGATTCCGACTTGTAGTTGCCCCGCGCCAACACATTCTTGACGAAGCGGCCGCGCGTTTCTTCATCCTCAAACGTATGTTTCAACGCTTTGGCCAGGTCCTTCATGATGGTTTCCATATCTGAAGCGGCCGGCCCGCCATCGATACGGATTCCAACGCCGTTGTAATTCACCTGTCCGGTATGGCAGGCTGCACAGGTCAGACCGACATAGTCCTTGCCCTGGTAGCCGTCCTTCACCCACCCGACCGGCAGCGCATCCGGATTGGTTCTTGTCGCTTTCTGGGGTAAGTAACGATAGAAATTCATGTTGCTATCCGAACGGAACAACTCGGATTTTCCAGGTTGCTCCAGCACCATGAAGAAATCGTAGGGCATCAGATTCGAACCCTGTGTGGTGGTATAGAACCACAGACTGTCAGCAGCATCCCATCCCTGTTCCAGATATTTGATCGAGGTGAAGCTGTCACCAAACTGATCCTGCTTGACGGTCGTCGCACCTCGTTCCGGTTCATTTTCGGGTATCAGTTTGCAAGCTGAAAGTGCAACAATGAAAACAACGGCTAGCGGGTATAAGAATACGAATCGGATTACAGAAGATAAACAATGATGTTTCACGATAATTCCCCTTTCTTTACAAAAATGAGTGAGGAGTCACTGCCGCAAAAGGAAATATCTTGTCCCGATCTTCTCCACCAATTTGGGACACATGCCGGCCTGGGCATGGTTCTTTTTCGCTTTTACAACCTGTGGCCTTGGGTTATGTGATACGAGGTCCGTACTTCCATCGCTGTTTTGATGAATTGTATTATGTTTGTCATTATCTGCTGGTGTCATGGTCATTATGATCGATAACATCACGGCTGACAACGCTGGCAAGCCATGCCGCGATCCATTTTCAGGCATTTCCTACACCAATCCCCGGTTATTCCGGCAACCTGAATGCGTACAATCCAGTTTGAATGTCCCGGACAATTTGCCATTTTTTCCATGCACGCTTTACCATACCCGAACTATCCAATTCCATAGTCAGGGTCAACATGAACAAGCTCTTACAGATTCTGTTTCTGATCGGTTGCTGTGCAATCCTCATCGCATGCAATACCACACCGAAAAACCAAGTCGAGCACAGCAAGATACATGTCACCCTGTTGCACTTCAACGATATCTACGAAATTACCCCCGTGAGCGGAGGGGCGGAGGGTGGAATTGCACGCGTGGCAACCTTGCGCAAACAGTTGCTGGCACGCAATCCCAACACCATCACCACGCTGGGCGGCGATCTGCTGAGTCCTTCGGCACTGGGTACCGCGCAGTATGAAGGCGATGCCCTTGCCGGACGGCAAATGGTGGACGTGCTGAATCAATTGCGACTGGACTACGCCACATTCGGCAATCATGAATTCGATATCAAGGAACACCAGTTCTATCAACGCTTGCATGAATCGAAATTCACGTGGGTTTCCAGCAATGTGCTGGATATCGACCAGCGTCCCTTTGAGACGGTCAAGTCCAACCTGATCATTCCGATTACCGACCCCAACAGCGGCAGGACATTCCGTATCGGATTGTTCGGCGTGACGCTCAATGCCAACAAAGCCCCTTTTGTTCGTTATGCCGATCCGTTCGTGGTGACGGGACGACAAATCGACTACCTGAGCAGGCAAGTGGATTTCATCATTGCCATGACGCATCAATTCATGGAAGACGACAGCAAATTACTGCAAGCCTACCCACAGATCGGCCTGGTACTGGGTGGTCACGACCATGTCAATTATCAGCACTGGCGAGGAAACTTTACTCCAATCCTTAAAAGTGACGCCAATGTGCGTTCGGTTTACGTGGTTGACCTGTATTTCGACACGCAAACCGGCCAGACCGAAGTCAAACCCACATTCGTACCGATCAACAGCAGCCTGACCGAAGATCCGGACATCAAGAAAATCGTCGACAAATGGCAGCAGATTGCCTTCGATGCTTTCCGGCAGCAGGGCTTTGAACCCGAAGCCGTCGTCACGACCACCACCGAGGCACTCGATGGCCTGGAATCCAATGTTCGCAACCACCCGACCAACCTGACCCGGCTCGTTGCCAGCAGCATGCTGCGTCCCTACCCCGAGGCCGAACTGTCGCTTTTCAACAGCGGCGCGATTCGTCTGGATGACATCCTGCCCGCTGGCAAGGTCACGGAATACGATGTCATCCGTATCCTGCCTTTCGGCGGCAAAATACTGCTGACGGCCATCCGGGGAAATCTGCTGCAAAAAGTACTGAATCAGGGCATCGTCAACCTGGGATCGGGGGGCTACCTGCAATCCGCCAATACGCAGCAAATCGATGGCGTGTGGCATATCAACGGCGCTGCTATCGATCCGAGCAGGATCTACAAAATGGCAATCAACGACTTTCTTGCTTCCGGCAAGGAATATGGCTTGGGTTATCTGAAACCGGGTAATCCGGATTTCACCATCCTCACCTCAGGTGAAAACACCGACATCCGCAAAACGGTCATTGATCAGTTAAAAAAACCATGACAAAACCGCAACATTCTTTACACTGAACAGGGTCGATGCGCATGCCGCAGCCGTGACCGCATGGGACATGATCTGGAAACCTAGGCGTGACAGAAAGGCACCGCATACTCGCTGTCTGTCGGAAATGGTGTATTGATTCCGATTCGATCCAATCCAATCAATCGCCCTACCGATAACACTCATCCTGCTCCACTCCCCGCTCGGGCGCAGGCCACGAATTTTTGTAATTCAAAACTGGAGAAAATGGTCGTTTGATACAATCATGAAACTCGATAAGAAGCGATATGAATACCAATCGACCTGAAACCAAAAACCCGATATGGATCGCCAGGGAAACACTCAAGCACCTGGCTACCCAGCGCATTGCCCCCACACCGGATCAGTATGAATCCATTTATTATCAGATTGCCGGCACAAAACCGCCCGAGCATCCCGCCTCACTTACGCTGGCAAACAAATTGGTCACCACGTTACGCACCCTCGGCCTACCCCAGGAAGCCAATCGCCATATCTTCGATATCAATCTGGCGGCAAACGATCAGAATTGGACAGCCGTTGCGCAATCGCTGGGACAGTTGATTCAATCGCAAAATACATCCGATCGCCGCCTGGAGCAATCCTGGGGAGAATTGCTATTGCTGCTGTGGGATACCCGGATGCAATCGGGTAACGACTCGATCCGGCGCGAACAACTGGCCGATGCCATTAAATCGCTTGCAAACCAGCCCGAGCAACTGAATCGTGAAATCCACGCTCTGGTCAGACGATGGCAGAAAGAACCCTCTACCAGCCTGGTACCTGCCAACGAACCTGCCGAATCAGCCGGTACCGAACTGGCGGTCATTGAAGACCATGCACTGGCAATCGCATTCTGGCGGCAATGGAAAGCGCTGCTCATCTCCACATTACGCGACGGACTGATTCCCCGCCTTGCCACGCACCAGCACTGGATCGCGGAAATCGAATTCATCATCCAGGGAATCGAAACCGTCGATCAACCGGAAAACATCGACTGGCTGGAAAAAAGAATCCGGCAATGCTGGATCCACATGGCCTTGCGGGTCGATCAAGAGCAACGATTGATCGATGGACTGCTGAACATGCTCGATCTGTTTATCGATCATGCGTCACTGCCAACGGATCTGGATCCCTGGGTATCGCATCAACTGGAACTGATTCGGGACAATCTCAAGAAACCCTTGACGCTACATCGCATTTACGATGCGGAATCGATCCTGAAAGAACTCGTTTACCAGCAGGATTTGTTGCAGCACACGCTTACAGAAACACAGCAAACGATGAAGGCCATGATTTCGCTGTTTCTCGAGCGCCTGGGTATTGTGACGGAAGCCACCGGCGAGTTTCAGCAAAAAATCGATCATTACACCCAGCGTGTCCAGCAAACGACTCAGGCTGTTGATCTCAAGCTGATACTGGAAAAATTGATGGAAGACACCCGACATATGCAGCTCGACATGCTGCGCGCCCGCGATGAATTGGTCAAAACGCGGCAACAGGCCGATGCAACGCAACAACGCGTCGATGAATTGCGGCACCATTTGCGACAAGTCAGCGAACAAACGCGTGACGACCGGCTGACCGGGGCGTTGAGCCATCGCGCACTGGTCGAGACTTTCAGTCAAGCGCAGATACAAATGACGCATAGTGGCAAACCGTTGTGTATGGTATTGCTCGACGTGGATAATCTGAGCGAACTCAGCACCCAGCTCGGTAGCCAGGCCGGCGATGACACCCTGACTCATCTGGTGCAGGTCATTAAATCCGTGATCAGAGAGGGTGACAGCGTGATCCGCTACGGCTCGGAAGAGTTTCTCATTCTGCTGCCCGACACCCTGCTGAATACGGCCGCCGACATGATGCGACGATTGCAGCGCGAATTGACAAAACGCTTTTTCATGAACAACAACAACCGCCTGCTGGTCACATTCAGCGCCGGTGTGACGCAATACCTGGCCCAAGAAAGTCGCGAACAGGCTCTGGATCGCGC
>JAAEXZ010000141.1 GCA_017879645.1 Nitrosomonas sp.
CTGCTATGGGGAGGTACCCACAAGCAAATGGCTGAAAATCTTGCCATTATTCCGCGTCTAAATAGTCCTCGGAAAATACATTCGAAACCTTTAAATCGCGACTTACTCAAGTAACTTGTGTAAAGTTGGGGGGATTATCATCTCTTGCAACTTTACAGGAGTGATGAAAACAAATGAGATATCTCGTATTCACAGCACTGGCACTGGTCCTGCTGGTGGGGGCCGCATCAGCCCTTCCTAACGAGGTCACCGCGACCATCGTCACGACTGCTACTGGTGGAGACGTTTACCAGGAAGCATATAACTACGTTGACGATTCGGGGGTTGAGGGTGCCGTCGTTACCGAGACCATAGAGATGGTTGCCGACGCTACCGGGGAAGTTACGCAGGATGCGGATAACGTAGCATATGTCGGTGGGAATGGGGCCGTTGTCACCCAGAGCATCAGCATGGATGCAACCGGAGAGGACATATGGCAGAACTGGTGGTATGGCTATGGCAACTACGCCAATGTCTATGGTGATGAGGGAACAACTACTACCCAGACATTCACGCAGGCAGCTGATGCCGAAGACTACGTCTACCAGTATGCTGAAAACTATGTCGATCCCTATGCTTATTCCATGTCAACGCAGAGCATATCCCAGGCTGCTGTAGCAGGTGGAGATGTTGACCAGTACGCGTACAACTATGCCTACTTCTACGGTGACGGTTCGGCTGCAATCCAGTCCGTGAGCATGGATGCAAATGCCGGAGGCTATGCGAACCAGTACGGTTACAACTATGCTGACATGTACGGTGATGATGGGTGGATGTCAACGATGGTCGACCAGTCAGCTACGCTGAATGCCATCGCTGGAGACTGGGTCTCACAGTACTTCTACAATTACGATTATTATGCCACTGGGGCAAGCGTAAATGACCAGTCGGTCATGATGTCGGGCACTGCTGGAACCGATGTCTACCAGTATCTTGGGAACTACATCGAGTTGTGGGACGCAGTATCGGAGGATACCCAGGTATTAAGTGCAGCAGGGTTTGCAGCGGACGGAAATGTTTACCAGGACGCATACAACGAGATATACTGGGGATTGGGTGACGACCTCGCCAGCCAGACCATTACACTGAGTGGTGTTGCGACAGCCGATGTATTCCAAGATGGCTATAACTATGCAGATCTCGATAACAATGCCAACCTAGGCCAGCTGACTTCGATCGCTGGAGAAGGTTCATATGTCTGGCAGCTTGGTTGGAACGAAGCCTACTTCGGAGAAACGGCAACCATTGCACAGGCACTTGAGTTCAGCGCGATTTCCGATGATGAGGGTGTCGACCAGTACGGTGGGAACTATGCTGAAAATTATTATGCATATGGTGGTGATTCAACGAACTGGATCGGCCAGTCCATTTCAGCAGCGGCTATTGGAGGCGATGAATCATACCAGGATCTCATGAACTACGCTAACACGTATTGGGGCTTAATGGCACCATCAACCTACACGATAGCCCAGAGCAATGTTGCGACCTTGTCAGCAAATGATGAGGCAGCCCAGTATATGTACAACTGGATTGACTGGTGGTATGACAACACAGGATCTACTGCCATGGCTATCGATGGCGATGCATCCGCTGATTTGGTATACCAATACCACGAAAACTGGATTGACGTATACTGAATCATCACAATTTTTTCTGATTCTCACTCGAGAAGCCAGACAGGAAGATCTGTTCTTATTAGTATTTCTGCCAAAGATGAAATTTAACTGTAACCTCGTAGAGACTCATTCTGTTATCAGATCGCTGTATTGAGGAAACAGGTGAACACTGACTGGCACTCCGGTAAAAACCTGAAGATCCGGAATCCTTTATCCAACAATCCCTGTTAAGGGGAGAGACTGGTAGAAGAAATGGAAGTCCTAGCATCCCTGATATCACCCGGTATGAAATTTTAACAGAAAAACAGATTTCGAAAAATTTTTAACATGATTGGGGATAGTATCTTCTGTAACGTTGGGGGTGATTATCATCTCATGCAACTTTACAGGAGTGATGAAAACAAATGAGGTATCTTATTCTCACAATTCTCGCAATGGTATTGATGGTTGGGGTAGTATCAGCCCTTCCAAGTGAGGTCACTGCGACGATCGAGTCAACAGCGACCGGGGGCGACATCTTCCAGGAAGCCTATAATTATGTTGGAGAGGCCGGAGATGATACCGCCTATGTCGTCGAGACCATCACCATGAACGCCGAAGGGACCGGAGAGGTCGAGCAGGCCGCTGTGAATGAAGCCGGTGATGATGGAGGCATCTACGGAAATGGAGCCATTGTCACCCAGAGCATCACCATGGATGCGAGCGGGACGGATGTCTGGCAGAACTACGGATATTATGAAGACTGGGGCGAGGGGTATTACTACTGGGAGCCGGGGAACTATGCCTGGGTTTATGGTGATGGTGCCATCGTCACCCAGAGCATGAGCATGGATGCAACCGGAGAGAACATCTGGCAGAACTACGGCGACGATTACTACTTAGGCGAGCTTATTGGTGTGTATTACTGGCCGAGCAACTATGCCGAAGTCAACGGAGTAGGGACCACCACTACCCAGACCATCGACCAGACCGCATCAGCTGAAGACTATGTCTACCAGATGGCCTGGAATGATGTTGATCCGGATGCAGGATCGATTGCCACCCAGAGCATTGAGCAGACTGCAGTCGCTGGTGGTGACATAGATCAGGGGGCAGGAAACACCGCTTATTTCAACGGTGACGGTGCCGTTGCAATCCAGTCTGTACTCATGGATGCTTCCGCTGGCGGATATGCTGATCAGTTCGGTGATAACTATGCTGATATGTATGGTGATAACGGCTGGGTCAATACCATGGTCGACCAGTCAGCAACGCTGAACGCCATTGCTGGAGACTGGGTCTACCAGTCCTTCTACAATTACATCCCGTATGCCACTGGAGGTAGCGTGAATGACCAGGCAATTACCATGTCGGGTACCGCTGGAACTGACATCGACCAGTATCTTGGAAACGACATCTATCTCTATGGTGGAGTGACTGAGGATACCCAGGTGCTCAATGCTGCAGCCTCTGCAGCTGACGGCTATGTTAACCAGAATGCATACAACGAGATCGAATACTCCGACTATGCATATTCCTATGGGAACGACCTCGGAAGCCAGTCCATCTACCTGAGTGGTATCGCGAGTGATGATGTCTACCAGTATGGCGATAATTATGCTGACCTGGCAGGGGACCTCGATCTCGGCCAGTTAGTCTGGCTTGCTGGGGACGGTTCTTGGGTTGGTCAGTTCGCTTACAACGATGCCTATTTCGGCGATACGGCAACAGTTGCACAGGCACTTGCGTTCAGCGCGATTTCAGACGATGAGGGTGTCACCCAGTACGGTGAGAACTATGCTGAAAATTGGTGGGCATATGGGGGTTCAACGAACTCGATCGGCCAGTCCATTTCAGCAGCTGCAACCGGAGGAGACTACTCCGTCCAGGATCTCTACAACATCGCTGACACCTGGTGGAACTGGGATGCCTCGGTCTATGATGTGACCCAGAGCAATGTAGCAGCCCTTGATGCCAACGATGAGGCATACCAGTACATGTACAACTGGATTGACTGGTGGGAGCCAAATACCGGATCTGTTGCCATGGATATCAATGGCGAGGCATCTGCTGATTACGTATACCAGTATCACGAAAACTGGATCGGGTAATCAACCCTAAATCTCATTTTTTTTCACTCACCAGCCACTATGTAATATGTATTACAAGTGGCGAGGAACTACCAATCGATCAGAACGATTGTATCCACTCTTTTTTTATAAAGATGGCTCTATAGAGTAAAACTGGTGATTCCTGCCGTCATTTTATTTAAAAACACCTGATAACCAGGAATTCTTATCCAACGATTCCTGTCAAGGGGAGTGGCTGGTAGAAGAAGTAGAAGTCCTGATTTCCCTGATATCAAGTGGTATACCATTCCGAGAGAAACACTGCTTTCGATAAATTAATTACATGATTAGGGATACTATCTTCTGTAATGTTGGGGGGATTATCATCTCCTGCAACTTTACAGGAGTGATGAAAACAAATGAGATATCTCGTATTCATAGCACTAGCATTGGTCCTGCTGGTGGGGGCCTCATCAGCCCTTCCTAACCAGGTGACCCAGACAACTGGTGGAGACGTCGACCAGGGAGCAGAGAACTATGTTTATGAAGCCGGTGGTGAAGGGACCATTGTTACCCAGACCATCGACATGACAGCAGATGCTACTGGTTATGTTTATCAGGATGCATACAACGAAGCATACGATGTTTCTGGTGATGGGGCGGTCGTCACCCAGAGCTTGAGCATGGATGCTAGCGGCGAGGACGTGTTCCAGAACTGGTATTGGGGATATGGCAATTATGCTGATCTCTACGGTGTAGGGACAACGGCAACCCAGAACATCTGGCAGGTTGCCGATGCCGAAAACTATGCCGGGCAGTATGCGTGGAATGGAGCATACCAGGATTCCGGCATGATAACCCAGGGCATAGGCCAGGCAGCTGTCGCCGGAGGGGACATAGACCAGTACGCGTACAACGATGTCGGCTCCTATGGGGACAATTCAGCGGTAGTCCAGGATGTGAGCATGGATGCGGATGCCGGTGGCTACGCATATCAGGACGGCTACAACTATGCTGACATGTGGAGCTTTGACACGATCATGGTTGATCAGTCTGCAACGCTGAATGCAGTTGCCGGAGATTGGGTCTACCAGTACTTCTACAATGAGAACTGGTGGGCTGGAACCAATACGTGGTCCGCCCAGGATATCACCATGAGCGGCACTGGCGACGATGTCGATCAGTTCCTGTATAACTACTTCTCGTCCGATGGAGCGGTATCCGAAGCTACCCAGGTACTAAACGCAGGGGCAAACTCCGAGGGTTACGCCTACCAGGATGCTTACAATGAAATGTTGACGTTCGGTGATGATGTCCTCGGGCAGTCCATCTACCTGAATGCAGTTGCTGCCGATTACGCCTCACAGTACGGCTGGAACGATGCGTACGTTTATGGCGACAACCTCAACCTCGGCCAGCTGTCATGGATCAGCGGGGATGCCGGGTATGTCTACCAGGACGCCTGGAACTATGCGGAGTTCATGGATGCGGTTACCGTAGCCCAGGACATTGCTTTCACGGCGATCTCTGACGATGTTGGTGTTGACCAGTACGGATACAACGAGGCCACTAATGATCTCCTGGGCTTAACCGGTGGAGCCTCCACGAATTCGATTGGCCAGTCCATATCAGCGGCAGCGACCGGAGGAGACTACTCCGTCCAGTACTTGGATAACTATGCTGACACGTGGTGGAACGACGATCCCTCGGTCTATGATGTGGTTCAGAATAATATCGCAACCCTTGCTGCCAACGATGAGGCATACCAGTATATGTACAACACGATTGACTGGTGGGGACCCAACACGGGATCTGTTGCCATGAACATCAATGGCGACGCATCCGCTGATTACGTATACCAGTATCACGAAAACTGGATCTGGTAATCAAACCAAAATTTCATTTTTTTCTTTTTCCCTCACCTGCCAACATTACTAAACAGTGTTCGTCTTTGAGGAACGATCAATCGATTAGAACGGTTGTATCCAATCATCCTGATAAAAGAAAAAAAC
>JAAEXZ010000047.1 GCA_017879645.1 Nitrosomonas sp.
AGTTGTACGGCGCCGGATGCGGCAACGTCCGGCTTGCCCTGATCATTCCAGGGACTCAGGGCCAGTTTTATCTGCAAATCGCCGACCTGTAACGGCCCCAGATGATTGAATGCCAGGCGAATGCTTTCTTCATGCGATTCACCGGTCAGGGTCTGATTGCTGCCATCCCTGGGAGAAATGATGCCAACGGTAATGGTGTTGAGGTCGCGCGCCTGGCTGGTGATGGCCAGCAGGCAAAGCAGACTGAACAGACAGCCATTCAGCAAGGATCGCACATTCCGTTTTCTTGCGAGCCATTTCATCGAAATCCTCCAGATAGGGGTTACTGGGGCAAGGGGCAAGTGTAATCCTTTTTGGCCCATGGGTAACAGACTGGTTACTTACTAACCGGAATCGTTTGTGCGATGTATCCGGACAATAGCGTGTGTTGCCTATTCACCCGGCTGCAGCGTAATGGGCACTTCCGTTTCCTGGCCCTTGCGCAATAGGGTAACCCGGATAGAAGCAGTTTGTCCACCGAATCGACCGGTCTGCCGTCGATGGCGATGATGATGTCGTTGGCAATGATATTGCCGTCCGGGGTCAATGTGGCGCCACGAAGTCCAGCCGAATCGGCAGACGAACCGGGACTGACGTTCAGGATGACGACACCGCTGAGTCTCAGGCGTTCGGTCAGGCGAACATTCAGCTTGTCATCGATGGCAATGCCCAGTGCCGGACGGATGTATTTGCCGCGGCTGATCAACTGGGGCACGACACGGTTGACGGTATCCACCGGAACTGCAAATCCGATACCGGCGCTCGCGCCACTGGGACTGTAAATGGCGGTATTGATGCCGATCAGGCGCCCTGCGGAATCCAATAGCGGTCCACCCGAGTTACCGGGATTGATGGCAGCATCGGTCTGGATCAGGTTATCGATGGTGCGGCCATCACCGCTGGGTAGTGCCCGGTCCAGAGCCGAGATGATGCCGGTTGTCAGTGTCCAGTCCAGTCCAAACGGATTACCGATGGCAAACACTTTTTGTCCTACGCGCAGATCGTGACTGCTGCCCAAGGGAACGGGCGCGGGGCGCTCGAAACCGATACCAATTTTCAGCACGGCAATATCGTGTGCGGGACTGGTTCCGACCAGTGCAGCCTTGTAGTCTCGGCCATCAGCGAGGCGCACGGTGGCTTCACTGGCGCCTTTGATGACGTGAAAATTGGTGATGATATGACCGTCGCCATCCCAGATGAAACCGGAGCCATTGCCGCTTGGTACCGAAAAGATATTGCGTGTCCAGGCATCCATGACGCGCTGCCGTGTGGTGATAAAAACGACGGAGTCGCGGGAGTTTTCGAATAGCTCGATGGTGCTTTTTTCATCTTCGGCGAGATTGCCGCGTGCCTGCACCACCCGGGGTTCGACTTGCCTGGCCGAACCGGGGCCGGATGACCGACTCCAGTCCAGTGCATCGGGAAAATACCGGGACAGAAATGAGTCTAAAAACAATGTCAATAAAATGACGACCAGCGCAAATCCGACCAGGCGCTGTAGTAGTCCGTTACTGGGCATAAAGCGATGGCTCCTTGATTGTTCTTGTTATCCGTTGGCTGGCGAAAGGTATGTTCGTGCCCAGCGCACAATATCCTGTTCGCCCAGTGCACCCGATTGCCGGGCGATTTCCCGTCCGCCGCGAAACAGTACGAGGGTCGGAATGCTGCGAATCTGGTAATGAGCCGCAAGAGTCTGAGCGTCCTCGGTATTGACCTTGAGCAGACGCATGTGCGGCTCCAGCGTGATCGCCGCATTGGCGAAGGCTGGCGCCATCATGCGGCAAGGACCGCACCAGGGTGCCCAGAAATCGACCAGTACGGCGATATCGTTGTTGTCGATATGGCGACTGAAGTGTGCTTCGGTGATTTCTACCGGGCTTGCGGTGAATAGCGCCCGGTGACAGGCACCGCAATTGGGACCGCTGGTCAGACGTTCGTTGGGAACGCGATTGGTGGCATGGCAGTGCGGGCAAACGATATGCAGGGTCATGGTTTTCCTTATCGAAAAAAGACTGCGGTCAAGGTTCGGAATTTTTCCGGTGCGCATGTGAATCGGCAACATGCAGTTTTGCGCGCAGTGTTTCGATTTCCTCGATCATGTCAGCGACCAGGCTGGCCAATTCGGCATTACACTCGAAATCCCGCTCGATGGTCACGATGCGTCGGATGCGCACGAAGCTTCGGCTATCGAATGACCATGAGGCAGGATCGGCGGATGACGTTTCGTCATGCCATAGCAAGCCCGACTGAACCCGTTCGATGATCCATTCGCGACTCACCTGGCAGCCTTGGGCGAGCTGATCCAGATTAAACTGTGTGTATTCCGGCAGGCTGGCATCAATGTCATGCGTCATGTTTTAACCTCCGAAGTGCTGGCGCGGATTGAACGCCAGTTCCTGCGCCATGGATTGATAAAATTCCCGTGCCTTGGACGTTGTTGCAGGCGGCAGGACGATTTCCAGAACCAGATATAGGTCGCCAGGTGTGGCGGATGGGATGCCGCGGCCTTTCAGACGCAATTTACGACCGCCATGCGAGTTTTCGGGTATGCGCACATCGACGGCGCCATCGGGTATCGGTACCTGAACCGTGGCCCCCAGCGCAGCTTCCCAAGGTGCAACCGGGAGCGTGATGTAGATATCCTTGTTATCGATGCGATACCGTGCATGCGGTTTGAATTGTACCTCGAGATACAGATCTCCAGCAGCTTCTGCGGTATGTCCGGGGCCTCCCTGACCGGCCAAACGGATGACCTGGCCGGCGTGCACGCCTTTGGGGATGCGAACATTGAGCGTGTGCTCGGCAAAAACAACCTGTCCCCTGTTATCGAGTTTGGGCATGCGCAGTGTCAGGCTGCGGGTTGTGCCGTGATAGGAGTCTTCCAGGTCCAGCATGATCTTGGCATGGTGATCTTCACCGCGCATGCGCTGGTGGCTGTGCCGCTCTCCACCCATCTGCCTGCCGAATAATTCCGCAAAAAAATCGCTGAAGTCTGCGGATTGTGCACCGTTGTAGCCCCGTCCGCTGAATTCGAAATTGGCATCCCATCCGGGGGGAGGGGTAAATTCGCTGCCGCCCTGAAATCCTCGCTGGCCAAGTTGATCATAAGCTGCCCGTTTTTCCGGATCGGACAGGACGGTATAGGCTTCATTGACTTCCTTCATTTTTGATTCGGCGTCGGCTTCCTTGGACACATCAGGATGATACTTGCGTGCTAGGCGGCGAAATGCCTTCTTGATTTCGTCAGCAGTGGCATCGCGTGCAACGCCGAGAGTCTGGTAATAATCCTTGAATTCCAAATGAATTCTCCCTGTTTGTTATGGTGTCGAACGCAATGGCGAGAATCGATGTATGTCACCTGCCAGCGAGAATGCCGTTGGCTCCATGCGTTGCCACGTATTTAAATGGGGATGCTTGGTTGTCATATCAAGTGCTGTGCCGGTTGTACGGATTGGCAGCATCGGCACGATTCAGAATGGGCCGGTAATTTCGAACGTCACACCATCTTCCACCAGACCGGTTTTTCCCCGTTGTGAGCTGAAATACAGGCGTGAACCATCGGGACTGAGTGCCGGTCCGGTGATTTCCGAACCGTTGTGCCCTACGACCTGTAGAACCGGGACGACCTTGTCAGCCGTGACCGCGACGATCTGCATGTTCCCTTTGTCTTCGGCAACGAGCAGTTCACCTGCCGCGTTACCGGTGATATTGTCCACACCGGTGAGGACGGGTTGCTGGTATGCGGCCGCATTGTACAGAATGCTCAGGTTGTGGTCGCGGGTGTGGTAGGCCCAGACGCGATTGTCACCCTTGGTGGAAAAGTAGATGACGCCCTGGTGATACCAGATGCCTTCGCCTCCATCGAAATGCGTTGCTCCGGTTACCTGTCTGCGAGTGGCCTTGGTTGTGGCCTGCGGATCGGGAACACGAAGCCAACGCACTAACCCGGTGGTGCCGTTGACGACGTCAGCAACTTCCAGGATGCCGTCATTCAGACTCGGGTGTCCGGCAGCGGTGAAGGTGCTGGCGGTATAGCGGTACAGGCAGCCATCCGGTTCGTCTTCGGTCAGATACAGTTGCTTGTTCTGGTGATCCACAGCCACGGCTTCATGACGGAATGTGCCCAGCGCGGGTCTGACGCAGGCTGCCTTGTTGCCGGTCGGGTCACATTCCCAGACTTGCCCGGTATCGGTTTCCTCGCAGGATAGCCAGGTTTCCCAAGGGGTGGGGCCGCCTGCGCAATTGCGATCGGTATGATTCAGGATCGAATAGGCATCGATAAGCTGTCCCTGCGCGTTGAAACGTACTGCACCCACGCCGCCGGTCTTGTTTTTGAGTTCGCTGTTGGAGACATAGATCCAGCCGCCGTCGGTGGTAGCAAAGGTGGCTCCGCCATCGGGTGCGGCATGCCATTTATAGCCAAACAGCATCTGCCCGGAATGGGCAATGACGCGGGAAGTAAATCCGGCTGGTAAGCGTATGCCATTTTTATCTGCGGACAGGAGTTTGCCCAGTGTGCCCAGCGACAGGACGGTGCTCATCGCGGAGGTTGGCAGCAGGGTGCTACCAAAAAAAGCACCCAGTCCGACGAAACCGTAATGTAACAACCTGCGTCGCTGTATATCCAGTATAGCCATTTCCGTCATCTTTCCCGCCGTGGTTTTTTTACAGGTCCGAATTTTATATAAAAAGATATATTACAATAACGCCGGGTTAAATGAATGCAAATATGGATAGGCGTGGGAATGACTCAAATACTTAAACCGATCGTTTCGCTGATGATGTTTTTGATCGTACTGTTTTCTGTCGGAACGATTCTATCGATTACGACGCAATATGCTATGACGATACTGGCCATACCTTCTCTGGCGAGTGCCATGCTGGCGGCATGGGCTGCCTGGAAGCTGGTATCCGGGGATCACATCCACCCTGTCATGGCCATTGCCAGTGGGGCACTGATCCTCGGTGGATTGTGCTTTATCATCGGTTTTCTGGGCCCGATGGCGATCGGTAAGGATACCGGTCAGGGACCGCTGGTTGGAATCTTCATTGCGACGCCTCTGGGTGTCGTTGTGGGTGCACTGGCGGGTTATGCCTATGCCTCCAGACAGAAATCCGTAGATTCTGCAATGGAATGATGAGATCGATCTGCGCTTTAATCAGTCGACGATCCACCCGGATGGAGGGTGTCGTCATGTGAGCTGGGTCTTAATACCAGGGCTGGTCGAGTACGATGGTTCTGGCTTCTTCAGGCTCGATATCCAAACCCAGCCACTCTGCATCCGTTATTGAAACCGTGGTATGTTCGGTCACGGCAAAATCCGGCAGCATTTTCTCCGCAATATTGACCAGCCTGACCAGAGGAGTGGCGCTGGCGTCTGGATGATCCGGATCATGGTGATGGCGGATTACCGTGATGATGTCTTCGGGTAAACCCCAGGATAATCCCAGTTGCGCACCCACTTCACCATGGTGCGTGCCGAGTACATCGGATTCGACATCCCATAGCGAGGCATCGGGTGTGTTGTGCATGGTATCGTAGAGTGAATTACCGAGGTCCTTGGCAATATAGTTGATGACACTGAAACCGATGTCGTGCAGTAGGCCGGCCAGGAAAATCTGATCGTCCAATGGCCGGATTCTGCTGGGCATGTGTTTGGCGATGGTGCGCATGGTCGACGCAATGGCAATGCTGTGTGTCCAGAGATCAGTGGATTTCAGCTTGGCTTCGGGGTGCTTGGTCAGGGCGGAGATGGCTGCCATGCCGATGGCCACCGATTTGACTTGTGTCAATCCCAGGCGCATTGCCGCATCGCTGACCGAAGTGATATGTCCTGGTGCACCAAATAGCGAACTGTTCGCCATGCCGATGACTCTCGCGGAAATCTGGGGGTCTTGCGCGATCAGTTTCAGCAATCGCGCTTCACCTTCGTCCGTATCCAAGGCCAGTGTCAGCATTTCTTTGGCGATAACCGGCATGGCCGGCAAAGCATCGATATGTTCGAGTGATTGTTTCAGGTCGATGTGATGAGACATGTTGTCGATTCCTCAGTGATTTCCGGGCGCTCAATGCAATGATATGCTACTGTTCGCTGCTGCTGATGCCATGCTGGCTCACATTCAATCACGACGATCTACAGCAGCTTGTCGATCATTATAGGAAGCCGCAATCGAATCGATTGGGTGAACAGTGGCAGGAAAGCGGGGCTTTTTATCGTGAAGACAGTTTTGCTGGACGTGCTAGTATGCTGAACGAACTGGCGAGTACTACAAACATCAGCAGGAGCGAGAATCACCATCCAGATGCACAAGTTACAAGCGCTTGAGCCCAAGAAACGCATCAATTCCATCGACATCCTGCGCGGACTGGCGTTATTCGGCGTGCTGATTGTCAACCTGATTTTTCAGTTCCGCATCTCGATTTTCGAGCAATTTGTCGTCGAGCCGTTTGCATCGCCCTGGTGGATCGATCGCGTCATTGAGCGATTCGTTTACTATGGACTCGAATCCAAGGCAGTGCTGGTATTTTCCTTTCTGTTCGGCGTCGGCCTGGCCGTGCAGTACGAGCGTTTTCAGAAAATGGATCGTCCCTTGTACTGGCTACGGCGCCGTATGTTGGTGCTGCTCGTATTCGGATTGCTGCACCTGCTGCTGATCTGGAATGGCGACATTCTGGCCGAGTATGCCCTGGCGGCATTGCTGTTTCTGCCCCTGCTGGCGGCGCCGCGCTGGGTGCTGGCGCTGTCGTCGGTGTGCCTGTTTGTTATCTATATTGTCATTTCTATCGTGCCGCTGCCTGTTGCAGCCTATGAAAAAGCCTGGATCGTGCAGCATCTTCCGGTTGTCAATGCCGTGTATGCGACCGGCAGTTATGGACAGATTCTGCAACTCAGCTTATCCGAGATACCCAGCTTGTTGCCTTTGCATCTTTATATCTTTCCGCGCACACTGGCGCTGATGCTGCTCGGTGCGTATCTGTGGCGTAGCGGTTTCCTGCAGCATCCCGCAGCGCATCGAAGTCTGCTGATCAACCTGGCAAAAGCGGGTTTGGTACTGGGTGCGGGCTTGATGATTGCAACCTCGATGGAAGCCTACGATGACTGGAATGCCATCAATCCCTTGCGGACCGCCATACAAAATATCACGGTCGTAATACTGGCTGGCGGGTATGCCGCTGCGGTGATTGCCCTGGTCGAGTTTACGCAGGCAGGATCCTGGTTACACGTTTTTGCACCGATTGGCCGTATGGCTTTTACCAACTACATCATGCAATCGGTCATTTTTACCTCTATTTTTTATGGTTATGGGCTGGGACAGTTTGGGCAGCTCGGAATCACCCCGGTATTTCTGCTGGGGGTGCTGGTGTATGGGTTGCAAGGGGTGTTCAGCGCCTGGTGGTTGCGGTATTTTCGCTTTGGACCACTCGAGTGGCTATGGCGTACCCTGACTTACGGCAAACTGCAACCCATGAAGCGGAATTGACCGGCGTACCTCGGTCAAGAGTGCGTATTGCGCGGAATCGGAATCAGCAGGGTAAAACGTGTGGGATCGCTGCGATGAATGTCGAGTCGTGCCGAGATTTGTTCGCATAACAGGTGGACGAGTTGCAACCCCAGTGTCGAAGCGCTTTCAAGGTCGACTTCAGCCGGCAATCCTACGCCATCATCGGTGACTGTCAGTTCGATCCTGTGCTCGGCGTGCCGTTTCAGGCCGATGGCAATTTTACCCCGACTCCGGTCGATGAATGCGTATTTCATCGCGTTGGTGCACAACTCGTTCAGTATCAGCCCCAGCGGAATACTGATGTCGATGGGGAGCTGTACATCATCGATGTCCATGGTCATTACGATATTCGACAGATTCAGGGCATAGGAGACGGACAGGCTGTTGATCAGACGATGCGTGACAGCAGCAAAATCGACTTGGGAGAAATCGGCCGATTCGTACAGGACCTGATGAATCATGGCCATCGACTTGATCCGGTTTTGACAGTCTTGCAACATGGATACCGCCGCTTCGTGGTGCAGATTGTCTGCCTGCATGCCCAGCAGGCTGTCGATGATCTGTAGATTGTTTTTTACCCGGTGATGGATTTCCGACAACAGCAGGTTTTTTTCTTTCAGCGCGGATTGCAGTTGTTGTTCCTGCTGCTTGCGAGCGGTGATGTCGATGATCGATGCCAGTACCATCAGGCCTTGCGGGGTATGAATGGGATTCAAGCCGACCTCGACGGCAAATTCCTCCCCGCTCTTGCGCAAACCCCTGAGATCGCGGCCATGCCCCATCGGACGTGCGCCCGGATTTTCGACATAGTGTTGCAGTAGCTGGGGATGATGGGCGCGCTGGACTTGTGGAATCAGCACGTGCACAGACTGGCCGATCAATTCACTGCGGGTAAATCCAAACAAGGCTTCGGTGGCGCTGTTGACCATGACTATGGTACCCGCATGATCGGTCATGATCATGCCGCTTGGTGAGGCTTCGACGGCCATACTGAGCATGGCTTCCGCCGTGCTGGTGGGATGCTGTTTTGTATGTGACATGCAAAAGTGTCCTCCCGGGAGGTTTGTGTCAGGGTATGAAGACTACGAAGTCATCGTTTGTAGTTCAGCGGGCAACGTCCTGATGATCTCCGGGATCCGTTCGGGCGCGACCGGTTTGCTCAACAGGTAGCCTTGCAGCTCATCGCATCCCAGTTGCGTCAGGAAATGGATTTGTTCCATCGTTTCGATCCCTTCGGCGATAACCTGTAAACCCAGTTTCTGCGCCAATACCTGGATCGCCGAGGCGATCGCACAATCATTGCTGTCCTCCGGGATGCCCTGGACAAAACTTTTGTCGATCTTGAGTCGCTGTATGGGCAGGTTTTTTAACGAACTCAGGCAGGAATAACCGGTTCCGAAGTCGTCGATCGAGATTGGGATACCCTGTTTGTCCAGTTGTTCCAGGCTATTGATGTACAGCAGCTCATCCTGCAGGCACGACTCCGTGATCTCAAGCTCCAGCAGATGCGCTGGTATGGCATATTGTTGCAGCAAGTCAGCAATGAATTTCATCAAGTTCTTGTCGGCGAGTTGTCGGATCGACAAATTAACCGCAATACGCAGATCGTCGATGCCCATATCGCGCCACTCACTCAACTGTTGGCAGGCTTCCGTCAGGACCCAGTTGCCGATCTCGATGATTAGTCGACTGGTTTCCGCCACTGGAATGATTTCGGCAGGTGAGAGCAGACCCTTATGAGGATGCTGCCAGCGGATCAGGGCTTCAACCCCGGTTATTTTCTGTTTTGAGGGCGAGAATTGCGGTTGGTAATGCAGGCGAAACTGACGTTGCGTTAGCGCATGATACAGTTCGCGTTCGCGGGTCAGATGATGTGCCGCTTTTTGTGTCAGTGAGCGATGATAGAAGGCAAAACTGTTTCGACCCTTGTTTTTCGCTTCATACATGGCGGTATCGGCCATTTGTACCAACTCGTCGGAGTGAATCGAATGATCCGGATACAGACTGATACCGATACTGCACGACGGTACGATTTCGATGTTGTCGATGATGATGGGGCTGGCGAGGCTTTCGCGTATTTTTTCGGCGACCCGGATCAATCCTTCGTGAGACTCCACATGGGTTACGATCACAATGAACTCGTCCCCGCCCAGGCGTCCCAGTGTGTCGCTTTGCCGCAGTACTGCCTGCATTTTCTGCGATACGAAGAATAACAAGGTGTCGCCGTTGTTATGCCCCAGGGTGTCATTGATACGCTTGAAATTATCCAGATCGATGAACAACACGCCCAGCAGTGATGAGTCGCGCGCAGCCTGTGCGATGGATTGCTTCAGGCGGTCCATGATCAGCATGCGGTTGGGCAGGTTCGTCAGACTGTCGTAGTAAGCGATTTGCGAGAGTTGTTTTTCGGTTTCCCGGATACCGGTGATGTCCGAAATCATGACCACGAATCGCTGATCCCTGGCACTTTCCACAGGAATGAGGCCAATGCTTAACCAGATATAGATAGGTTCACTGTCATGCTTGACGGCTGCGACTTCACCCAACCAGTAGCCGGACTGGTCGACGGTCTGCCAGATTCTATCGTAATCATGCTTGCCCAGATTATGCTCGGTCAGGAAGGGGAGTTCCTTTTCCAGCAGATCGGCTGCCTGAAAACCTGTGATACCGAAGAAGGCGTCGTTGGCGCAGGTGAAATACCTGTTCTTGTCGAGGACGATGATGCCTTCGACAGCGTATTTGAAAACGGCTGCGGCTTGTGCCAGCTCATTCTGGATTTGCCGGCTTTCAGTGATTTCCTGCAATATGCCAACCGTTTGATGGTGGTTGAGTGCGTTGCTGTGAAACGACTTGCCATACAGTTTGAACCAGTAGTCCTGCGGTGATTCCGTGGCGACGCGAAACTCGATTTCGGCTGTACTGACCTTGTTCTTGCGCAGACTATCGATGAAATCGTTGACCCGCGATTGATCGTTTTTGTCGATTACAGCAAAGAAATGCTTCCAGCTGAGTAGAGGATAAAGATGTCCATCAGGGCTTTTGCCGAGATTGACTTCCTGCGAATCGCTGGTAATTTCCCATGTGCCCAAGTGAGCTGCTTCCAGCGCCAGGCGAAAATGCTGTTCGTTCTTGCGGAACTGCGTGTCGCTGGCAAAGCGCTCCAGACTGACCTGGATCGTAATATGCAGTTCCCGATCCGAAAAAGGTTTCAGCAGATAACCATAGGGCTTGGTTGCGATAGCCCGGTTCAGGGTTTGCTGTTCCGAATAAGCTGTCAGGTAAATGACCGGGATGCTATGGGTTCGTTGCAATAATGCTGCTGTTTCGATACCATCCAGGCCGCCCTGGATACGGATATCCATGAGAATGATATCGGGAGGGTCCTGATTGATGAGTGTCAATGCTTTGTCACTGTCGGCTGCCAGTCCTGTGATCTGGTAATCCAGCTTGGTCAGGCGGTTCTTCAGATCCACCGCGACGATGCGTTCATCCTCGACGATCAGTATCTTGGTACACTTGCTCGTGATCATTCCGTTCAATTACCGGGAAACGGAAAGCAGTCTGCTGGCGCCGGAATCCGGATTTTGCGAAAGAGCAGCGCGCTGAAATTCCGTGTGGGATATTCAGGAGCCAGATAACAATACGCTTCATTTATCGTTGCACTCGACATGTCTGGTAGTAATGTGAGAGAAATCAGCCGGGTAGCAACGCTAACATGAAAGGGGAAACAATTAACATCAGCAATGTCCTACAGACAAAGGTATAGTTCAGATAGGTAAAATTTATGATACAGCGTCGCAAGGGGTGTCGCGTCGTTGTAGTAATCATGCCCGACCGGCTATCCAGGGGTGCGTGGATGGGATCGATCAATTTATTGATCTGTGTATGTTTAATGCAACTGACAAGTTTGTGATGAAAGGATTGAGTCGTTTTTCAAACTGGGAACCGATCGCCGTGACGAACAGGGCGCGGCGTCTTGCGGGCTGGTATCTGGTGGGCTTGCTGCTGACGGGGTGTGCTTTGGGGCCCGATTACCGGCGGCCAGAAATCGATATGGCAGAGCGTTTTCGCATGGCGGAAACCGAGGGACAATCGATTGCCAATCTGCCGTGGTGGCAATTGCTTCGCGATGAAACACTACAGCAGTTGATACATCTGGCCCTGAAAGAGAACAAGGACCTGCAGCAGGCCGTGGCCAGTGTGGAAGAACTGCAGGCCAGGCTGAATGTTACCCTGATGGACTTTCTGCCCAACATGGATGTCAATGCTAATGCCCCTGTGATGGGAACACTGGGAGGATTCCTGCGCCCGGGGTTTGCCACACCGTTCAATTACTACGGGCAGACCACCCTGAACTGGGAAATCGACATCTGGGGCAGGATACGTCGTTCCAATGAAGCGGCGCGTGCGGATTTGCTGGCGCGTGAGGAAAATCGCCGTGCGATTGTCCTGACCTTGATCAGTGCGGTCGCACAAGCCTATTTCGATCTGCTGCAACTAGATAGTCAGCTGGATATTGCACATCGCGCCTTGGCATCCTGGCAGGAATCGGTCAGCATTGCACAGGCGCAACTCCAGGGTGGCATGATCTCCAGACTGGATTTTGACCAGTTCGCGGCCGAGCGTGCCAATGCCTCTGCCCGTGTGGCAGAGCTGGAGCGCAGGGTAGTGCAGAAGGAAAATGAAATCAGTGTGCTGCTGGGAAGGAAACCCTTGCCGATTGCACGTGGACATGCGCTGATGGGGCAATTGACGTTGCTGGAAGTGCCGGCGGGATTGCCATCCGAGTTACTGCAACGCCGTCCGGATATCCTGCAGGCAGAACAGAATCTGGCTGCGGCGACGGCCCGGATCGGTGTGGCCAAGGCATCGCGTTTTCCCAAGCTGACACTGACCGGTTTTCTTGGTGTGGCTAGCCCGGCCCTGTCCAATCTGCTGACGTCGGGTAGCGAATTCGGTGTGGGCGGATTGGGACTGGCCGGACCGCTGCTGAATGCCAAAAGCCTCGGTTTCGAACAGCGTGCAGCGGAAGCGCAGGCCAGGCAGGCGCTGGCGCAATATGAACAGACTATCCTGCAGGCTTTCAGGGAAGTCGAGGATGCTCTGATCGCCATTCGCACGGCAGACGATCAGTTCAAGGCGCAACAACAGCAGGTTGCTGCACTGCAATCGGCATTGCAGGTGGCCAATCTGCGCTATGAAGGAGGTGTGACCAGCTATGTCGATGTATTGCTGGCAAAACGCACCCTGTTCGATGCGGAATCGGCGCTCAGTGCCACACACCGTTTGCATCTGGTGTCGGTTGTGCAACTCTACAAGGCACTGGGGGGCGGATGGGCACGCTAAGTCTCGTATTACGATCGGCGCGTAAGCTGGGGATCGGATAGGTTGACTAGCTCGATGATTGTTAATCGAAATTTCTGTTTCCCGGGTGCCGACAACCCATTAATTTATTGGAGGTTACTACTTTGAATCAGTATCGAATCGCAGCGGTGGTGGGCAGCTTGCGCAAGGATTCGTTGAATCGCAAGCTGGCTACGGCGTTGGCCAAACTTGCTCCAGCCGAATTTTCATTTCATCCTGTGCGCATCGATGATTTGCCATTGTACGACCAGGATGACGACAATGTACAGGCCGAATCGGTGAAACGGCTCAAGCAGGACATCGTCTCTGCGCAAGGCTTGCTGTTTGTGACACCGGAATATAATCGCTCCATACCGGGCGTACTGAAAAACGCCATCGATCACGCTTCCCGGCCTTATGGGCAAAGCGTATGGGCCGGTAAGCCCGCGGGTGTTCTGGGGGTGTCGATCGGCGCCAATGGCACGGCCATGGCGCAGCAGCATCTGCGCAATATTTTGGCTTATCTGGATGTGCCGACACTGGGGCAGCCCGAAGCTTTCGTTCAGATGCGGGATGGGTTGTTTGATGCCGACGGGAACATCGGTGAGACCAGTCGTGATTTTCTGCAGAACTGGATGGAGCACTATGTAGCCTGGGTGAGCAAGCATGCCTGCTGAACCGTGCATCGACGAGCAGGAAAGCTATGTGCCGATTCAATAGAAAAGAGGTATAGGGTCCGATGAATTCGATATTACGAATCCCACATAACTGGATAGGTCTGGCAGGGGGATGCTTAGGAATGGTGTTGTGGCTTGCCGGATGTTCCGGTTCATCGACTTCTCCCCCGGCGCCACAGGCACCACAGGTCGAGGTCATTACGGTGGCAACGCAAACCATACAGGATGAGCCGGAATTTATCGGTCAGACCGAGGCTTTTCGTCCGGTGGAGATTCGTGCCCAGGTGAGTGGCATCATCAAGAAAGTGTATTTCACCGAGGGACGCAATATCAAAAAGGGTGACCGGCTGTATCTGATCGATCCTGTGCCTTTCAAGGCGATTTATCTGAGCAGCAAGGCCAAGGTGGCACAGGCGCAGGCCAGGCTGGACCAGGCCAAGCAGGATCTGGCGCGCGTCAAGCCGCTATTGGCGCAGCAGGCGGTCAGCAAAAAGAATGTCGACGATGCACAAGCCGAAGTGCTGGCAGCCAAGGCAGCACTGGAAGCTGCACAGAACGAGCAGGTGAAGGCCAAGTTCGATCTCGACAATACCGAGATCACTGCGCCGGTCAACGGGCGCATTGGCCGCAGCCTGTATTACGAGGGGCGACTGATCACGGCGCAGACCACATTGCTGGCGACCATCGATCAACTGGATCCGATGTATGTCAATGTCAGTGTTCCTGAAAGCTATCTGTTGCGGCGTCGCCGTGAACTGGCGGAGCACAAGGTGCAGCGACCGGATATTTTCCAGTTGCGCGGTGTAATGACGTTTACGGATGGCAGCGTGTATCCGCAGGAAGGGGTACTGGATTTTGCCGACGTGGCGCTACGCCCGGAAACCGGTACATTGCAGGGACGGTTCGTGTTTCCGAATCCCGAAGGCAGTTTTTCTCCGGGGCAATCATATTTTTATCCCGGGCAGTTCGTCAAGGTTCGTATCCGGGGCTATATCCGCAATGATGCCATCCTGATACCGCAGCGTGCGGTGCAACAGGGACCGAGCGGTTCCTTCGTGTTCGTCATCGGTCAGGACAACAAGGCGGAATTGCGTGCGATCCGTGCGAGTATGTGGCGGGGCAAGGAATGGCTCATCGAGGAAGGTTTGCAGGCTGGAGAACGGGTCGTGGTCGAGGGATTTTTCCGTATTCTGCCCGGCGTGCAGGTGACGGCCATTCCAGCGCAGGCTGAAAAAGGGTCGCAGCCACCTGTTGCCGAGCAATCCGATATGCAAGGTGCGCCATGAAACCGCATTTTTTCATCGATCGCCCCATTTTTGCTTCGGTACTGTCGATCATGATCGTTGTGATCGGTCTGGTGGCACTGAACAAACTGCCCATTGCGCAATTCCCGCAAATCACGCCACCGATGGTGCAGATCGACGCCGATTATCCCGGTGCCAGCGCCGAGGTGGTTGCAGAAGCCGTCGCACGTCCGATCGAGGTGCAGCTGCCGGGTATCGATAATCTGCTGTATTACGAATCGACCAGTACCAACGACGGCCACATGACGATGAAGCTGACGTTCGAGATTGGTACCGACATCGATATTGCGCAGGTGCAGACGCAGAATCGCCAACGTCTTGCGGAACCGCAGTTGCCGACGGAAGTAGTGCGTCAAGGTATTACGGTGAAAAAGACTTCGCCGGATTTGCTGGCGGTGGTGGCACTCAGTTCGACCGATCCGAAGCATGACAACGTGTTTTTGTCGAACTACGCGTTGCTGCGCATACTTGATAATGTCAAGCGCCTTCCCGGGGTGGGAGACGCAGTCATTTTTGGCGGGCAGAATTATTCCATGCGCCTGATCCTGGATCCGGTGCGCATGGCGCAACTGAATCTGACACCGACCGAGATTGCCGCCGTGGTACGCGAACAGAACCGCGATTTTCCTGCGGGACGGATAGGCCGCGAACCGACGCCGCACGGTACCGAACTGACCATACCGGTGATTACGCATGGCCGCATGAGCGAGGTCAAGGAATTCGAAGACATGATCATCCGTGCCTATCCGGATGGCTCCATGGTGCGCATGCGCGATGTGGCGCGGGTAGAACTGGGTGCGCAATCGTATGATTTGCAGGGGCGTTGGAACGGTAAGCCCAACACCTTTTTGTTGACATTTCTCGCACCGGGCGCCAATGCGCTGGATACGGTTCGACTGGTGCGCGATGAAATGGACAAGTTGAGTAAAGCTTTTCCGGCCGGTGTCTCATATGATATTCCGTACGACACCACCAGGTTCATTGATGTTTCAATCCGGGAGGTGGTGAAGACGCTGGCCGAGGCCATGCTGTTGGTGATTCTGGTGGTATTCGTATTTTTGCAGAGCTGGCGGGCAACCCTGATTCCGGCCATTGCCGTGCCCATTTCCCTGATCGGTACGCTGGCGGGCATGGAAGCGCTGGGGTTCTCGATCAATACGCTGACCTTGTTCGGCATGGTGCTGACCATCGGTATCGTCGTCGATGATGCCATCGTTGTCGTGGAGAACGTGGAACGACACATGTCCCAGGACGGTTTGTCACCCAAGGATGCGGCCAAGAAGGCCATGGATGAGGTGACCGGACCGGTGATTGCCATTGTGCTGGTGCTGGCTGCTGTATTTGTACCAGTGGCATTTCTGGGGGGCATTACCGGCGAGCTCTACAAGCAGTTTGCCATTACCATTGCCCTGTCGGTGGCCATTTCCGGATTCGTGGCGCTAACACTGAGTCCGGCATTGTGCGCGTTGGTGCTGAAACCTGTGCACGGTGTTCCAAAGCGTCATTGGCAGGTGTTCAACCGGTTTTTTGACTGGACGCAGGCGCGGTATGTCGGCATGGTTGGGGGCGTGATCCAGCGATCCAGAATGGCGTTCATTCTGTTTATATCCTTGCTGGTCATGGTGTGGGGATTGTTTACGATAATACCCGACAGTTTCTTGCCGGAAGAAGATCAGGGCTATTTCATTACGGTGATTCAGTTGCCCGATGGTGCGTCGATGGCACGTACGATCAAGGTGCTGGAGCAGGTGGAGGGGTATTTCCAGTCCTTGCCTGCTGTGCATTCCACGGATACGCTGGCGGGACAGAATTTCGTCTTCGGTACCCGTGGTACCAATCAGGCAACGATGTTCATTCCGCTGCATCACTGGGACCAACGCCAGCATCCTGCCGAGCGGGTGCAGGCCATGATTGGCGCCGCCTTTCAGGAATTTGCCAAGATTCCGGAAGCCCTGATTCTGGCCTTCAACGCGCCGTCGATTAGTGGTCTGGGGTCGACAGGTGGTTTTTCGGCACAATTGCAGGATCCCGGGGGCGGGGATTTTTCCCAGTTTGCTGCCGTGGCACAGGAATTTTCCGCAAAGGCGATGGAGCATCCGGCGATCGCAGTGGCCAATACCAATTTTCGCGTGAGCGCGCCGCGGGTGTATGCAACGGTTGATCGTGAGCGGGCCAAGGCACTCGGCATACCGATTTCCGAGGTGTTTGATACCATGCAGGCGTATTTCGGCAATCTGTACGTCAATGATTTCGTCAAATACGGACGGATTTACCGCGTGCAGACCGAGGCCCTGCCGGAATACCGCTCCAATCCGGATGACATCAGCAAGATTTATGTGCGTGCCCGCAGCGGTTCGTCGCAATCCATGATACCGCTGGATGCCGTGGTGAGAACGGAGTTCAACAGCGGTCCGGATCCGGTGACGCATTTCAATGGTTTCAATTCTGCGCTGATTCTGGGCAGCGCGGCTCCCGGGTACAGTTCCGGCCAGGCGCTGGCGGCGCTGGAACAGGTCGCCAATGAAGTGCTGGTGCCGAAGGGCTACAGTATCGACTGGAGCGGTATTTCACTGCAAGAACGCAAGGCCAGCGGGCAGTCGGCTTTCGTATTTGCGTTTGCGCTACTGATGGTGTTTCTGGTGCTGGCAGCTCTGTACGAGAGCTGGTCCATTCCCTTTGCGGTGATTCTGGCGATTCCATTCGGTATTCTGGGGGCGTTCGTGGCAATCTGGCTACGCGAGCTGACCAACGATATTTATTTCCAGATCGGATTGGTGACGCTGATCGGTCTGGCGGCAAAGAATGCGATCCTGATCGTTGAATTTGCCAATCAGAGTCATGCTGCCGGCATGCCGCTGGTGGATGCAGCACTGACAGCGGCGCGTTTGCGTTTCAGGCCGATCATCATGACATCGATGGCATTCATACTGGGAACGTTGCCGCTGGTGATGGCCTCCGGTGCCGGTGCAGCCAGCCGTCATTCCATCGGTACGGGAGTGTTTGGCGGTATGCTGGCGGCGACTTTCCTGGCGATCTTCTTCGTGCCGTATTTCTTTGTGTTGATCGGCAAGATAGCGCAACGCGGCAAGGATTCTCCGCAACCCGTGCAGATGGTGGGTGAAACCCCGGCAAAAAATGACGATGAAGGGCCGACTCAGAAGCTATGAGGTTTTGTGACCGGCGCCGTGCAGAATACGCTGCACCAGATCCGATGTAGAAATACCCGGCGTGTAATCCAGTTCGTGAATCATGGCCGCAGGCAGATCGGCGCACAGGGCATATTTATCCTGTCGTTCCTGATCGCTGGCACAGGCGAAGGTATAGAGGTCGAAGCCGTGTTGCTGCATGTAGGTGCGTGTCACTTGCGACGGGGTTTCGGTGAGTACGGCATCGACATGCTGGCAAGCGGAAACCACGGCAGCGCGCTCAGCTTGGGTCATGACAGGCAATTTGCCCTTGTTTTCCACGACGCGCTCATCCGATACCACGCAAACCGTCAAGTGCGTGCCGAGTGCGTGGGCCTCGCGCAGGAAATTGACATGCCCTTCGTGAAACAGATCGGCCACCATGCGCGTATATACGCGCTTCTGCCGCTGACTGCGCGGCCACACGGGCATTTCCCGATTGAGACGGGTGATCGCACGTTCAAGCCACTGACGACTGCGTAGCGCCAGGACATCGTCGGGATCTTTCAATGCGATCTGGTGGGCATAGCACCAGGCCTTGGGCAAGTCGCCGGTCAGCCAGCGTTGAATCAACCGGTGGTAGGCGTAGTTGCGTATCAGCAGGGTGAATTTCTGCTGGTTCAATGCCGAGACCACGGTGTCCCAATTGGGATTCGGCGTGCGCCAGTCACCATAGAATGCAGTCAGGATTTTTTCCGGTTGTTTGGGAAACCAGACATCGCCATGAGCAGTTTGTTTCTGGATCAGATCGAATTGCGGAAAAACCGAGACGCGCTGGTATTCATCGGAGTGATCCGGCAGCCAGAAACCGCCCAGTATCTGCTTGTCCTTGGCCTGCAAGCCGCAGACATCGAGTGTGATACCCAGCTCCGGATGAATGTAGTCGCGGAAATTGCTGTAGTCGATGTGCATGGTCGTTCTGATCCAGCCAAGCTTTTCCAGCTCGGCATAACAGGCAGGCAGGGAGGTTGTCCACACGGCAATGTCTAAATCCTTGTCGAAATCCAGCAAGCGATTGTGTCGCACTAAGCCCAGCAAGGTACCGGCAAACGGAAATGCCTGAACCCCGGCCTGTGCCAACGCAGCGCAGGTTGTCCAGAGCAGCTCTTCCGCCCTGCCCGAAACGAACAGGTTGCTATCGACGGATTCGAATTCTGGCAATTTGCGCTGAGGTGGCATTTTGCCCGATTTGGCCAGTGTCAGTAAGTGTTCCAGGGCCGCAGTGTAATGATTATGAGCATTGGGCAGATCCAGTGTTATCGAACAAGCCGTTCCCCAGATGTATGCCCAGTAAGCTCTGCGAAAATCATCCGGGGCGTGGCGATAGAATTTTTCTGCATCGATTAAAACCGCATTGGCCCGGTTGGTTTGCAATGCTACGGAACACCACAGCTTTGCCACTTGATGGGAAAAAGGATGCTCGTCTCTTAGCGGCTCCAAAATCTCGTTTGCTTGAGTATATTGTCCTTCTGCAATGAGCGTTTGTGCCTGTTCCAGCAGTGAATCCAGTTCTTCTGTCATGATGATGATTCGAATCGAAAATAATTTTGCTTGGTATTTTACCCATTGTCGCCTATACTGGGAATAATTCTCATTTGATGCGGATGAGATATTGTTCTGTTTATCAATTCAGTTTTTAGGAGGTGATTTATATGCCCGCAACGAAAGTAACGCGACCAAGTCAGGGATCTTCAACATTCGATATTATTGATGGAATTTCTTTTCCAGGTCTTGGTTCAGGAGGATTTGGACCCAATGATTTTTTAATTGTTGGCGATGATGCAGATAATCTTGATTTGATCGGTGAGTCCGGTCACGACGAAATCGAAGGTGAAGCCGGCAACGACACGCTATTGGGTGGAGATGGCAATGACACCCTAGAAGGTGATGCTGGGGATGATGATCTGGATGGGCAAACGGGTACAGATATTCTTCAAGGTGGTGATGGCAACGATATTTTGAGAGCTGGCGATGGCCATGACCTGATGAGGGGTGATGCAGGTAACGACACTTTTGGTTTTTACGGTGTTGGTACTTATCATATTAATGACTTTACAATCGGGGAAGATCGCTTCTTTTTCGATGCTGAAAAGGTCGGTGTCGATAATGTCACTGACCTGGTTGCTGCGATTACCAGTGTTGAGTCGACAGTAAATGGTGTAAACGTCGTTTTTGGTGGCGGTATTGCCTCCATCGAGCTAGCTGGCGTGACCAATCTGGACAGTATCACTGCGGATATGGTCGTGTTCAGTCTGAGTTGATCGGATTGTAGGTTTCACCTCCCCTCTATTTGTATCAAAAGATGGTTGAC
>JAAEXZ010000142.1 GCA_017879645.1 Nitrosomonas sp.
CCCATTGATGATTCTGCCGAACGTAGGGTTGAATGAATGGGGTCATGCTTTCTGGTTCATGGAAGAGCTGTTTAGCGCGCCATTGCACTGGGGCTTTGTGATTCTGGGCTGGGCAGGTTTATTCTCGGGTGGAATTGCAGCACAAATCATCACCCGTTATTCGAACCTGACAGACGTCATCTGGAATAACCAAAGCAAAGAAATCCTCAATAACCGGATTGTTCCTTAATCCAAGGTTAGTGGTCATTCCTGCTCGGAAAGAAGAGTGGGAATGATGGAAGAGAAGAAAGAGAAGTTTGAGGACGAAATGCCGGGCGAAGTTATCGCAACGAAAAGCGAAGACAAAAAGAATCGCCAGGTTTTCAAATTAATATCACACGAAATTGAAGGGAGGGTCTTCTAGTGACTAGAACAGACGAAATTATAGCAGCGGCAAAGATGCCGCCGGAAGCGGTCAGGATGTCCAGATACATAGATGCGGTATATTTTCCGATTCTGTGCATTCTGCTGGTTGGAACGTATCACATGCACTTCATGCTACTGGCAGGAGACTGGGATTTCTGGCTTGATTGGAAAGACCGTCAATGGTGGCCTGTAGTAACCCCGATTGTAGGGATCATGTACTGTGCGGCGCTGATGTATTACCTATGGGTAAACTATCGCCTGCCATTTGGAGCGACCTTATGTATCGTATGTCTGTTAGTAGGTGAATGGCTCACCCGCTACTGGGGCTTTTACTGGTGGTCACATTATCCACTGAACTTCGTACTGCCATCGACCATGATACCTGGTGCGTTGATGATGGACACGATCCTGTTGCTGACGGGTAACTGGCTGGTTACAGCCCTGTTGGGAGGTGGATTTTTTGGACTGTTCTTCTACCCAGGCAACTGGCCGATTTTTGGCCCAACCCACTTACCCGTGGTAGTTGAAGGTGTCCTGTTATCAGTAGCTGACTACACTGGTTTCCTGTATGTACGTACCGGTACGCCAGAATATGTCCGCTTGATTGAACAAGGCTCACTGCGTACCTTTGGTGGTCACACGACAGTAATTGCAGCGTTCTTCTCAGCGTTTGTATCGATGCTGATGTTCTGCGTATGGTGGTACTTTGGCAAACTGTACTGCACCGCTTTCTACTATGTTAAAGGAGAAAGAGGACGCATTTCGATGAAGAACGACGTAACGGCGTTTGGTGAAAAAGGCTTTGCACAGGGGATCAAATAATGAGTATAAAGAGCATTTTTAAGCTGGGCGTATTAGGCCTGTACGGAGCTGCGATAGGAGCGGCATCACTGGCGCTGACACTGACGGTAGACGTAAAGACGGCAGCGGCACACGGTGAACGTTCACAAGAACCGTTCTTACGTATGCGTACGATTCAATGGTACGATCTGAAATGGCAACCTAAAGTCACCAAAGTTAATGACATAGCGACCATCACAGGTAAGTTCCATCTGGCGGAAGACTGGCCGCGTGCGGTAGGTAAGCCAGAACGTGCATTTTTCAACGTAGGAAGCCCAAGCCCGGTGTTTGTACGTTTGAGCACCAAGCTGAACGGCGAACCTACGTTTATTTCAGGTCCGCTGGTAATTGGTCGTGACTATGAATTTGAAGTCAGACTGAAAGCCCGCATACCTGGACGTCACCACATGCACGCGATGGTTAACGTGAAAGAAGCAGGTCCAATTGCAGGCCCTGCCTCATGGATGAACATTTCAGGAAGCTGGGATGACTTTACCAACCCGGTTACAACACTGACGGGTAAAACCATCGACCTGGAAACATTCAACTTCAGTAACGGTATTTTCTGGCACATCGTATGGCTGGGACTGGGTTGCTTCTGGATTGGCGCATTCGTAGCCCGTCCGATGTTCCTGCCGCGTAGCCGGGTACTGTTGGCGTATGGCGACGAACTGCTGCTCGATCCGTTTGATCGTAAATTGGGATGGGCTGTTGCGATTCTGACCTGTGCGCTGGTATGGGGCGGCTATCGTTATACCGAAAGCGTTCACCCATACACGGTACCGATCCAAGCGGGTGAATCGAAAGTAGAACCGATGCCGATTGCACCAAACCCTGTAGCGATCAAAGTAACGCATGCGAACTATGACGTACCAGGCCGTGCATTGCGCGTGACGATGGAAATCACCAACAATGGCGACTCAGAAGTCAATATTGGTGAATTTACGACAGCGGGTGTGCGCTTTGTCAACAAGCTGGGCCAATCGCATCTGGATCCGGATTATCCACGTGAACTGGTAGCCACTGGTTTGACGATGGATAGCGACAAAGGCATACAACCTGGCGAAACCCGGGAAGTTAAGATGGAAGCCAAAGATGCGTTGTGGGAAGTACAACGTTTGATGGCTCTGTTGGGTGACCCAGAGAGCCGTTTTGGTGGTTTGCTGATGACCTTTGATGCACAAGGCAATCGTTATATCAACAGTATTGCTGGAGCGGTGATACCGGTCTTCACGAAGCTATAAAGCCAAGTATAGGCACAACACCGGCACACCACTGTCGAAAGACAGCCGGTGTGCCGGTTTTTTTATCAGCAGAAAAACAGTGCATAAAACACTGCACACTATGCGAATACAACAATAAAACAAAGAAAATGAAAGTCGCGCACCTAGAGGAGGGTTTTTCGTGGTTAGGCAAATAACACAGGTAGGACTATGTGTTGTTATTTTTGTGATGGCACTTTACACCCATACAGCAAGAGCCCATGGCAAAGTAGCGATGGAAGAAGATAGCTGTATGCGCCGGATCGGCGAGAATATAATTCATCTGAGTACCTACCAACCACAAGTCGATGAAGAAGGTCATTATTGTACGGATATACCGAAGGCAGGAAATGCCATACTGGTCATTGACCTAGTGGATCCTTCGCTGCGTGAGATGCCTATTGGAATGAAAATAGTCAAGGGCAGTAAAATGGAAGAAGGAGAAACTGTCTCACAAATTCGGCCGGCGCTGTATCAAGATGGCGTAATCAGCACTCAAAGCCAGTTGGATCAAGGAAAATATTTGATATTGATAACGGCGGAGGGCGTACCGCCGCTCAATTATGAATATCATTTGAGAGTGGAAATGATCAACTATGCTGAAGTATTCAGAGCTTGGATAGGACCTGTAGTAGGACTATTGCTGGCAACAATACTTGGGTATAAACTCTTCAGATCAAGGCGTCTCAGAGAGTGGATGGGCTCACGAGAATCGAAGAAACACTAGATAGATGATCCAAAGAAGAGAAGAATCATCATAAACTAACAATTAACGACAGGAAATTTTAAATAATGTCAGCAAGATTAGCAGAAATAAAACACGTAGCATTGATCGTATTATTAGCAGCAAGCGTAATGTTTACAACGCAAGTGCAAGCCCACGGGGGGCTGGCATTGGCAGATGATATGTGTGTGTTGACGGTAGGGCCGTATCGTATGCACTTCACGGGTTATCAGCCTTTATCACAAGAAGAAGAATTCTGTGAAGACATCCCGGAAGTTGGCAAGACCGTCATTGCGCTGGATTATATTCAAGAAGAACTACGTCCATTGACAACTGAAGTGAGAATCATACGTGACACAGGCTCGGAAGAGAATCTGGATGCAATCACAGTGTTTCACTTACCACCTAAAGTATATCCATCGGCATCTATTGCGATAGACCATAGTTTTCCGGAAAAAGGGAAGTTTGTAGGCTTGGTGACGGTGACAGGTGGAGCGCAGGATTATGTATCACGCTTTCCGTTTTCAGTGGGTGAAGGACGTCCAACGCCCAAAGCAGCGATCATCGCGCCTGTCGTGCTGGTCATTGCCGTGGTCGCTTTCTTCCTCATGCGCAGAAAAAATAAAAGTACCCCTTCTGCAGCATAATTGTAAAAATATTGCTCAAAGCACAGTGAACATAGTTCTTTCACTGTGCTTTTTTTATGATTCGAATTAAATTCCCCTTACACCACAGCCCCATCATTTTCTAGCGGTTTTTTCTCTAGTTTGACGAGATCTTCGCGTTTGACACCTAACAACATGATGATTGAACTACCGACCATAATCGATGAGTAAATACCAAATAGGATGCCGATGGTCAATGCGAGTGAAAAGTAATAGAGCACTTCACCGCCAAATAACAGCATCGCAACG
>JAAEXZ010000143.1 GCA_017879645.1 Nitrosomonas sp.
CTGACCAGAACGTGCCACAACGATGGAACGAACCTTGCGAATGTGATCCGGGTTATCCCATAGCAGGTTGGACAGAATGTCGATGTCTGCTATTTCGGCTTCTTTGCGATAGTTGATGAGTGCATGCGCCTGCACCAAACGTACTGCACGCCCCATGCGACGATCCGAAATCTCGATACCCGTTGCACGCTGTACCTGATTACGCGTGCTTATCATCGTTTCCCACACTTCACCGGGAACGTTGACCAAGGACGACGCCTTTCGCAATAAGTTGATTGTCTTCAACCCAAGCGGTTCTGGTTTCGTGACCTTGTACCGACCCATCGACATTTGTAGCAGTTTGTGCATGTTCGACTGCGACTTGATGTACTGGACCTTGTGCCGCAACAGAAAACGATCGTAGATCGGTCGGCTTTCGTCGTCGGTTGGGATTTCGTTTGACGCCGCAAACGTTGTCACGAGCGGGCAGTCTATTATGCCCTCGTCATCGTTTCGGAATTTGTGTTCGTTGAGCAGCCATAATAGTGGGTTCAGAACTACACTGTTTGCCTTGAAAATCTCGTCCAGAAACAACATCTGTGCGGTAGGGGCATATCCATCGATCTTACGTCGTTGGATACCCTTCGCCAATGCAGGAACATCAGCTGGACCGAATATCTGTTCTGGTTTGGTAGACTGGCTCATGAGCGTGTTGAACAACGTCAGACCGCACATTTCGGCGATTTCTTCGATCAACTGCGTTTTCGCGGCACCAACATCGCCTATGTACAGGACGGAATTGCGGGAAATAACGCCGAGAAAAGCACTATCTACTTCTGCTTCGCGTTCCAGTACAACGTTGTTCACATATTTCTTCGCCTCATTTAGGCGGTCTATTAAGTCTCGGACCCTCATGTGCTTTCCTTTTCGGAGTGTAAATGCAGGCAGGGTGGGAGTTACCCCCACCCTTCTACCATACTATACTTTACGGTTCCTATCAAGCTCCGCTTGTCTTTGAACGGCTGCGTGCCCTTCTGGTGCAACGATGAACAGTCTACGACCAGAGTCGCTCATCCCGAGGTATCGAATGTATTGCCGCTTGATTAAGCGTTTTAAAGAAGGATGAAGTGTGCCCTGACTTAGCTGAAACGGACCCTGTAGTCTAGCGAATTGTAGTAGTATTTCATACTGCGGTTTCGTTAACGTGCTCATCGTCTACCTGTACAGAAGAATTGCCTTCATCGTCGATGACGAAGTATCGTCCCGGCGCCTGCTCAACACGATATTCATCATCGAAATTCATGATGGAGTTCGTGTCGAACAGATGCAGCCGCAGAAACTTCTTCATATTGAGAAGCGGCTTGAAACGATAGTACGCAGTTGAGATACCCCAATTAGCGCCATATGCGCGGTGTTCTGACTCATGGAATTTTATTTTTGCATCTTGTGCTAAACGCAATGCATCACGCATGATTGTGATTTCAGTTGCGTCGTGATGCGCTGACATAAACGTTTTTGCGTTGCTGTCGACTATTTCGTTTATCAAACCACACAAATTATGCACAGCCAGATTTACCATTGTGTAGGAGTAACCTTTGTCGTGCCGGTCTTCATGTTGAATCAAACTGTGATGTTGCAGAATGATTTGTGTTAATGTACGCATGTAGCAGCGCAATTGAAATGCATCCATGTGAATGAGCGCTGCGTCGATATGTCCTGTATTTTTGTACTTTTTCAGGTACACAGAAAAGTCTGCCATTTATGCCTCCTATGAGAAATATTTCTCGTTTCCAGAATTGTCTACGCTTTTCACAACGCGACCATAAATCGTTTTCGTCCAGCCGTTATCGTGTCCATGATTGTTTGAAATCATGTACTGACCATCCGCGGCGACTTTGGTAATCAAATGTGCGTCGATGAATCGTCCGCGAACCTTGCAAAATACGATGTCGCCTTTCTTGTAAATGTCCTGTTTGCGATACGTATTCGTACTAGGATTAGACAGGATCGGCAACATCGAATTACCGAAACACTTCATTTCGCCAGTTCCAGTTTTCATCAAGTCATCTTGCAGACGATCATACTTACTAGCTGGTTTAGTTAGACGATTAAGATCGTCCATAACAGACTTCTGTTCTTTATGCGTACGTTTTTGTTTTGCTCGTTCTCTCATAACGTCCTCTTTGTTCATATAAGAAGGGGCCGGGAAATTCCCGGCCCCTCTATTTCTTGGGTGGATTTAGCCACCCGGATGCATGGTCGCCTCCTATGTGTTGCGTGGGTTCGTTATAACCCATAAAGTGTTACACCTTATTGTAACACAACTCCTAAGAAATTATAATCCGTTAGTACAAGTCAACCTGACCGTAGCTTGACGCTCCATTGTCGCCAAAATGCTCCCAGCCGAATTTACCTGTTACCGTGCCGGCATAATTCCCAACGTCTTGAAGAACATCATTGTCAATTCTATAAGTCAATTCAGTTCCATCGGCGTTGAATGTTCCATCGATATACACCACGCCACCTTTAGGATTAATCCCCACCAGATCGCCTGTAATAGGATCGACATAAAGATTCATAGCCTTATAGGCGTTTCCTTTATCAGTATCGATTTCAAGACGTTGACCAGTAAAATCTCCATCCTTATCAACAATTTTGAACTCGAAAAACCATTCTGGAATAGTGTCTTTGTCCTTGCCATCGGCGTCAATGCGATAGTCAAAACCTGTCAGACCAAGCGGATACTTTGTAGGTGTTGCTAATACACCGTCATCATTGTAGGTTTTGAAGAAAACGGAATCGACGATTTTCCCATTCTTATTTAGAGAAGCGTCGGACTGACTGCTATATTCTATTGCCTCCATTCCATGCGATTTGCTGGCGGTATATGGATAATACTTTGTCTTAATGATTGGCATGTCATCCTCTGTGTTGATCTGTGAAAGTCCTTTGCCAAGGACATCTAGCATATGAAAAAGAAAGCTGTTCATGGTTATATTCATCTATGCATAACGGTAAATACCTCCACTTCGCGATAGCTGTCTGCGACGGGTGTTTGTACATAGGTTTTACCCATGTGTACGATGACATCTGGATAACCGTTGTGCTTGTTTGCAGGAACCTGAAATTCACCTACAAGTTCGGATGAAACGCCAGGACCACTTGCGGTGTACAGTTTCACGCTGAGTTTTGGCGTCTCGTCTTTTTCGCGTAGGTAAGATTTGAATACGTTGTCCAGCATTGTTCGTAGGGAAACAATCAACGCTGTTTCTTCTTTTGTATCCTCGCCCGGTAGATAAAGACCCGAGCAATCATCGGCTTGTTCCAGACAAGTCTGTGCTAGTTCATCGATGAGCTGTTTGTAATGCATCATAGTGTTCCGTTTGGTGAGAAGTTTTCGACGTTCCATTCTTCGTGGTCATGAGACCATCGCGCACAGGCAAACGCAGTGCGGTCATATGTAAACTCCCACGGTTCCGAAAAGCTTTTCGGACCGTTAAAGTCTATCCATGTTCCTGCTACGATAACGGTTTTACTGGTTATTTCGCGAACTTTGCCGACACAACCACCAACTTGCACCTTATGTCCTACTTCTGCATATTCAGGTGGTGCTGGTGGGTTAACTGGAAGATCGAGAAACGTTACTGACATTGCCCATATGACGTAATCTGCGCATTGCTCTCCGATAAAGAACAGGCGTAACCATTCACCCGCGTCTGAATGCCCGAAAGGATTCTGTTTAAAAATGACTTGCTTAAACAGCTCCACCACTTCAAGTTCCACCGGATTAAGCGTCGGACGTATGTCAGGTGCATTACTTGGGCGGAAAAACAAGCCTTCTTTGTCCGCATACGACGCCGAACCAAAAGCGTCAAAGCCATACTTCTTCGCCAAGACCGAAACGTCTTTGGTAAAGGAAGACCAGCGTGAATAGTCTTCGTTTTTAAAGAGATTGTTCATAGCTTACCTCTTATATAGCGGTGGTTTGGTTTCATGGATCAACCCGATGAATCTACGTTGTACGTCCAGCCACATTCCTCGCATTCGTAGTCTGTGGAACAATGACCGACGTTCTTGCCGTATCCAAACTTGTGCTCACAGATGCAGAATGACCAATGACGAAGTTTGAGTGG
>JAAEXZ010000048.1 GCA_017879645.1 Nitrosomonas sp.
CGCGTGGTTCCTTACGGTTTGATTTTGGTGGTATGACAGCCCGAACCCCGGCGTTCTTTAACAGATCAAGAACCCGTTCCGCCGCATCATATGCTTTATCGGCCAGAAAAGATTCTATATACGTCAGAATATCCGGCAATAAAACATCTGCACCTTGAAGATCATGGGCTTGCCCCGGTGTAAAATAAAAACCGGTCGGGTTGCCAAGAGCATCACAGGTTACGTGTATTTTTGTGCTCAGTCCGCCTTTGCTGCGCCCAATGCACTCCGTTTCCCCGTTCCCCCTTTTGCCCCGGCAGCATGCTGATGAGCACGAATGATTGTACTATCAATCATCGCATACTCATTATCAGCCAAATACGTGAAAACCCTTTCCCATACGCCGCTTTCCGACCAGCGGTGATGACGACAGGCTATGTTGTTCCAATCTCCAAAACGCTCCGGCAGATCACGCCATGGTATCCCAGCACGGTAACGGTACAAAACAGCTTCAACAAATAGCCTGTTATCCTTCGCTGTTACACCAACTGTTTGCTTGCGGCCCGGTAACAAGTGCTCAATCCGTTGCCATTGATCGTCCCGTAATCCATTGCGCTTCACCATTTATAACCTCCCCCAACTGTTTATAAACAGTAAATCACAATCTGATCCTCAGGAAAAACTATAAACTATTTAATTGTCCACACGCTCTAGATAGAAGCGGCACTGCCGTGAAAAAGCTATTTCAACCTGGAAGATGACCAGCGCTTTGGAAGTTCTGGTAGGCTGGGAGGCGAAAGGGCTGTCTGCCAATCAATCGCCCGGATGGAACCAAGGATCAATGGATTTCTATTTATGCGGATGGGATTTACAGTGGTTTCAGAGCCGAGGATACGAAATTGTGTGCACTGGTCATTATCGGTATTAGTGCTCATGGTCAGAAATGTTTTTTGGCGATCGAGGATGGCATGAGGAAGTTAACCCCAAGCTGGCGGGAAATGTTGTTGACGTTCCCGCGGCATGTGAATATTCCGAAAATGACAATTGGTGACGGAGCTATGGGATTTGGGTCAGCCCTTGAGGAAATTTATCCAGGCACAAGACATCAACGTTGCTGGTTACACAAGATCTCGACCGTACCAAATGCATCGCCTAATCAATCCAGCCCAAGGTGAAACAGATCCACCATGTCTTTGACTTATTTATCAATATGTTTGAGGCCAAATATCCGAAGACCACATTGACCTTGCAAAAGACTGGAATGAATTATTAGCTTTTTATGATTTTCCGGCTCAGTATTGGCAAAACCCAAGAACCACGAGTCCGATCGAATTGACACGCTACGTCACCGGATCAGAAGATCAAAAGACTGTCTGACCCGCAGGTATGGCTGCACATGAAAGTTGGTCGAATATATGCAAAAAATGATGACAGCTACAAGGATATGACCTCGCCAAATCATTATGGGAGTTAAATTTATTGATGGTGTTGAAACAGCAGCAATAGATCAGAATGCAGCTTGATAAAGTCTCTGGAAACTAAGTTTGACAATAACTCTGAATTATTTGAAAGCACTTAAAATTACCTTCTCTTTCTCTCTCACGAGTGAAGTTTTTGTTAAAAAATTGTGAACTTTTTGTGAATTTATAAACCAAATTAATTTAAATATACTTTTATACTCATAATATTTAAATGAAAAAGGAGATGATATGAAAAGCTATCAGAATTTATTTTTTCTAACCTTAATATTCGGAATATCTTTTCATAACATGCTACTTTCATTTGATTCTGAGCAATATACGATGGAGTGGGTACTGTCTGACCTGATTCTTTCACTCTATCTAGCATACTTATTAGATACATTCGTTCGTGGTTCAATCAAACCCAAGGCGCAATGTGATGAAAATAAATTTTGCTGACTAATGAATAGCTTTAAACGCTGGGGCGCTAAATGATAGATAGGCAGTTAAATTATGTTTTTAGCGTTTAAATTGATGTAATTGCAGTTTGTTAGGGAAGCGCTGATTTATTCAATTTTCAAGAATTTTTAGCGTGCAAGTCATTGATTATGATTGTGGCTTAGTCTGAGAAAGTGAATTGATCAGCACTTTCTTAGCTATATCTACAGAATTTGATTGAGAGGATGTCTGATATCTTCTCAATCAAATTTAAAAAGTACGATCACGCATCACCCAGTGTTCCAAGAAATCCTCCTGACTGGTGGTTCCAGAGTTGAGCATACAATTGGTTGCTGGCTATAAGTTTTGCGTGACTGCCTTGTTCAACGATTTGCCCCTTGTCGAAGACGATCAAGCGATCCATTGCAGCGATGGTTGATAAACGATGGGCAATGGCTATCACGGTTTTTCCTTCCATCAATTGATACAAACTCTGCTGGATACTCGCCTCGACCTCGGAATCCAGTGCCGAAGTAGCTTCATCCAGTACCAGAATGGGAGCATTCTTGAGCAGCACACGCGCAATGGCGATACGTTGCCGTTGTCCGCCAGACAGCGTTACGCCACGTTCACCGACATGTGCATCATAACCCGTGCGTCCCTTGATATCTTGCAGTTTCATGATGAATTCATGCGCCTGTGCCTGCTTTGCAGCATTAATCATCTGCGCTTCGCTGGCATCCGGGCGGCCAAACAAAATATTGTCTCGTACCGAACGGTGTAGCAGTGATGTATCTTGTGTCACCATGGCAATATTGGCGCGCAAGCTATCCTGTGTAACAGTTCGAATATCCTGATCGTCTATGGTGATGCGACCGCTCTGAATATCGTAAAACCGCAGCAGTAAATTGACAAAAGTTGATTTGCCAGCCCCGGAACGACCGACAATCCCGACTTTCTCACCAGCCGCTATGCGCAGATTCAAGTCATTAAAAATAGTCGGAAATCCTGTTGAGGGCTCAAGCAGTTTTTCCTGGTGATAAGAAAAATGCACATGATCAAATGCAATTTCACCTTGTTTGACCTGTAGCTCGGCAGCATCGGCAGCATCGGTAACCCGCTGCGGCTTGGCAAGCGTATTGATGCCGTCCTGAACCGTGCCAATATTTTCAAACAGGGCATTGACTTCCCACATTACCCAGTGTGATAGGCCGGTAAGGCGAATGGCGAGGCTCATGACAATGGCGATGGCACCGGGTCCGATGGCGTTTTGCAACCACAGGTGTATGCCCAATGCGCCCGTGGCAAATACCAGAAGCATATTGATCACCCATACGCTGGCATTGAGTCCGGTCGACAAGCGCATTTGCGGATGGACAGTTGCCATAAATTCTTCCATGCCGGCCTGAGCATAAGCCGATTCGCGCTGGCTTTTGGAAAACAGCTTCAGAGTCAAAATATTCGTGTAGCTGTCGACAATGCGTCCCGTCATTAAGGACCGTGCATCGGCCTGCAGGGTAGATATTCGCTTGAGCCGGGGTACGAAATAAAAAAGGATGGCGATATAAATGAGCAACCACGCTAACAGTGGCATGCATAAGCGTGGATCGGCATTGAGAACCAGTAGCAGCGTAGTGGTCAGGTATACCGTGACAAACAAAATCACATCCAGTAGCTTCAGCACCGTTTCCCGCACCGCCAGGGCAGTTTGCATTACTTTGGTGGCGATGCGGCCACTGAATTCATGCTGGAAAAAAGTGTAGCTCTGGTTCAACAGGTAACGGTGTGACAGCCAGCGAACGCGCATGGGCAGGTTGCCCATCAGCGTTTGGTGAATCACCATGGAATGCAGCAGCACCAGTGACGGGATGATCAACAGGATGAACACCGACATTCCCAGCAAGGTTGGCCATTCTTCTTCGAAGAAGTCTGTGGTTTCCCGTTCTGCCAGCCAGTCGACCATCTGTCCCAGCACACCGTACAGCATGGCTTCACTGACTGCCAAACAGGTGGTCAGTATGGCCAGCAAGATCAGATAGGGTTCGATTCCGCGTACATAGTGACGGCAGAATTGATACAGTCCTTTGGGTGGCTCTGCCGGGTGTTCTGGCGGATAAGGATCGATGAAACGTTCGAAAATTCCGAACATGATGCGTTAGCTGCTGCTCAGTTGTTCAAAAATCCTGAATCCTGCTACATACGTACCAATCGCTGCACCTAATGAAGACAGTATGAAAATCAACAGGACTCGCGTGACCTGATTATTCCACCATCCTTTCAAACTGGTGGTATCTGCTCTGAGTCGATTGAAATCGCTAACCTTCGGTTTACGCATGTAGGCTTCAACTGCTGCGACGACCATGCCTGCACCTATGGCGGGATGTAATGTCGTCAGCGGTGCCGCCAGAAATGCTGAGAGGATCGATAGCGGATGTGCTAATGCCATGGCGGTTCCCAGAGCAGATAATCCGCCAGTGATGAGGATCCAGTCCAATACCATGCTGATACCAATCTCCGGGCTTTGCATGAATCCAATCACCAGTCCTGCCAGAATGAACACCACGAACAGCGTCGGTAATAATTTGACCCAACGGGAGGGCGGGGGAATTTCATCCAGTTGTGCAATGCGCGTATCGCTATCCATCTGGGTATGTGCCGTCAATTGCTGTGCCATGCCGTTCAGATGTCCAGCTCCAACCACAGCCAGAATATGCTGATAGTCGTTCTCCTGGCATTCTTTGAGCAGGCGTGCAGTCATATATTCATCGCGTTCGCTGATCAGCGGTCGGAACAGGTCTTTTTCATTTTCAGCAAACTGTGAAAATGAACTTTCCAGTACATCACCTTCTTTCAGCTTCTCGATATCCGCCGCACTGAATTTTTCCTTGCTGATTACACTTTCAATCAGACCGGCAAAAATGGTGATACGCTTCCACCAGGGTACATTGTAATAAATGCGTTTCATGGTTGTACCGATTTCCCGGTCGATCAGCAGTACAGGCAGATGGGCAGCTTGAGCATCCTTGATAGCAACACGCATTTCGGCGCCGGGTTCGATATCCAGTTGTTCTGCCATACGCTGCTGGAAAGCACCCAATGCCAGATTGGCAGCAACCATGCTGGCCTGACCTTTGCGGATAACCTGAAACAGGTCCATCTGCGCCATGGCATCGGGGTTCACTATGGCTTTGTGGCGACTCGGGCATAATTCTACGGCGACGGCATCGTAATGCCCTGTAGCAATCAGTTCCTGCACTTTGTCTGCGCTGGCTCTTGAAACGTGCGCCGTTCCCAGTAAGGTAATGCGGCACTGATTGACCTGTATGGTTTTGATGGGTTCCGGCGCGACCGGGGTTTGCACGGTTTCGGTGCTGTTGTGTTCTGCTGATTGCGTCATGGTTGAATAATTGAAATTCGAAAATTATCGATGATCCCGTATCCTGCCATAGTCACTGGCCCGGGATTATCGCGACAACGCATAAGACCAGAAATTGCTTTGTAATGTCAATGCAAGATTGGCGATGAAGTCGAAATTGTCCATAACAGTGTACAATTTGACCATCATGTCCAATCAAGATTGGCGAGCGGTAATCCGACAGGGAGTGAGTGTTATGAAAAAATCGTATGCAACGTTATTTTTTTGGGGGGCAATAGTATTGTCCGGCTGTGCAGCATCTTCGGAATATCGGCCTGCTCCCTATGTTTCACCTGCGCAATTTCAGACCTATAACTGCAACGAATTGCTTGCAGAAGTAGAACGCATACAAACCAGAGTCAGTCAGATTACCGGAAAGACGAGCGATACTGCACCAGCAAAAGACAAGTGGATTCTGGGGGCTGACCTGTCGCTTTCATGGACCGCATTATTTGCCTTGGCAGAAAGTAAAGAGCAGGAAGTAGAATATGCGCAGCTCAAAAACGAATATGATGCCATCCAGCACTGGGCGGTCGCAAAACAATGCTCGGGTGTCATTCCTCCGGCAGAAAAGCCACCGGAATTCGATCCCAATCTTGTCAATGAGCTGAAGTCTGAACGCCTCATACGCCAGCAGTAGTTCGTCTCTTTCTGCCCCGGTGCCGTGCCAGATAGCGCGGGGTCCAGCCATGGGGGCGTTTATAAACGAAATGATAGCGCGCCACATGGTAGCTGGGATCAAATCCGTAAAAGTTCAGTTGCATGCGTTGCAACTCTTCGGATCGATAGCTTTGTAAGGGCTCGCGTCGTTCGTCGATTTGTCGCTGTAACTGCTTCTTTTTAAGTTGCTGTAAATAGTCCGTACTTGCAGCCATGCCGGTTGCAATTTCCCGGATTTTTTTTACGAAATCAGCGTGATCCAATGCTAGGCAGTCATCGATCAAACCCAACTGTTGGGCCTCCATTGCACCAATGGGGAGCCGGGTGTCCATAAGCTGGTTGGCTTGTTCCGAAGATACCCGTCGTGGTAGCAAATAAGTCCAGTATTCTGAGCCATACAGATTGCCCATGTTTTTATAATGTGGATTCAGAATGACACTGGTGCGTGCATAAATGTGATCGGCTGCCAGTGATAGAAACACGCCGCCTGCACCGGCGTTGCCCTGTAGCGCTGCCACTGTCAGTTGTCGGGTGTTGGTGATGATTGCCAGTACCAGATCGTTCATGGCATTGATGTTGCGCCAGGATTCATCGGCTGGACTCGATGCGTATTCAATGTGATTGAGATGAATGCCATTGCTCCAGAAATCCGGGCCACCCATGAGTACGATGATCCGCACGGAAGTGTCAGCGGCACGCAAATAGGCTTCACGCAAACGCTCGCATTGCCGGGTATCCATGGCACCATTATAAAAACTGAAGTGCAGGTAACCTACTTGGTCTTCTTGCTCAAACCAGATATCGCGGTAGGTGTTTCCGGTTTTCGATGCAAAGGCATCCAGGTGAATTTCGGGTATATCGGTAAGGCTATCCTGTAACGCCAGGGTGGCGGCTATCTTGAATGTGGATTGAGTGTCGCTTTTTTGTTTCATAAAGCCGATCCAGACTGCGCCATCGATTGTCGCCCGGCAAATCGCATTTTGTCGTTTGGCGATGATGCTGCCAGGTATTCCTCGCAGGCGATCCTCAGTATGTGCATCGAACAGGTAATAAGATACCCCCTCGATGCTGTCCAGCACGCCTGGAAATCCGTCTGCTGCATGGATTTTCTTCAGAATTGTTCGTGTGGAATCGCGCTCCCAATCGATGGCCCGGTCAGTCTGCGTTATGGGAGCGTGCAACCGACCCAGTACGTTTGGATCGGCATAATTGAGTGGTATCGGGGTGTAGGTGCCGGATTGTACGCGTGATATGGCCTGCAGGACGGCAGCAGTTGCGGTTTCGACAACTTCGTGGCGATACAGGCTGCTCTTGGTGGCGAAACGCATTGGAAAAACCTGTGATGCCCAGATATCGCCAGCATCCATTTCGGCATTGGCCTGCAGCACGGTTACACCCCATTGCAGTTGATCCTGCATGATCGCCCAGTCGAGCGCGGAGGGACCGCGATCTCCAATGATGCCCGGATGCACGATCAGGCAGCGATAGTGCTGCCAGATGATTGCAGGAATAGCGCGTTTCAGGAATGGTGCAACGATCAGATCGGGTTGAAACAATGTAACCGCTTCGCACGAAACGGCATCGCTGATATCCAGTTCCACCGATACCTCGAATCTGTGACGAGTGAGCTCGACATGCAGGCGTTGCGCCAAACTATTGAAGCTATGGGTTAGAAACAGAATTTTCAACGGATCAGCAAATTCTTGGGAGTTGTTCGCCGTTCAGCCAATCAACGATACGCCTGCCGCCGAAACGGGTTTGCATCTGTATGAAACAATGCGTGTCTTCGATGACTTCGCCGATGATCGCAGCGTGCTTGCCCAGAGGATGGGTTCGCATCGCTGCGAGCAAAACTTCTGCATCTGCGGGTGAGCAAATGGCAATGAGCTTGCCTTCATTGGCGATATACAGTGGATCCAGTCCGAGAAATTCGCAAGCTGCGTTCACCGATTCACGAATGGGCAGATTTTCTTCTTGCAGCAGCATGCCCACCGAGGATTGTCGGGCGATTTCGTTCAGGGCTGTTGCCAGTCCACCCCGAGTTGGATCGCGCAAAACATGGATATTCGGTGCTACAGCAATCATTTGTGCCACCAGTTCGTGCAGAGGAGCGCTATCCGATTCGATAGTGGTATCGAAGGACAGGTTTTCTCGTTGTGCCATGACAGCCACGCCATGATCGCCCAGGAAACCCGATACCAGTATTTTGTCACCGGGGCAGGCGCGATGAGCTGAAATATCGATATCATCCGGTATCCAGCCCAGACCGGTTGTGGTAATAAAAACACCATCGCCACTGCCTCTTTCAACTACTTTGGTGTCACCGGTTACAATCGGCACCTTGGCATTGCGTGCGGCTTCTGCCATGGTATCGACGATGCGTTTCAGGTCGATCAGCGGGAATCCTTCTTCCAGGATGAAACTGGCCGCCAGATAACGGGGCTGGGCGCCGGACATGGCGATGTCGTTGATTGTGCCATGCACGGATAGGCTGCCGATGTTGCCGCCGGGAAAAAATAATGGGGTAATCACATGACTGTCGGTGGACATCACCATGCGCCCACTCGAGGAAGGGAAACAAGCCTGATCATTGAGTAAGCGGAGAATGGCGTTATCGAATGCGGCCACGAACAGTTGATCAATCAACTGAGTAGTTGCTCTTCCTCCGCTGCCATGCGCCATTTCCACATGACCATGCTTGAGATCCAGGGCACGCACATAGCCAGATTTGACTTTGATGGATGACAATTTTATACCTGTGCGGAGATACTGGAGTGATGATCCCGAAAGCGGCCATAGCGATAGTGTGCGGCACATGCGCCTTCGGAAGAAACCATGCAGGAGCCTATGGGGTTGTCGGGAGTACAAATCGTTCCAAAGATCTTGCAGTCTTGTGGCCGTTTGACGCCACGCAAGATGGCGCCGCATTCGCATGCCTTGTTATCTGCAATCGATCGTTCTTCCATTGGAAAGCGCAACTCGGCGTCAAAATCTGCATAATCAGCTTTTATTTTCAGGGCACTGTAAGGAATTACACCTAATCCGCGCCATTCAAAGGTGCGGCGCAGTTCAAATACATCTGCCACGGTTTGCTGTGCCTTGAGATTGCCGTTTGGCAGAACGGCACGACTGAATTCATTCTCCACTTCGATCCGATTGGCATTGATCTGACGTATCAGCATCAGTATTGCTTGCATCACATCCAGCGGTTCAAAGCCCGCAATCACAACCGGTCTCTGGAATTCTTCGACAAAATAATCGTAAGGTTGGCTACCGATCACGACCGAAACATGCGCAGGGCCAATAAAGCCATCCAGTTGAACCAAGCCGAGCTCGCGTACTTCGGGTGATTGCAGGATATGAGCAATCGCAGGTGGTGTGAGTACATGATTGCAATAGACTGAAAAATTTTTTAGATTTGCGGTACGGGCCTGCTGGAGGGCTACCGCAGTAGGAGGGACCGTAGTTTCGAAGCCGATGGCAAAGAATACGACCTGACGGTCCGGGTTGTTCTGAGCGATGTTCACAGCATCGATGCTGGAATAGACCATTCTGACGTCGGCTCCCTTTGCCTTGGCTTTGAGCAGGCTCATGCCATCAGCTGTCGGAATTCTCAGCATGTCGCCATAAGTGCAGAGTATCAGTCCAGGAAAGTGCGACAGTGTTATAGCGGTTTGCACGCGACCGACGGGGAGGATGCATACCGGACAGCCTGGACCATGGATCATCTCGACGTTGTTAGGTAACAGATCGACAATTCCAAAACGTGAAATGGCGTGAGTGTGCCCGCCACAAAATTCCATGAATTGATAATGTTTCGCAGGATCAGCCTCGGATCTGATTTGGCTGGCGATTTGAAGTGCCAGGTTCCTGTCGCGAAATTCATCAATATATTTCATGGTGAGAGACTTTTGCTCAAGTTTGGTTATCCAGGCTAGACATTTCGGCAAATAGTGCCAGGGTGCGCTCAGCTTCAGCGGGATCGAGTCTTTGTAGTGCAAAACCAACATGAACGATGACATAGTCCCCGGGCTGAATGTTTTCAACCAACACCAGCGAGACAGTCTTACGGATACCACTCAGGTTGACGATGGCCTGATTGTCTGTTGTCAGTTTTTCAACGCAAGCTGGAATTGCGAGGCACATAAGCACCTTTTGTCGATTTCATAATTATTGGATTATGACATAATTAATTATTCGAGTTTCTCAACGGCTATCCATGATCAACCAAGGCTCTTATATCCCGTATTTGAACCCCAGTCTGAATGCGTTACTGGTCGTGTTGACTCTGTATTTTTCGCTGGCTCATGCTGAAAATGGAGTTTGGATTGATGTAGATACCGCCGAACACAAGTTGTTCGTCATGGAAGGCAATAAAATTCAAGCTGAATTCAATAATGTTGCAATAGGACGGTTTGGTACGACCTGGTCCAAAATGACCAAGGACGATAAAACGCCATTGGGGAAATTCAGGATTGGCTGGGTGAATGAAAAAAGCCGTTACTATCGCTTTTTTGGTTTGGATTATCCTGATCTCGAGACAGCCAAACGGGCAAGAGAGGAGAAGCGGATATCGGAAGATGTATGGTTGTCCATTCTGGAAGCAAGCAGTCTTGGTAAGACCCCCCCTCAAAACACACCGCTGGGAGGGCACATTGGCATTCACGGCATAGGTAACGGTGATCAGGAAATTCATCATCAGTATAACTGGACTAATGGTTGCGTGGCTCTTACGAATGATCAGATTGATAGACTAGGTAAATGGATCAAGCTTGGTATCCTCGTAAATATCCGCTAGCAACTTCTCAATCGACCATGAATCGTTTTTTCTATTGCATTGCTCACTGTTGTTAATAGATTGAATTTGTTTGTCTGTATAAATATTCATATAAATCAGTGGTATGTATTTATATCAATTTCAGTGAACTTGATGTGCTTTATATATTTGTCACGGAATCCATTTATTTTGCAGAAAAAATCAGATAATATGATTTTGCGCTGTCAATAATATATTTACAGCTAAAAGTAGCGGTTGTAGTTGTTTATGTGCATTAAATAGAATAAACACTGAGGAGATCGGAATGAAATTTAGATTTAAACATCCAGTTCGCACGTTAACAGTAGTTGTGTTAGCAAGTTCATTGATTGGTTTGACAGGTTGTGCAACAACAGCACAATTCGAAGAATTGCAAAACAAAGTTAACGCAGTTGCAGCTGATGCCTCTGCAGCCAAAGCTGAAGCAGCCGCTGCTAATGCAAAAGCAAACGATGCAGTCCGTATTGCTGATGAAGCCAACAGACGTTCAATGGAAACAGAGTCTAAAATTGATCGTATGTTCAAAAAAGCAATGCATAAATAAAAAGTTGATTGCGAGTTAGGCAATCGACATAAGAACCCCTCTTCGGAGGGGTTTTTTATTGTTTTTGAACTGATACCAGTGGGTTATGTCATTTAAACTTGAAAGGTATTGCACGCTTATCTGCTCAATGAGCAAAATGTCCTCTGTCTAGTGAGATCACAATGAAAGGCATGCATGTGCGCATGTTTTTCAGCTGAACCGTATTTACAGTTAATTTGTAGGGAATCCTATTTTATCCCTGCTCGTGCTTTACTGTATTTTCAATATAATTAAACGATAAAAACCTTTCTCTTTCTATCTTTAATGATTTGTTTTGCATGATTAAATCAGGGAATTTTCTTTTGTTCCCTATTTCGTCGTGTTTACTTTATTTCGTGTAACGCGTTCAAAGTGTGTCGCGATAGCGACATCGCTATTGCTGGGTTCATTCGTTGTGCCAATGAGTTTTGTTTTTGCCAGTCAGAGCCTGGAGCACTTGAGTCTGGAGGAATTGACCAAAATCACGATCATCGGTGCTTCCAAGTATGAACAGCAGCAACAGCAGGTGGCGGCGGCAGTGAGTGTGATTACACGCAAGGATATCAGGGCATATGGTTGGCGCACATTGAACGAAGCGCTGGCGAGTCTTCCGGGGATTTTTCCCACCTATGATTATCAGTACGACTACATGGGGACGCGAGGGTTTGGTTTACCCGGAGATTTCAATACACGCGTGTTGATTACCATCAACGGTAATCGTATCAATGATTCTACTTATGACCAAGGGCCAACCGGACGAGACTTTCCTCTCGATATCGATCTGATAGAACGTATTGAATTCATTCCTGGACCGGGCAGTGCAGTATATGGTCAGAACGCCATGCTGGGAGTGGTAAATATCATCACGAGAAACGGCGCCGATGTTAAAGGTACGGGAGAAATATCGACCTCATATCAGACGGCCGAGTTGATGCCGCAGGAACGCATTACTCTGGGGAAGAAATTCGATAATGGACTGGATGCTATTATTTCTGCATCGGGCTTGCAGTCCCGTGGTGGGGCGAATCGCCTGTTTGATTATGGTGACTCGGGTGTTTCAGGTCTTGCGCATCATCTCGATGGTGAGAATGTCAAACGGCTGTTTGCGCATGCTTCTCGGGGACCACTCTCGTTTGACTTTATCTACGGTGATCGGCGCAAGGATGATCCGACCGGCATGTTTCAATCCGACCCATTGGTGCCGCATCAATTTCAACGTGATCGACGGCTTAACACCCAGATTCAATACAACGACAATTTTTTCGGTGATACATTGAATGTCATGGGACGTGTATTCCTGGGGCAGTATCGCTATGACAATCCCCTGTTTTACAGCGGTGTCAAGAATCTCTTTACTGGACCCAGTGACTGGCACGGCGCGGAAATGCGTTTATTGTCCAGCGCTTTTGCTGACCACAAGCTGATGCTGGGCTTTGAATATCAAAACAGTACACGCATCAAACAGACTTTCCAGAACTTTGAATTACCAGAGGAAAATGTGGTTGCAAGGAGTTCGGTGGTGCGTTTTGGCGTTTATGCACAGGATGAATGGCGTATCAATGATCGGTGGGCACTGACGCTGGGTCTGCGTTATGACCACAATAATTGGATTGGCAACCGTCTTAGTCCGCGGGCAGCAATAATCTGGCAGGCGACTCCCAAAGCTACTTTCAAGGCGCTATATGGTCGGGCGCATCGTGCACCGAATGCCTATGAGCGTAATTACGATGATCGGGTATCGCAGGTAGCCAATCCGGGATTGCAGAGTGAATATGTCGATACGGCGGAAATCGTTGCGGATTACCTGCCAGTATCCAGCATGAATGTGCGTGCAACGGCTTATGCCTGGGATATGCACAACCTCATTGTGTTGGGTGTCGATCCATTCAGTGGTTTATCCCAGTACCAGCAGGATTCGAGCAAGGTACGAGCGCGTGGAACAGAACTTTCGATGGATAAAACCTGGGATTGGGGAGCGCGCTTGCGGGCCAGTTTCGGTGTTCAGAGTGTTGAACAACACAATGTGCATCAAATGAATTCGCCTTATACGCTGGGAAAAGTGAATTTCTCGGTACCGATTCCCTTGATGACGGGGCTGCGTGCTGGCTACGAATTACAATATTACGGCAAGCGTAAAACACTGGATGGCAGCAACACTGGCAGCTATGTGCTATCCAATCTGAACCTGGTGACGGATGTACGCTGGATTAGAGGACTGGAAGCATCATTCAGTGTCTATAATCTGTTCAATGAGCATTATCAACATCCCGCGGCCGATACCAACTGGCAGAACAGCCTGATGCAACCGGGACGCACCGTACGTTTCAGGTTGGATTATCGCTTTTAGGCGAACCACTGCAGTGATCTTCACCGATTCGCAACTGCGACCGTCTCTGCGATCGGTTTCACCATTCGCTGCTATGTGTTGCAGAACGCAAACAGGGCAGCTTTACTCTGCGTTTTCCTCGAATTGGTTGTTGGCATGGCACAGATATTGGTCAATGTGGCTGTTGTATGGCGGGTTGCTATTGAGCCTTGCATCCGCAGTAATGGCCGAATCTCCCTCTGAATATCGATTGAAGGTGGCTTTTCTGTACAACTTTGCTGCTTATACGGAGTGGCCAGAGTTGCAGGGCAAGGTCATCAATCTGTGTATTTTGGGCGACGATCCATTTGGGGAAAATCTGCAGCATATCCGGCATAAAAACATCCATGATCGTGACTTGTCGATTCTGCATGTGCAAAAAAACGACGATCTGTCTATGTGCCAGATTGTTTTCATTTCTCGCTCCGATAGCGCAAATATTACGAACATCATCAAGCTATTGGATGACAGGCCGATATTAACCATTGCTGATACGCCGGGCGCAGGTCAGCAGGGCGTTGTGCTCAATATGGCCGTCAAGGACGGTAAAGTGGTTTTTGAAGTTAATCTTATTATTGCAAGGAGAAAAGGTTTGAAACTCAGCTCACAGTTGCTGCGTTTTGCTACCGAGGTGTATCAGTAATGACAGGTTTGCTCATCCAGAAAATTAATCTGCAATCCAAGCTGCAAAAGATAAGCTTGGTAACACAGGCTGCTGCCATGCTGTTGGTGGCGGTCCTGGTGATATTGAGCAGTTTTACACTGGATTTTTTTTCATTATTGCAGTCGGGTCAGGCAACGGCACGAATATTGGCTGAGAATGCTGGAGCTGCTTTGATGTTCAGGGATATCGATACGGCCCAGACGCTATTACATTCATTGGATAACCTGAGAGAAATCCAGACCGCCGCAATTTATACGGATGAGAATATACTTTTCGCACAGTATTCCTCAGATTCGCAACCTTTACCGGAAGCTCTACCAGTCGTACAGAACGATCTGCTGACTTCAGTGCATTTCATTACCATTCTGCAACCCATCGAATTCAATAACCACAGCCACGGTTCCTTGTATCTGAAAATTGCGCTGATTCCACTGTATTGGAAAATATTCTGGCATAGCATCATCACATTTGCCGCCGCGGCCATTGCTCTATTTGCTGCCAATTCACTGCTGCAGCGACTCAACCGTTCAGTGCTGGAACCACTGCAACAATTATCGACCGCCATAGCCCGTGTTTCCGCCGAAGCTAACTACAGTGTGCGCACCCATCCTGGGGAGATTACTGAACTCAACATGCTGTCCGATGGAATTAACGCCATGTTGGGAATTATCCAGGAACGAGATGAGCAACTTGCACACCACCTGGATGATCTCGAAGTCGAAGTGGCGAAGCGAACGGAAGAATTGAGACACGCCAAGGATGCTGCGGAAGCGGCGAGCAAGGCTAAAAGTGAATTTCTGGCAACGATGAGCCATGAAATCCGGACACCCATGAATGGCATACTCGGAATGACGGAATTATTACTGGATAGTCGACTGAACAAGGATCAACGCAGTTATGCCGAAACTGTGCAACGTTCAGGAAAGCACCTTCTGGGGATTATCAATGACATTCTCGATTTCTCGAAGATCGAATCCAATCGCATGGAATTGGAAGCTATCGATTTCGACCTGGTGAAACTGATTGAAGACACGCTGGTCATGTTTTCGCAGCCTGCTTATGAAAAAAGGCTCGAGCTGGCCGCACAATTCATACCACCGCGAACCAGCATAATGTTGCGTGGGGATTCGTTCCGATTGAGCCAGGTTCTGGCCAATCTGCTCAATAACGCGATCAAGTTCACGGCCCAGGGAGAAGTGGTGGTGCGTACACAATTGTGCGAAGCTGCCGATCATGTCGACATTCGAATCAGCGTGGAAGACACTGGGATTGGTATCGCTAAAGAATATCATGACAAGATTTTCAAGCATTTCTCTCAGGCTGATGGTTCTACAACACGGCAATATGGCGGTACGGGTCTCGGTCTGACGATCTGCAAGCGTTTGCTTGAGTTGATGGAGGGTGACATCCGTGTTGAAAGTACGTCCGGACAAGGCTCCCAATTCCGTATCGGTTTGTGTTTGCAAAAATCTGATGCAGTAAAAAAAACTGAATCCAGGTTTGATGCAACGGATATCCCTATTCTGGTTGTCGACGATAATGCGACTCACCGAGAGATCCTAAAGCATCAGCTACAAGACTGGCATGCACAGGTGACTTGTGCCGATAGCGCGCAGCATGCTCTGCATCAACTGAAACATGCCGCCACGGGGCAGCGGCCATTTCAACTGGTGATCGTGGATGTGCATATGCCCACTGTTAGTGGTATGGAGCTGGTGCAGCAGATTCGTGACGATAACCTGCTGGACGATGCGCGAATCGTGTTATTGACATCATTACCCTGCGAAATCGGTCAGGAAAAGAAGCAAAAGCTGGGAATACTCCGCTGTATCAGCAAACCGATACGCCGGTCGGAGCTGATAGAGGTTGTTTCCGAAATGACCGGAACTTCGTTAGCACCCACTGAAGAAACGATACAACCCAGTATGGAAGTGCTTTCCGGGTTCTTGTGCGGTAAGGTTTTATTAGTCGAAGATAATCCCGTTAATCAGATTGTTGCGGAAGCCATGCTATCGAAACTGGGGATTGAGACCGAGATGGCAACAAACGGCCAAGAAGCGGTTGGGTTGGCGACATTGCACCGGTACGACCTCATTTTGATGGACTGTCAAATGCCCATCATGGATGGTTTGCAAGCCACGGCATTGATCCGTCAGCAATTGCAGCAAAGTGACAAGGACATTCCAATCATCGCGGTTACTGCCAACGCAACCGTGAAAGATCGACAGAACTGCTTGAATGCCGGAATGAATGATTTTCTGTCCAAACCCTATTCAATCGATCAATTGCGACATATTGTGCAGCGATGGTTGCCAGAAGAAAAAGCCGACCGGATGACGTATTCCGAGACAGGTAAGATTCAGGTGGTTCCGGTTATCGACGAGATTCCGGTCCTGAATCTAAAGAGGCTGGAACAGATCCGCGGTATGGACTCCTCCGGTGAGCGCAAGCTGTTGCACAGGATATTGAATGCATTTGTTAAATCTGCGGATCAATACATGCTGCAACTGGAGAAGGTTATCGAAGATGAAGACTCTGCTGCAGTCTATCGGATTGCGCATAGCCTAAAATCCAGTTCTGCCAATATCGGTGCAGAAAGCCTGTCGGTGCTGTTCAAGCAGTTGGAGGCTTATGGGAAATCGGGAGAAATGATGTCCATTCGGGCATTGTGGAATGATCTGCATCACCAGTATCAAAGAGCACTTGCAGAAATTGAGAAAGTTGTCGAATAAGGGAAATATTGGGATTTTATTGAAATATCAATGATATAAAATGTTATTGAATCAATAGGTATAAGCTATGACTATGAAAGTGGCCGACATCAATCAACTGAAAATCAGTACCTTGCTACCTAGCCCTAAAGGTGTCGCGCTGGCTTTGATGGAAGCATGTCGACATGACGATGTGACATTGAACGAAATTACCCGATTGATACAGACCGATCCGGCGCTTTCAGGACGTTTGATTCAGCGCGCCAATTCGGCAAGTCATGGTACACGATCCATAACATCGGTGGCAGAAGCGGTTTTCCGTGTTGGTTTGTCGACTGTGAAGCAACTGGCCATGGGTTTTTCTTTGATCGATCAATATCAGAAGGGAACGTGCAAAGGATTCGATTATCACCATTTCTGGTCACATTCATTACTGATGGCCATCGCCATGCAGGAACTCGGAAAGGCGACGCGTATTTCGGCTCCGGACGAATTGTTTGCTTGTGGTTTGCTGGCTCGCATTGGTTGCCTGGCTTTGGCCACGATCTATCCGGACAAATATGATGAGTTGATCAACAAGCAATCCGCAGAGGTGCCCCTGATTGAGCTCGAGCAATTGCTCCTGAAAACAGATCACAATGCACTTACGGCGGCCATGCTGATTAACTTTGGTGTGCCCAAGATTTTTGTGGAGCCAGTCTACTTTCATGAAGCACCTGACGAATCCTGCTTTTCCGAAGGATCGCGTCCATACCGCCTGGTGCACTTGCTTTACCTGGGTAAGCAGATTGCCGATTTCGGCATGGCTGGTGAATCCGGACGGAGCAAGGGTATTTCGGAACTGATTTTACTGGGTGGCCGGATCGGACTGGATACCGAATCATTCGGATCGCTGATCGATCAGATCATGCTGGAGTGGCAGACATGGGTGAAAATGCTGAATATTTCGACCACCGAGATGCCGCCACCCTTTCGCAAGATCATGGGGTCGGCTGTACCACGCGAGGAAAATGTGATCGATGCTGCCTCGCTCAGGATACTGCTGGTCGAAGATGACCCGGCCAGTATCGTGTTTATCGAGGAATTGTTGTGTAACGCACACGGACATACGTTATACACCGCAAATGATGGTCAGCAGGCCTTGTCCATGGTCATGGAAGTTTCACCACACATTGTCATTACAGACTGGATCATGCCGGTCATGAGTGGCCTGGAGTTGACCAAGGCTTTGCGTGCATCGGAATGGGGACAGAATCTATATATCATCATGTTGACCAGTATCGAGGAAGAAGATGAAGTAATCAAAGCCTTTGATGCCGGTGTCGATGATTATGTGACCAAACCGATCAATATCAGGGCGTTTAGGGCACGTTTGAGAGCCGCGTGGCATTACCGCAAATTGCAGGAATCCTGGGAGCGCGATCGCGAACAACTCAAACGTTTTGCGGCTGAACTGGCGGTATCCAATCGCAAACTGGAACACTTCGCATTGACCGATGTATTGACTGAGCTACCTAACCGACGTGCCGGCATGGATGCTTTGGCCGACGTATGGAGTGTTGCTAGCCGATCAGGGCAATCCATGGCCGTGATGCTGATCGATATTGATCATTTCAAGGCTATCAACGATAGTTATGGACATGCCATCGGTGACAAGGTCTTGAAGGAAGTAGCCGCATCCATTAAGGATATAGCTCGCAAGGGAGATACATATTGCCGCATGGGAGGGGAAGAGTTTCTGGTGATCTGTCACAACGGAAGCACTGATGCAAAGTCAGTAGTGCTTTTTGCCGAGAGATTGCGGCAGCATATTGATTCGCAGTATATCCATGTCGACGGGATGCAGATCAAAACCTCGATCAGTATCGGTATCGCTTTGAAAGAAGCCGCGATGAAAACTGAGGACCATCTGATCAATGCAGCCGATAAGGCGCTATATGCAGCCAAGAAATCTGGAAGAAACCAAGTTTGCATGGCGGTGGGAAGCCGGTTCGTTAGTTGTACGACTCAAGCGAATGCTGATCGTAATGCTGCATGCTAGAAGGTGAGGTATGCAGGTTTCCGGCAGCTATTGGCTTGGATTTATCGAAGAGTACCCAGTATGACATTCCGTTGTTTGAGGTCATTCAGGATTGCCAATCCGCTTTGAATCACATTATCGGGTTGGGGATGGCCCAATTCGGTTGCAATGTGACGTAGTAAAATTTCTCCGGGTATGTCGT
>JAAEXZ010000003.1 GCA_017879645.1 Nitrosomonas sp.
ATGGACATATTGGCTCCCACACACAGGAAGCCGGCGACAAAAACGGTTTGTTGTCTTTCACCGCTGCGCCACATGGCACTCGGCGCAAGTCAATGAGTTGGTATACGAATTATCTGATTACAAGAAACAATTAAGAAAAATTGCACGGACATCATACCTTCAACAGGGCGATGAAGGATGTGTCATTTCTCACATTCGCACAAACCCGGCTAGTATACCCATAGATATTTAAAGGTATTATAAAAAATCTGTTGAGTCGGTTTGAGACATATAGCATACTAATCCGCTTTGTTTTTTGGTTCATCCAGAGCACACGATTCCATACTGATTTCATTAAAAAAATTATTATTTACAGGCTTCCCCATGTTCATCAGCGTACTCGATCTTTTTAAAATCGGCATCGGTCCTTCCAGTTCTCATACCATGGGTCCAATGGTGGCTGCGAAGGATTTTCTCGGACGCATCCAGAAGTATGCCGGCCACCAGCAGCCATTACCTGCATTCCTGCAAGTGCGTTGTACACTGCGTGGATCACTGGCCTTTACCGGTAAAGGCCATGCCACCGACCGTGCCGTTACCCTGGGAATGCACGCTTATACACCGCCTGCACTGGCCAAAATCGACGTCAACGAATTGTTCCAGCGACTATGGCAGCAAACCACGATTCGGATCGATGATCGCGTCGAGATTCATTTCAATCCAGCCCAGGACATCATCTTCGATCGTGGCGACCCTTTGCCGGAACATCCCAATGGCATGATTTTCCAGCTCATCGATGGAACGGGTCAAACCGTATTGACTGAAACCTACTTTTCGATCGGCGGTGGATTCATCAGCACATTGCAGGAAATTGGCCAACTGGTTGCGCCCATCAAGATGGAAGCCACCCGTTCTTGCGGGTATCCATTCGATTCCGCCAACCAGATGATGAAAATGTCCGCTGACAGCGGACTGTCCGTGGCCGCCATGAAACGCAGCAACGAGCAGGAAAGGATAAGCGAGGCGCAATTGAACGATGGCCTGGATGCCATTTGGGATGCCATGCGAACCTGTTTGGAAAAAGGACTGGTCGCCGAAGGCCGCCTGCCTGGCGGATTGAATATCAAGCGCCGTGCTCACGCGCTGTATCGGCAGTTGCAGAATAATCCGCAACAGGCCAACCTGAACGACTGGTTATGTGCCTATGCAATGGCGGTCAATGAGGAAAACGCCGCCGGTCATATGGTGGTCACTGCCCCGACCAACGGCGCCGCTGGGGTCATTCCGGCTGTCATTTATTATGCAGTCCGGCACGAAGGCGCCACACAGCAGCAGGTGCGCGATTTTCTGCTGGTAGCCAGCGCCATTGGCGGACTGATCAAGCACAACAGTTCCATATCCGGCGCCGAAGTGGGATGCCAGGGTGAAGTGGGGTCGGCATCCGCCATGGCGGCGGCAGGACTTTGCGCTATCAGGGGAGGATCGACCGAACAAATCGAGAACGCCGCAGAAATCGCGCTGGAGCATCATCTGGGTATGACCTGCGATCCGGTGGGCAGCCTGGTGCAGGTACCATGTATTGAACGCAACGGCTTCGGTGCCATCAAGGCGTATACCGCCGCATCATTGGCCATTCGCGGCGATGGTCAGCATTTCATGTCACTGGATAACTGTATTGCCGCCATGAAACAGACCGGGCTGGAAATGTCGGTCAAGTACAAGGAAACGTCATTGGGCGGATTGGCTGTCAGCATCACCGAATGCTAGCGAAACACTGAGGCGCGGATATCACCAGCTTGCCGGCTGGTGATCCATGATGCTACCCGATGCGTTACCGTGCGCTGGTCATGCACCGCACTTTCGATTGGTCAATTGCTACTTGTCACGGTGCAACTTGCCAATAACATGACGTACACCGCGAACAACCAGGTAGACACTCAGCAATACAACCGGAATCGCCAGACCGGTCAGCAATTCCACATTGATGTCCTGTCCGGCGGCCTTGAGTGCTTTCAATCCGTAACCCACGATACCCAGCAGATAATAGCTGAGCACCACCACAGACAATCCTTCCACCGTTTCCTGCATGCGCAGTTGCACATGCGCACGGTGATCCATCGATTTCAGCAAATCACGAATCTGCCCTTCCATCGACAAATCGACCCGCGTGCGCAATAACGCCGTTGCCCGGCCAAGCCGCATCGACAACGTTTCCAGCTTGCTATGCACCAGTTCACATGTTCCCATTGCCGAAGACAGTCGCTGGATCATGAATTCCTGCAGCATCTGCAACCCCTCGATGCGTTCCTCGCGCAGCTCGGTAATCCGCAGTTTGACGATGTCGTAGTAGGCCCGTGAAGCATTGAAGCGATGACCGGTCTGCGCGGACAAGCGCTCCGTTTCAGCCGCGAGGCGCGTCAGCTCATCCAGCAATCGCTGTTCATCTTCGATGGAATTCATCTCGACATTACTGGCAATCAGCTCGGCCAGACGTTGATCAGCCCGCGCCAGTTGCGGAATGATTTCACGGGTGATCGGCAATGGCAGCATCGCCAGCATGCGATAGGTTTCGATTTCGAGCAGTCGCTGCACCAACCGTCCAACTTGCCTGCTGCGCAAGTTGTCATCGTGGATCAGGATGCGGCCAAAATTGTCACGGTGTATCTGGTTGTCGCTCCATACACTGGCCGCTCCGCCAGCCACCTTCGAACCGATCACCGTACCCGAGGCAAACAATGTCACCAGTTCATGCAGGCTGCGCTTGGGGCGTGCACGATCTTCCAGCGCAATATGTGTTGCCACCAGTAATTCGCCAGGCAGACGCGCTACCCAGTCCTGCGGTACAAATTCGATTGCCGGATGCTCGAAGGGTACAGTGAAGGGCTTGGCACGGTAAATGGTATAGGTCGAGTATTCGGTATGCCGTTCCCAGCGCAGGCGAAACTCACCAAAATCGGCGCTGAAATCGTTGTCGTAGCTATTGGGTGGAGCAACATCGTAACGTGCGCATAATTCGCGCAGCAATCCTCGTTCTTGATCAACCGCAGAGCGTTCGGACAACAGCACCAGATGAGATAATTCAAAAGGTGGCGCCAATAGCTCGTAAGCCACGGCATTGAGTTCGGCATGCAATTCCTGCCGCAGCATATATTCGGGAATGTCCAATGACTGCGGTACTGCATGAACCGTGTCCTGCTTCGCAAGTGATGGTGTGTGCTCTTCCATATTCGGGTACCTGATCCGATTCAATCAGCGCCTAGCATACCGAATTTTTATGACCGATCAATGAAACTTTTACCAGATGGGCAACCCTGTTGTTCCGTGGAATAGAAAAATATGACATCGCTTGGCACAGTCGTACCTAATGGACAAAAAAAATCAACGCCTTGTGGGCGCTGATTGATCAACAATTGGGATAACTCGCCATCAAATCCAGCATAGCCATTGCAAACAGGATGTGATGCTTCTAAATTGTGCCGGTTGATCCATCCCGAGGCAATCGAATCGCCACTCAGCCCTGCATCCATTTTGCGGTTCAGCCATCAATCGATTAGCGGTACATTTTTTACGCCGATCTGTGTATCATGATTCGCAATCGTGTCAGTCTGTTACAGCGGCTGACTTTTATCCTCGCATCAATCCAATCAATACAGGACAATCACCATGGGTGCTATTTTCTTTTATATCTTTATCTATTTTGCCGGGTATTACGGCCTTAATCTTCTGAACATGCTCACCGTACGCCCATTAATCAGAAATCGACACTTGGTGGCACTATTGCCGGTATATGCTGTGGCACTGACCCATGCCTATATCCTGGTCAGCAGCCCTCCGCCGCAGGGAACGGACATCACCGTCGAATACGCCCTGCTGGTTTTCATCACTTTACCTGTCGTGGTGGTCACCATTGGAGCCATCTATTTCATGTGGAACAGCAAGGGCGGTCACCCTGACGACGCACCAGCCCGTTCCGCCGCTTCCAATGCAGGAACTGATACCCACTCAGCCGGTGAAGTTCTGGAAAAGACAGCAGATAAACCGTCCGATAGCACTGCGTCGACACAAGAAAGCTCACTAGCATCAACCCAGGACAAACCGAAAAATAACTAAAAAACTTGTAAAAAGAATGAACGTTGACCCTGTTTCAGGAGCAGGGTCATCACCCCTTTATTCATCACTCTACACTGCACCCTGGTTCAACGTCGCACCGCCCAACTTCGAAACTTATGTAGGAACTACTCATCATTCTCTGTCCACAACGACATGATGTTTTTGAGCGCTCAGCGTACCTTGCTCGATAATGGCCAGTGTCAGGCGCGAGATAGCCACGCGCTTGCCGGTATCCTCTTCGACGATGTCGGTCTGCCAGACTTGCGTGCGACGCCCGGTATGCAACGGCGTGCAAATACCGATCACATGTCCTCGGGTCACGGCGCGAATATGATTGATGTTCAATTCCAGCCCCACCGCACGATATTTTTCGGGGTCGATCGTCATCCAGCCGGATACGCTACCCAATGTCTCGGACAGTACGCAACTGGCTCCACCGTGCAGGATACCGAAGGGCTGGGTGGTACGTTTGTCGACAGGCATGCGACCCTTCAGAAAATTTGTGCCCAGTTCGACGAAATGAATCCCGACGTGTTCGCCCATGTTGGCATTACGCAATCCTTCGAGATACTCGATGGTATAGTCTTTGAACCAGATTGAATCCATGAAATGTTTCCTTGCTGAAGATAAATAAATACTCAATTACGCTGGGGAAGTAATCAGAAAGCAGCCCTGTACGGCCGGGTTACCCCGCTATCAGACACACACTTGTCACAATCCATGACCTTTGACCCGCACTCGAGAGACAACAGGAATCATTCATCATCTTTCTTAGAATCCCCATTGAGTCCATTCGCACGCAACTGATTTGCCCTCCATCAGAATAGAGTGTCCGATTATAGTGTACTGGAAGCCATTTGGCGTGCTTCGGATGAGTGGAATAGCCATCTCACCCAGTAGGGTGGCAGGATTAGGGGATTAAACGTTATGCCAGGATTGCATTAATTGATCGCGCAACGATCCGAGCGACAGAAAATCGTCCGGCTTGATCTTGCTGGTTGCTCCCAGACTCCAGTCCGCATAGATCAAGCCGACATTGCGGCCATGCGCAACCAGCGGCAGCAGAATGAATGCTCCTGCATCTGGCAGAGATTGCTTGAACCACTCGGGTAGCGTGCATTCCCGGCTTTGCAGCGTATCCTGCACAAATACATCCGCCTGATGCAGCAACGATAGATGGAAGATATCGGCAGCATAGGCTTCGGGAAAAACCAGTTTGGGCAATACTGCAGCGTGCAGTTTTCCCAAGTGAAATTCTGCTCTGAAACGACCTGCACTGCGCAAAAAAGTCACGACCCGGTTGAATCGCATGCCGGCATAGATTGTCTCCAGCACAATAGCCAGGGCACTGCCAAAATCCAATCCGCGCGACCCTGCCAAACCCAGTTCCATGATGCCTAGAGTAAGGCGATGCCTGAAATCACTCGAGACAATGGAAAGTTTCTCGACTTCGAAGGAAAGATGCTTGATCAGTGGCTGTTTTCGTGCGCTTGTAATCGCCTGCAGCAAATCGGTAATCGTTATTTGCAGAGGCAAACCACAACGCGCTACAAAATTTTTCAAACTACGCTGGTCGGCATTCTTGTTGATCAACAGCGATGCCGTTCTGGCAGCAAAATGACTCAACGCCTGCAACCACGCATCTGAACCCGGGTGATCGGCTGCATCATTGATCGATAGCATAAGGTCGTGCTCGATCATTGTTCTGGGTAACCGCCAGTTTCCGGCAACCACCGATGTCACTTCGCCCAGACTGACACCGGTAATCCACTGAGCGGCTGATTGTTCACGTTCATAATCACCGGCAGCAACCCGGCGAATCTTGCACCATATTTCAGGGCAATAAAAAGCCACCATCAGGCGTGCCACATGCAGCATCATGACACGAATTACAGCTTCTTCGACATGATCCTTGCAGCTTATCGCTGCGACATTCCGGGCAATGTCGCTGGCCAATAGCGCCTTTTCCAGCTCCAGATGCACTTCATAGGATTCCGGTGTCGTGGCTGATTGTTCATCGAGCAGGGATAAATTAGCCACCATGCGTGCTATCGAATCCAGACCTGCTATAGCCACGGCCTGCGTAACCGTGGTGACGCCGTTGCCGGAAATCGAGTGCAGACTGGAATTGGCCAAGCGGATCACGCGCTGAGTCAGCGTAAAATCGCCCAGAATGGCATTGATGATATCGATACCCACATTGTCCCGATTATCAATCTGTGCCTTGAAATGCCGGATTGATTTGGCCAGAACCGGAAGCTCGCCCTTTTCCTGCATGCGCATGGCCAGCAGTGCGAGAAAATCGGCGTGATTCCCGCTTGCGGCTGGTCTTAGGGGTGTCGTTTGGATCATTTTCCGGTTCTACTCAATATCATGCACATTCATCAATAACAATCGGCTGGTTTCAGAGTATCGGCGTCAAAGTCCGATCCCTTGAGCGGTGCTGTTGCCAGCCGGTAACCGGGATTTTCTGCAGATTGACATCAATCCGTAATAATACCGGCCACTCGATATGCAATGCTTTGTTCTGAATGGATTTTGATACTCATGCAGCAACCAGAAAACTGGTTGCGTGAAAGATACGGTTCGACCAAACGGACCAAACCCGTTCGGTCCAGTTATCCAAGACTGAACAAACAGGTCCGGAAAACCGTGGATTGACCGGAGGGTTGTCCTCCGGTGCATTCAGCTCCCTTACAGTGATTCAAATACCCCGGCGGCCCCCATACCGCTACCGATGCACATCGTCACCATACCGTATTTCAGTTTGTGACGCCGCAAGCCATGAAGCAACGTAGCGACGCGGATCGAACCGGTCGCACCGAGAGGATGTCCCAGCGCAATCGCTCCCCCCAGTGGGTTGACCTTGTTACGATCCAGATTCAGGTCACGAATCACGGCAAGACTTTGTGCGGCAAAGGCTTCGTTGAGTTCGATCCAGTCCAGATCATCCTGCCTGATACCGGTTTGTCTGAGTACCTTGGGAATTGCCTGTATGGGTCCCACCCCCATGATTTCCGGTGGCACACCGGCAACGGAAAACCCGATGAATCGTCCTAAGGGTATCAGGTTGAAGCGTTTCAGTGCAGCCTCGCTCATCAGCACGACAGCCCCCGCCCCATCCGACATCTGCGAGCTGTTTCCCGCCGTAACCGAACCCCTGGCGGCAAAAACCGGCTTCAGTTTCGCCAACACCTGCGGATTAGTATCGGCACGCGGCCCTTCATCGGTGGTTTTGACTGAAATTTCTTCATGCACCTTGTGCGTCAGCAAATCCGGGCGTTTTTCATCGACAGTGTAAGGCGCAATTTCGTCATGAAACTCTCCCCCGGCTATGGCTTTAAGTGCGCGCTGATGGCTGGTCAGGGCAAATTCATCCTGATCTTCGCGCGATACCTTCCACTGTTCCGCTACTTTTTCGGCTGTCATCCCCATGCCATAGGCAATGGCCACATTCTCCTCGTGCTGGAACATGGCCGGATTCATCGCCACCTTATTTCCCATCATCGGTACCATGCTCATGCTCTCAGTACCGCCGGCAATCATCACATCGGCTTCACCAAGACGAATGCGATCCGCCGCCAGTGCAACGGATTGCAATCCCGATGCACAGAAGCGATTGACCGTCATGCCGGCCACGCTATTGGGTAATCCCGCCAGCAACAGTGCCACGCGGGCGACATTGATGCCCTGCTCGGCTTCCGGCATGGCACAGCCGACGATGACATCGTCGATGGCGGCCGGATCCAGTCCCTCGCATTGCTTCATCACCGTATGCAGCACATGCACCAGCATGTCATCCGGACGTACATTCCTGAACATGCCGCGCGGCGCCTTGCCCACCGGAGTCCGTGCTGCGGCTACGATATACGCTTCCTGTGTTTGTTTGCTCATTGCCCTCTCCCTTGATCGTCTATATCAGTTTCTCAGCGGTTTGCCAGTTTTCAGGGTATGTTCGATACGCGCCTGGGTTTTTTCCGTGGCCAGCAATTCCATGAAGGCCGCACGCTCCAGTTCCAGGAGCCAGTCCTCGTCGACCAGACTGCCCGGAGTCAGATCGCCGCCGCACATTACGTATGCCACCTTATTCGCGATCAGATTGTCGTGTTCCGAAATGAAGCCGCCTTCGCGCATGTTCACCAGTTGGCTTTGTATGGTCGCAATGCCGGTATTACCGGCTACCGGAATTTCCCTGGCCCGCAGTGGTGGCCGGTAGCCAGCTTCCGCCAGTGCCAGCGCCTGCACTTTCGCCACATGCAGCAATTCGAAGCGATTCATCACCACGGTATCGGCAAGCCGCAGATAACCCAGTTCCTTTGCCTGTTCGGCGCTCTTGGCCAGTTCCGCCATTGCCACTGTCTGGAAATAGTATTTCAACTGCGGAAAGGGATCGCCATCTTTGGCGGCTTGCGCGGCCCGCATGGCAAATTCCTTGCAGCCTCCCCCCGCTGGCAGCAATCCAACGCCGGTTTCCACCAAGCCGATGTAGCTCTCCAAAGTAGCCACCGCACGGTCGCAGTGCATGACAAACTCGCATCCCCCCCCCAGCGCCAGACCATCTACCGCAGCCACGGTTGGAATCATCGAATAGCGCAACCGCTGCGATGTTTGCTGGAACAGTTTGATCATGCCTTCGACCTCGGCCAGCTTCTTGGCCATCAACACATCGGCCAGATCCAGATCGCGCGCTACCTGCAAAACTTTGGCCTGCGCCGACTTCTTGAATTTTTTCAGGAAAGACTGGAATGCCGAAGGAGGCCGATGCACCGGAGGTGGTGCATCACCAGGCTGCGCATGCCCCTTGGAACGTTCGGTTGCTTGCTGCAGATTGGCTCCGGCCGAGAAGGGTGGCTCGGTTTGCCAGATAACCAGTGCCTGCCAGTTTTGCTCGGCTTCGGTGATTGCCTGTTGTATGCCCTGCAAGACATCCATACCAACGGTGTGCATCTTGCTTTTGAAACTGAGAATGGCAATGCGATCGCCGGTATGCCACAACCGCACGCCATCCGTTTCAAAAATGGTCTGTCCATACCCTGTTTCCTCGCCCATCAACCGATCCGGGAAAAGCTGGCGGCGGTAAACAGGCAATCGGGAACGCGCCTGCAATTTTCCGGTAGCAGGCGCAAACGACCCCTGCGTACCATGGACATGCTGGGTGATGCCATCGGCAATTTCCGTGACCCACTGCGGCAGAAGCGCAGTGCTCATGGTCTTGCCGGCAGCAATATCCTGCTGGATCCAATCGGCAATCTGCTTCCATCCCGCCGCCTGCCAAATTTCGAAAGGCCCCTGGTTCCAGCCAAACCCCCAGCGCACGGCCAGATCCAGATCACGCGCGTTATCGGCAATCGATTCCAGTTGTACCGCACAATAATGAAACAGATCGCGGAAAATGGACCACAAAAACTGTGCCTGCGGATCCTGGCTGTTGCGCAGTGCCGCAAACTTGTCAGCCGGACTGCTGTATTTCAGCAGCTGTTTCAGATCGTCATCGACCTTCGCAGCCGATACACGATAATCCTTGGTTGTTATGTCCAGGACATGGATTTCATTCTTGATTTTCTGGTATACACCGCGCTTGACCTTCTCTCCCAGCGCACCCGCTTCGATCAATCCCTGTAACCAGTCCGGCACGACGAAATGGGAATGCCACGGATCATCCGGCAAGGTATCGCGCATGGTGTTGATCACATGCGCCAGCGTATCCAGTCCGACCACATCCGCAGTGCGGAACGTGGCACTCTTGGGGCGACCAATCAGTGTACCGGTCAGCGCATCGACCAGATCGAAACCAAAATTGAATTGCCGTCCATGATGCATCGTCGCCAGCAGTGAGAACACGCCAATACGGTTGGCGATAAAATTCGGCGTGTCCTTGGCGCGAACCACGCCCTTGCCCAGATAGGTCACCAGAAAGGCTTCCAGATGATCGAGCATGGTGGCATCACTGACACGACAGGGAATCAGTTCGACCAAATGCATGTAGCGCGGTGGATTAAAAAAATGAATGCCGCAAAAATGGTGTCGCAATGCTTCGGGAAAGGCCTCAGCCAGTTTATTGATGGACAGGCCGGAGGTATTGCTGGCAAAAATCGTATGTTCGCCCAGATAAGGCGCAACTTTGACATACAAATCGCGTTTCCAGTCCATGCGTTCGGCAATCGCTTCGATCACCAGATCGCAATCCTTCAGCAGCTCCAGATGCTGATCGTAATTGGCGGCCTGGATAGCCTGTGCCCTAGTTTTGACCGAAAGGGGTGCCGGCTCCTGTTTCTTGAGTTTCTCGACGGCCTTGACGACATTGGCATTAGGATCGCCGGCATCCGTTGCGGGTAATTCGAACAACAATGTTTCAATATTGGCATTGACCAGATGCGCTGCGATCTGCGCCCCCATCACCCCCGCGCCCAGCACCGCTGCCCTGCGCACTATAAAACTTCCATCGCTCAATTTTGCCTCCTGCTTGATCCGGTTATCGAATAAACCTCAGTTCATGCCGCTCTGTGGTGAAAAAGAGTACAAGCATGAAGGCGAAAGCGCAAGTTTGATTGGTTACACTATGCGTCGGGTGTGTTCATGACTTGCCGTCAGGAAACCCCGTGCTGAAGGGCAATCTTGCGCCTCACGACGACCCGGTAAACTGGCCGCGATAAAACTTCATCCCCAAGTGGTGCGAAACCGCTCCTCGTCGAAACCGACGGTTGCCTTACGACCATCCGTCACTAATGGTCGCTTGATCAGGCGGCCGTTGCCAGCCAGAAGTTCGAGGATCTGCTGCTCGTTCAAAGCTGGCAATCGATCCTTGATGCGCAGTTCACGGTATTGCACGCCACTGGTATTGAACAGCTTGTTCAGCGGAACCTGTGCCAGTCCTGCAATCGCAGCCAGTTCCGTGGCATCCGGCGGATTCTCGGTAATATCGATGAACTCATAGACGATACCGGCTTGCTGCAAAAACCGCTCTGCCTTACGGCACGTGCCGCATTGCTTGTAACCAAACAGCTTATTCACCGCCTTTAGGCCCCCAGAACACCACCCAGGTGATGAAATCCGGCGAAAAATTCTCAAACCGGTGTTCGACATGCGCTGCGACGAAAAACACCATACCCGGTTCAAAAACGTGGCGTTCTCCGGCAATGACGATCTCTCCCCGACCAGTATGAATGAAATACAACTCATCCTGATCGTGCGGCGTTTGAATATCCGTTCCCCTCGGAGCATAGACCTCAACCGACATGGTGCCATGCGCAAACGCCAGCGCAAATGGCTCGCCCATCGGCCATTCCGGACTGGCCTTGCCGGGTATACGTTGTATGAGATCAGATAATGTTGCTTTTAGCATTTGTTTTTCCTTATTTTCAGTTAAATCTGTAACCCAGTATAAGCAAACCCTAAAGTAGATATCAACAATCACAGCAAGAGACTCATAGTCAATTAGCTAAGAGTATTGAAGCTTATACACAGGGAGGAAAAAGATAACAGACTGAAATCATGCAGAGTAAAATAGCGCAACGGATAGGATTTCGTAACGACTAAATAATCATTAGCTAGTGATCATTTAGTCGTCACGCACACTATACGACAATCACAGGGCGACTCGGCACATTTGGATTGGGGGGTGCGGATGGTGAATCCTTCCATCCCGCAATTACTGCTGCCAAGTGTTCTGCCCACAAATCGTCTCCACCAGAAGGATAGTGCCCTTGATTCAGCGCATTTGAGGATGTACCAGAAATTTGCAAATGAGGTGCTTCGAAATCTAGCGGTGAGAGACCATTCTCCCTTCCCAGTTCATGCATTCTTTTCCACCATTTTTTCTTTTCAGGAGTACTATCATCCCAACCCCACTTACCGTTCTCAAAAAGCACGAAATCTACTGCCAATCCATACTGATGATAGGAACTCCATGGTTTTGCGTAAGTGACTATTTTCGTATCTGGCTCTGTGCGGCCTTTTGCGTATAGGTCAGCCTGCCTTTCAGGAAATCTAAATGCTTCAAAGACCTTGAATGGTATTCCTTCATCATTGAGTTTTTTTTCTATTTTTTTAACAGCATCCCTAACAACTGGATGCAGGAGGTCTAAGTCATTATTTCTAGCATGAGAATTAGTCATTATTTTCTCCCTATGTAGCTAACAATTATTCACTTGCATGTTCTTCTCCATTATTGCTGGATTTAGCCCCCTGCTTTTTGGGTTGTTGTTTGCCTGCATTCTCAGCTGATTTGCCTTCCGCCGATTCCAGTGGTTTCTCACCAAACTTCTGCACAACCTTTCCAGTCATTAAGATCCCAATCACTGTTGCGACAGAGTCAGGGATTGCTTGGAGTGAACTGCTTTTTATGCTCGTAATAAGCCAAACCACCAGTACTCCAGCAATCCATAATAAAAATGCAAGTCTACCTGCAGAGAAACCACCATTATCTTCTTGTAGAAATTCCAAAATTTTCATTATGCACCTCTGCTTTCTCATATGTTTAATAAAAAGCTCGGAAATCAAAATAAAAAGATAAGCCGAACCAATCTATTTCGTACCAATCACAATTTTTCAACTGTGTCACAAGCCAGTTTTGCTCAAATTTCATTGAACTGCTGTAATTCAGTATCGAATGCAATCTTCTGTAGTTGTTAAGCCAACAATCTCTTCATCCATTGACAACGTCGTCTTTCAAACCCATTTCATACAATCTGTCCACTTTTAACGCCCCCCACACCTTTCCTAATACCCTTACTTGCCATCTATTTTCTTATCAGGAGTAGTCTTATCTCCGGTTTCATTTTTAGGTTGATCAGTATCGGGTATCGTACCGCTTGCTCCACCCATAGCAGCAAGCGCAAGAATTTCATCAATTGAAAACAACTCTCTCTTTCTAGATTCCAATTTGTCTGCAATTTTTTCCTTACCATTCGCTGAGGTTTTGGGATTATTAAATTGAGTTTCTAATGCTTTAATTTCTTTCTCAACAAACTGCTTTTTTAGCTTATTTTGATTCACAAGCAAAGCATTGACAGTCTCAGTTTTTTTTGACCCGCCTGCTTCATCCAATAATGATGTTAAACCATCATAAAATGAGCAAAGATTATGGTATTTCACTGCATCATCGCGCACTTTTGCATAGCCAATTTTTTTATCGTCATTTTTCTCGTTACGGTATGCAAGCTCCGGCAATTTGAGGAAGTCACTTCGTTTAGTGTCTACCTTCAACAGAATCGCGTGAGTAACAAAATTGCGGTAAATTTCCTTGTCCATCAATGCTTGACCACCGGTCAAGAATCCCGCCGAGCCAGCGAGAAAATGAGCGGCTCCTGCGCCCGTCATGGTCCCAGCAACTCCAGCACCCAGCGCCAACGTACCCAGGATCGTATTCATGACAGTTCTGTCCCCATAAATATGGGATTTATGAAGTTCGCAGATTTCATCAGATCTACTAACTAAATAATTTAAGCAATTACGTGCAGTTCCACCATTTTGTTTTTTGAATTCATCGAGTGAGCACATTGCTTTATGTAATTTATCTTCTTGATTGGAATCAGTAGAAATATCGTTAATCGCTAGTGCCTGATGTTCACAAGGATCTTTAACGAAGAATCCTCCTCCTCCATTCAATCCCGATGTAATGTTTTCGAGAATTAACCCTTGCTTGGGCATTACGTAGCTTTTGCAATCAGCAGTACGAAAAAGCGGATTCACTTTGGCATGTTGCGATGCTGGAACAAGCAGCTGCTTATCAATCACAGCACAGCCGTACAACAAAAATATGCAAATTAATGTGAATAAAATACGAAAAAAACCAGCTTTCATGATCAATCCACCCTGTTGTTATTCAATTTAATCGTCATAGCCGATGAATCTTCTCCCTCAACGACATTAAAATTCATCGTTATATTTCTTTCCAAACTCTGCCAACAATCAATAAGAATTTTTCTCTCATTTCAGATCAATAGATATTTTATTTATACAACGAAACAAACTTGGCAAAAATAGCCCAATTGAGTCATTTTGAATTTCAATCGATTGATGATGACCGCACAGATTTCATTCGATGCGCGACAGCAATTCGCTTCGCGTTGAAACACCCAGCTTACTGTAGATGCTCTTAATGTGATTCCGCACGGTGTGATAACTAAGGTGAATCTCCTCGGCAATTTCCCGGGTAGCTCTTCCTTGGCATATCAGTACCGTTATTTCCATTTCTCGATGGGTTAATCGGGTTTTATCCAGTTGATTGAGAACTTTTCCAAATCTGTGAGTAATGCGGGAGGGATGCAATAAATAGATGCAGTGGCGAAAATCGGCATCCGCATGAATCAGGGTCAGTTTGATTTCATAAAGACGCTTACCCAGTTGCGATAGAAAGCTGTACCCAGTGACCTTATTGTTTTGAAGAAAATTGATGAGAGCAAGCATGGAAGAGAGGAATGCCTGCTTTTCTTGAGCAAAAATCCGGTCAAACTCACAACTTTGAAAAATGACCTGACCGTCGCTGCGAATAACGATTATCGGTTCGGTATAATCAGACCAGAAGTTTTTTGCCAGCCGGGAATTGAATGTTTCGTGCCGGAATGATATGAGCCGCAAAGTTTGTAGCAAAACAGGCTTCATGATTTTCAGCAATTCAATATCCCTTTGGTTGAATATCTGTTGCTGATTACTCAAACGGCAAAGATAAAACTGAAACGCCAATTGATGGTGATCATCAAACACTTTAACCACTGTGCAGTTACGATGTGATTGCTGCCAAGTTAAATCGAAAGACCGATAGTAACCGCCTTTTTCTTCGAAACAATGCACATCGTTTACTGCACTAACTGGTAATGGTTCAACTGCATGGTTATCCAATAAATTCGGCCTAACCAGTTCCTGCAAAGCGATGTTTAATAACTGATTCCAACCGTGTAAACAACAGGTTGATTGATTAATGCTGCCAAGCAATTGCAGCGTATTATGCTCTCCCAAAAGCAGTCGCCCATAAAAAGCACCATTGCACCTAAATAATGGCAGCAACGCAGCTTTAATCGCTTGGTTGAATTCGTCCCACGTTTGGCAATTATTCAACCATTTGATCGTTGCCAGTGTTTGCTGGTGATCGCTGTTTGTAAATTCGCTTGGGATAATTTCCTCATTCATTTGTTCGCCTCTATTTTCTTTTATAAGAAACTTAAACGAGAAGAATCAAAATTGTACTGTCAAGCGCAAACATTACAGATGTAGGCCTGAATCGCAAAGACAGGTGCGATTCACTTCAATGTGCTATTTGCACTGCGCCAAGCGTAACTTAAAAAACTTCCATAGACTTTCATCTCTCAGAACCATACTTCAAGTTAGCTTATAAAACGGCAATCTGAAAACAGTATATGGAAGTGAAAGTCGGAATGCTGTGGGTATTGTCACAACGAGAGAAATTAAGACCCGAAATGCTCGAAACAATGCTATGCCGCCTTCTCTGGCTGTACTATTGAATGATCAATCCGGAATCTTTAATCGGCGATCCAGCCATCGCTCGATTTGACCCAGAATCGCGGTGCGCGCAGGTTCCTGCAAAAAAGCATGCTGGTGATAGCGCATTCCCGGCAGCGCCAGGACGGAATTATGCGCATGATGATGGTATGTCGCTGCGGCGAAATCCCGCGCACCCCACGCTGGTGTAATGGGGTCCTGTTCGGAATACACCAGATAATAGGGTATGTTGAAGGTATCCATATGCCGACGGAAGCGAACGATTTCCTCCTCGATGCCTTTGACGAAGCGCAACAGGGTACGCCGCACGATCCAGTGATCGTTCTTCAAACGCTGCTTTTCGGTTTCGCTATCGGTCAGATAATCCCTCACCCATGCGGGCGACGTGGGCGACACGACTGCTCGTATTCCGGGCCAGGACAATACCTCAAACAAGCCATCTAGCAGTGGCACGGTAACCGCCGCGAACACCTGATTGAGTATCAGCAAAGGCAATGGCTCATCCTGCGGTTGCAGAAAATGTGTCTCGGCATGAAAGGACAAGGCAATCAACGGCGTAGCCAACCAGCCTCGCCACCCCGGCGGTTCGCTCACGGCAAATGCGGGCGCCAGAAAAACCACACCCTGCACGCGCCCGTCGGGATCATCCTCACCCCGGGATTGCAGCAGATAGGATGCCGTCACCAACGCACCCAGGCTGTGCGCAACGATGAATACCGGTCGCTGTACTCCACCCGGTGCATCGCACAGTGCGAAGGTTTGCCGGAGCGCCTGTTGCAGGTATCGGCGCAAGGATTGCAAATCGCTTAGCGGTGCTTGTGCCAGATAGGCATCGCTGACCTCGGCCTGAGCCGCACCCTGCGCCAGTGCCCTGTCAGCCTGTTGCAACACCGGATTGGACAGTCCATGTGCAAAATGATCAAAACCAGTCATGATGTATTGCCGGGCAAAATACTGCGCTAGCTCATGATAGCGTCCGACATGCTCATTCATGCCATGCACCAGCAAGACACACGCCGGTGCCCTTTCCGGATCGGCTGGATAGAGCGTGCGCAGGATTAACGGCACCGTATCCGTCTGCGTAATGCTCGTTTCCTTCCCCCAACGGGGATACGGTTCGCTAACGAACTGCTGGTGAACACATGCCGATAGCATCGCAACCAGCATCAGAACGCTTCCTCGAATGATCCAGTGATCCCGGAGCGAGAAATGAAGTTGGAGTTTCAAGACATGAACAGGCTGCACCCGCAAAAGACACTCACCTGAATACGTTTGATATGTCACTGCCCATACGGTTACCAGATTGATGAGGCAAAAAGCAGGACAATGCGTTCAGCTGGTTATGATGCTGCCGGTGGATGCTTACCCATGTAATCGACGATGTCGCCTACTGTACGCAATCCCTTGACTTCCTCGCCATCGAAGCTGACACCGAATTTTTCCTCGGCATCGAACAGGAGTTGCACGGTATCCAGGGAATCGAATCCGAGATCCTCAAATGTCGTTGCGGTAGAAATCTTGGAAATATCCGCATTTTCTGCTTTTGAGGCGATAAATTCGATGACCTGTTTTTCGAGTTCTGCTGTATCCATATCTGCTATTCCCTGTGTTAGAGCGTTGTAAAGACGATGCAGGCGTTGTTGCCGCCAAACCCGAATGCATTGCACAGCGCAACCTGCACCTTTCGCTGGGTTGCCTGGTTGGGTGTGTAATTCAGATCGCACTCGGGATCCGCGTCGTCAAGGTTGATCGTGGGGTGTAGGGTTCCAGTATGCAGCGACATGATGGCAGCAATGCTGCCAATGGCCGCCGATGCGCCAATGGTGTGACCAATCATCGATTTCGTGGCACTGATGGCAAGTTCTTTTGCATGATCGCCAAACAGTTTCTTGATGGCTTTGGTTTCGATGACATCACCAAGCGGTGTGGAAGTTGCATGCGCGTTGATGTAGTCAACTTGTTCGGGTTGGACTCCCGCATCCTGAAGGGCGGCCTGCATGGCGGCTACTTGTCCGTCAATGTCCGGCGCCACCAGATGGGTTGCGTCACAGGCACAACCGTAGCCTTCCAGATAAGCGTAAATCCTGGCACCCCGCTTGAGGGCACTCTCTTCCTTTTCCAGAACCAGCATTGCTGCGCCCTCGCCCATCACGAAACCGTCACGTCCAATGGCAAAAGGACGCGAAGCGCGCACCGGATCCTGATTGAAACCGGTAGACAAGGTATGCAATGCCTCGAATCCCACCATCGTCAGCGGCAGAACGCATGCTTCTGCACCTCCGGCCATGACCGCATCGGCCTTGCCGGCGCGCAGCAAATCCAGCGCCATGCCAATGGCATTTCCTGCCGACGAGCATGCTGTGCTGCATGTCCAGTTGACGCCTTTCAGGCCATGTTTGGTAGCGATCCAGCCCGCCGCCGAATTGGCCATGATGCGCGGCACGGTGAATGGCGGTACGGATTTGTTCTGAAACCGGCGCAATGCTGAAGATTCAAATGTCGAGAATCCGCCCATCCCCGATCCCACGCTGACAGCCAGGCGCCGCGGCTCGTAGCTTTCAAGACTGCCGGCATCCTCCAGCGCAAGTCCGGCAGCCCGCAATGCCAGTTGCGTAAAACGATCGGTTTGTTCGATCTGCTTGGCCGACATGAACGACGTGGGGTCAAATTCGTGTATCTGGCCGGCGATCCGGGAATGCTGATTGGAAGCATCAAAACATTGAATACTCGAGATGCCGCTCGTCCCCTGGGTTGCTGCATCCCAGAATTGATCAATGCCGGTACCGATCGGTGAAACCACTCCCATTCCAGTAACAACGACGCGCATATTAGTTCAGTTTGAGCAGAAAGCTTAAGGCAGGATTGAGGAAAATAATCTTACTATTGGATTGCAGCGAATATACTGAAAGCCACATGGACTGTCAAACCCCGCCAAACATTCACTGAACCGTGATCATGCTTCAGCAATTGCAATTGCAATTGCTTGCGCGCGATCAATACTTGAAGACGATCGACCCGTCCGCCAGTTTGCCACTGGGCTGTTCACAGCGCATCTCGCGCCCCAGCAAGGTCTTGTGCGCGAACTGCGCCCGTTGTAACCAAGGCTGAATGCCATTCTGGTAACAAGCAGCCTGTGTCGAAAGGTTGTTCGATTGCGGAAAGTGAGTAACGACATCCTGATAGAAGCGCGAGCGCCGCCAGTAGCGGACATGAATGCCATCGGCACCGAACCACTGCGGATGCTGTTCGTATAACCGGAAATGCTGACGAAGCGCCAATTCGCCCAGTCCTTGATGAACAGCCTGCGCACAACTTAGTGCTTCATCGCGAGACAAGCAACTGGATGGATAAAAGAGATTGCGATAGAAAAGATAGCGACGCACCGACAGGCGCTCGATCGCGGCCAGCGGCAGATTGGTGACTACAACCTGCGCGCCGTGCCGCTGCAACCGCGTCACGCACTCGGCAACCGACTGCAAGACCTGTTGTGGTGTCGAACCATACACAATATCGTTGCCAATGTCCGTCAGCAAAGCATAAGTCGGTCGCGCAGGCAGCCGATCCAACTGATGCCATATGCCATTGCCGGTGATGCCCGACAATCCGCGCCCCAATGCCTGGCTCGTCAATCCATACGCTCGCCCATGCCCCACCGCCGCCAGCACCTCGCTGGGTCCGCCGAAGCGCTGCTGCAACCGGTAAATGACCAGGCGCAACGATAACGTCAGATTGCTGGCGCCAAGCAGAATGAAACGATTGGTAAAAACAGCAGAATTATTAGACACCACGCAGGGTTATATCAATCATTAACAAATATCGAACACTGACTGAATTCGCATGTTAGCTTTTTTCCATGCTGAAGCCCAAGCATAAAGTAAACATCATTCAACCCCGGAACTTCCTTCAGTAGTAGCCAACCTCAGGAATCCACTGCTCGACGTAAGGATGATGTTCTGGGTCGGTCAGGAAAATAAAAAATGATGATACACTTGCGTGCGCTAATCTTTTAAGTTCTGCAGATTTCCGTTTTACCCTCTTGACCGCATGTGCAGAATATATCCTTCCATTCTGGCTTTGCTGTGTTGCTCGGCAGTTGCCACGCCCGCCTGGGCGCAAAGCTCCGATGCCACCGCATCCATCTTGCTCAAACCTATCAGTGTCACCGCCACACGCAGCGAGCGCTCACCGGAGCAGATTCCGAACAGCATTACGCAAATCACTCGCGATCCGCAGCAAGGCTATCAACCCGGCGCAACGCTGGATGAATTTGCCCGCGGTACGCCAGGGGTATTCTTTCAGAATCAGTTCAACTTTACACAGGATCTGCGCATTGCAATCCGTGGTTTTGGAGCACGCTCGCCGTTCGGTGTACGTGGCATTCAACTGCGCGTGGATGGTATTCCGGCAACACTGCCGGATGGGCAGACACAACTGGATTCGATTGATCCAGGGCTGATCGAGCGCATGGACATCGTGCGTGGGCCATCGGCTGCGCTGTATGGCAATGCTTCCGGTGGATTGATCGATATCAGTACACGTGCCGCACCTTCAGAGCAACTGGCTATCATGCCGCGCCAGGTGATTGGCCAGTTTGGTTATCTGAAGTCCGAACTATTTCTGGGAGGAAGCAAAGGCAGTGTCCAGTACAGCCTGTACAGCTCACATTTGCAGCAGGATGGCTGGCGCGATTTCAGCGGTATGCAGAACACCTTTACGCAAGCCAAACTGAATATCAAAACTGGCAATGATTCCGATCTGATGTGGGTGTTCCGCGAGTTTTATTCTCCGTTATCCAAGGATCCGGGAGCGCTAACTGCAGCAGAAGTCCAGCACAATCCCCGTCAGGCCTCGGCACGTAATGTGCAATATCGTGCTGGAGAGGAAATCCGTCAGGAAGAAATGGGAATACGTTTCCGCACCCGGCCATCCGCCGGCAAGGAACTGACCATGACGGCGCACATGCTGCATCGCGATTTCAACAGCCGCCAGCAATTCTTCGATGGCGGACAGGTGCAGTTCGATCGGCTGGTAGGAGGACTGATGGTGCAGTTTGTCAACGATCACCCGTTGCTAAACCGACCCAACCGGTTTTTGCTAGGCGTCGATTACGGTGTACAAAATGACGATCGGCAGCGTTTCAACAACAATTTTGGTGCTCGGGAAGCATTGAATCTAAGCCAGATCGAGCGTGTGCAAAGTGTCGGCCCTTTCCTGCGCAATGAATGGCGTATTGCCAACAAATGGGACTTGGTCATCGGCGGCCGCTGGGACTGGTTGCACTATCAGGTCGAAGACAAATTCAGGAGTGACGGCAACCAGTCGGGCTCGCGTCTGGTTTCCCAAGGGAGTGGATCGGCCGGATTGGTATACCATGTTACCGAGCAGCAGCAGGTGTATGCCCATGTCGCTACGGTGTTCGAGGCACCAACCACGACCGAACTACTCAACAACCCAGCCGGGAAAGGCGGGTTCAACCCGCATCTGAACGCCCAGACTTCATTCAGCAATGAAATCGGCGTACGCGGCAGTCTGGCCGGTTTCCAATATGACACTGCGGCATTTTTCATCCGCACTTGGGATGAAATCATTCCGTTCGAACTCGCCAGTTCACCCGGCCGTGCTTTTTTTCGCAATGCCGGGCAATCACGCCGGATCGGTGTCGAAACCCGGCTGGCCACCCCCGAGTGGAAAGGGCTACGCGGCGAAATCAGTTATACGTATTCCAATTTCGAGTTCGAAAAATACATCGCCAACAACGTCAACCTGCAAGGCAACATACTGCCTGGCATCCCGACACACCGCTGGGAAGGGCTGGTGCGCTACGCGCATCCACTCGGATTTTTTGGGCAAATTCATGTGCATCGCGTGGGCGACTTCTATGTCGATGACACCAATACGGCCTCCAACTCGGCTTATAACCTGGGCCAACTGCTAGCGGGATGGGAACTCAAACGCAACGGTATCGAAGGGTCGGTCTTTGCGGGCATCAACAATGTATTTGATGCTCACTATAATGCCAACACCCGTATCAATGCGGCTTTGGGACGATATTACGAACCTGGACTTCCTCTCAATGTGTTTGGCGGTGTGCGCATACGGATTGTTGCGTTCTGATTTTCCGAGCATCACATTCCTCCCCTCATTTCTATCCAACAAATTATTGAAATAACAATAATTTAAATACCACACTCAGTAGCATTCTTATATTCACGAAAACATTCCACTCAAAATGTGTGAAAATTTTCCACATTTTATTGACATGGGATTTTTTCCCACATATAATTCTCTCCAACATAACACGTAAAATAAAAAATGACGCAAGTTATGCAATTCAACCTCAATGATTACAGGAGAAATACAATGAGCTCACGCAATAACGACGATAGCATTTTCCATGACATCAACGACGATCACGGTGGACGCCGTAATGACGACAGTGGAGGTGATGACAACTCCTCCGGAAATCACAAGGCTTTCAAGTTTGAGGTTCTCAACAATCAAGTCACCGCTGTATATGAACTCAAAAATGGCGAACTGGACCGCAAATCACTCGATGACAATGGTCGAAAATCCTACACCGTCGATGGTTCCGATGTGATTCGGACCGAAATCAAGCCATTCGGCACGGAAATCACACGGTATTCGGATACCGACGGCGACGGTCTCTATTTACGGGTATCCGAGCAATGGCAAATTTCGCCGAACGCCAACGGCGCCATCCCCAAATTTACAGGACCGATCAGCTATTTTGGTACCAGCGGTGATGATCATATCGCTGTTCGCGGCGGAGAGGACTGCCATGGTGGAAGTGGATCCGATGATTTCATTTTTCGCGAAGCAGATCATCTGCGAATCGAAGATTTCCATTCATCGGAACACGATATGCTGGTTTTCGATACAGGTCTTGGACTCACTTCCCGTGAACAATTGGCCCAGTACATAACCGACAGTCATCATGATGGCCAGAATTTCATCGTCAATTTCGGTTCTGATGTATCGATCACCCTGGTTGGCGTACAACCCGATCAGATCAGCTGGGATGATGTCAGTGTCATGAGCTAATACCCCCTCATTCGCTCATGATCAAACTTCCCAATCGATATTCCCCCTATCGATTGGGATTTCATTATCGAATAATCCGTTAAAGTGCTTCAAGGCCGCGCACATGGACTATCCTTCACATCACAACACATTTTTTATGCCCCCAATCCCCATATTTGCTATAGTGCCAGTTCTTTATTTTCATTTATTCACAATAGAATCATGATATTGATCAATCACACATGGGAGATGTTCCGATGCTAAAAGATGCCAGTAAAGACCGACAGACGGTCACTTCGGACGGAAAACCAACGCATACGCTTCTGGAAGGCGTAATGCAAAAGGAAGTTCCCAATATCGTCACCCGCAACGGCATCACCACCGAGCTTTATCGACCCGAATGGAACGTAGGCCCCGACCAGGTACGGCACATGATTCATGTGATCCTGCGCACCGGAACCATCAGCGCATGGCACATGCATGAGCACCAGACCGACACATTTTTTGTCACCCAGGGATCGATCAAAGTTGTATTGTTCGATGACCGGGAAACTTCCAGTACACGGGGGCAAATCAATGTGCTCTATCTCAGCCGGCTGCACCCCAAGTTGATTACAGTTCCACCGGGAATCTGGCATGGCTTGCAAAACATCGACAGCATCGAAAGCAGCTTCATCAATTATTTTGATCGCCCTTATTGCTATGACGATCCGGATGAGTGGCGATTGCCTGTCGACACAGACAATATTCCTTACCGTTTTTGATTTATCCGTCAATCTTGAATTCAGCTTGCCGATATTGGTCTGACTTACGCTACAGGGGCAGATTAAATGCAAAATTATGGCAGCAACTTTGTACTGACACTCTTCACCAACAATCCGGACCTGGCAAAAGCCGCAAACACCGCAGGCATCAACCGGATCGGCCTGGATCTGGAAAAAATGGGCAAGGCCCATCGCCAGGATGCCGGCAAGGCATGGATTTCGGATCACCAGTATGAGGAGATAACCGCGGTCAAGGCACAACTGACACATGCCGAACTGTTTGCACGCACCAATCCTGTCCATCCTGGCTTAAAGCAGGAAATCGACCTTCTCGTCGAACAAGAGGTCGATGTATTGATGCTCCCCATGTTTCGAAGCGTCAAGGAAGCCGCCACGTTCATCGAACTCGTCGACGGACGCGCACAGGTTTCGCTGCTAGTCGAGACCGCCACGGCTGCCATGCGCCTGCGCAGTATTATCCAGTTGCCCGGTATCGATGAAATCCATTTCGGACTGAACGATCTGTATCTCGATATGAAATTATCCAATCATTTTGAGGTACTGACATCGGGCCTGCTGGACATGCTCGCACAAATCATGTCGGAAACCACAATCCCCTTTGGTTTTGCCGGTATCGGCCGGGTCAATGATGCCCGTCTTCCCATCCCCAGCGATCTGATCTACGCGCAATACCCTCGCCTGGGTGCAACACGTGCACTGGTTTCACGTGTCTTTTACTCTCCTGATTTTCGCAGCCTGGATCTGACGGCGGAGGTGCACGCAGCCCGGGCAGCACTGAATCGCTGGCACACAGCCAGTCAAGAGGATCAGCAAGCCGCCCTGATCGCCCTGCGTTCCAAGGTTTCCGGCTGGGTGGTCTAGTGCGGACTGGAATCTTGGCCGCGCCTCATGCTGGACGGCGATGAACGACATCAACCTGACTTTTTACGATACTTCACGACTTTATTACGCCAGCTATTACCTGAAAGGATTCGATGAACTGGTAAAAAGCGACGGATTACGGGTACGCATTGCCCAATCCCTGCCGGAACAATTGAAATCCGCAGTGCAGGATAGCGAATGGCAGCATTTGTTATTCGCCATGGTGTTGTGCCGGTTCCAGCAAGGCAGCAAGATCTTGTATTTCTGTATCGACACCCACGATGATAATGCCATTGATGTAAACACACGCACCAGCGGGTATCACCTGCCCTTGTTGGAGTCAGTCGATGCGTATTTCAAAGTCAATCTGAATTCAGCCATTCTGTCGCAAACCCCGGCACTCCTCACACACCGTGACAAAATCCACAGCATTGCCCAGTTCTTCCCGATTCAACCGCCGTTCCGATTGCAGCTCGGTTTGCGACTCGCCTTACCTTCTTCGTGGGTTGGCTACAAACCCGGATTGGGCCACAACCAACCCTATGATGGCCATGTGCAAGCTGCCCGCTACCGCCGGAGCGACCTGAAGAAATTCCTGCCACTGGAACACATACTCACTTTTCGTGACACCCCAAAGGACATCGACATATTCTATGTCACCAGCTACCGCAATCATCCTCGTCATGCCACGGTCATGGAACAACGCTTTCAGGTCATGGACAAGCTTGCCAGCATCCCCCGTTTCCATAGCGTGATCGGATTTGCCAGCAACCATACCTTACCGGCACGGTACGCTCACCTGGCGCAACGTCGCCTGAATCAGGTAACCTATCTCGAAACACTGGCGCGCTGCAAGGTGTTCGTCTACACACAGGGCATGGAAAGTTGCCTGTCCTCCAAATTCGGCCTGACCATGGCTCTGGGCATTGCAGCAGTGGGGGAACCACTGGCAAACAATCCCGACATGCAAGCCGCTTATCCACACTTGCACGAGCAATTTGGCTATACCGACCCAGACACGCTGATCCAGCAAGCCATTCAGCTTGCCGACGATACCGAAAGAAACCAGCGACTGGGCCGATTGAATGCATCACTGTTCGATCACTATTTGTCGCCCCGTGCCGCCGCCACCTCCATTCTCAATCTGTTGCAATCGCAATGACAACAAACAAGCCGGCATGACCGCCATCCGGTTGAGATGAGCGATCAGGAGTGCTACATTTGCTACTCGAACGACAACCTGTCCGGCACATCATGAAACACACTCTGAACATCTACGGCATCGTACTGATCGGTTTTTTCCTCTCCTGCACCGCGTCTGCACAACGCCTGCAAAGCGAATTCGAAGTGCAGGTGCTGGCCAGTGGCCTGAGATTCCCATGGGGGATGACGTTTCTGCCGGATGGCAATATGCTGGTCACCGAACGGATAGGTCAACTACGCACGATCACACCCGATGGACGCATTTCCGAACCCATCAAAGGCGTACCAGCGGTATTTGTCCAGCAACAGGGTGGATTGCTGGATGTGGCACTGGATCCCGATTTCGCAAGCAATCGCCTGATCTACCTGTCTTATGCCGAACCGGATGGCAACAAGGCCGGCACCGCTGTCGCCCGGGCGCGTTTGATCGATGGCCGTCTGGAAAAATTGCAGGTCATCTTCCGCCAGCTCCCCAAAACCGAGGGCGGTGTACATTTTGGTTCACGCCTGGTATTTGCACCCGATGGCAATCTGTTCATCACATTGGGCGATCGCGGCGATTATGCGGATCAGGCACAGTTTACCGACAATTACTTCGGCAAGATCATCCGTATCCGCCCGGACGGCTCGGTGCCGCCCGACAATCCTTTTGTCCAGAACAAACAAGGTAAACCGGAAATCTGGTCTTATGGCCATCGCAGCGTACAGGGCGCGGCCATTCATCCGCAAACGGGAGCACTATGGATACATGAGCATGGCCCCAAAGGCGGTGACGAGATCAACATTCCCCAACCCGGTAAAAACTATGGTTGGCCCAAGGCCAGTTATGGCAGTCATTATTCCGGCGTACCGATCAAGGATGAACATACCGAACAGGGCTTTGAAGAACCCATTTATTACTGGACACCTTCCATTGCGCCATCCGGCATGACCTTTTACACCGGCAGCCTGTTTCCGGGATGGCGTGGCAGTGTGTTCGTTGGTGCGCTCGCCGGACGTCAACTAGTAAGGCTTTCGACCGATGGCAAGCGTATTCTGGGCGAAGAAAAACTACTCATGCAAACCACGCGCTTCCGCGATGTCGTACAGGGTCCGGATGGTGCACTCTATCTGCTGACCGATGATGAAAACGGAAAATTGCTGAAGCTCGTCCCCAGACACTGAGTTAAATACAACACTCCCCGTCCCCGGTCGCCATGAAACATGCTTGGTGTCATCGAGTAAGCTAGAATAAAGCGCTTCAATCACTCGTCCTGTTCAGGTTGGATACGTACCGATGGAAACCACTGATCTCAAGAATCCTGCGCTATATATCAATCGCGAATTGAGCCTGCTCGAATTCAACCGGCGCGTGATCGAACAGGCCAAGGACGAGAATCTGCCCTTGCTGGAACGGCTGCGTTTCTTGTGCATTGCCAGCACCAATCTGGACGAATTTTTCGAAATCCGCGTTGCCGGTCTGAAGCACCAGGTAAAGTACGGATCGACACAAACCGGTGCAGACAATCTGTCACCTGCCGACGTGCTGGCACGGGTCAGCGAAACTGCCCATCGTTTCGTCGAGGAGCAGTACAGCGTCTGGAACGACATGATCCTTCCGGCGCTGGCCAAGGACAAAATCCGGCTATTGCGCCGCTCCCAGTGGAAACCGCAAACCAGTCGCTGGATTCACCGCTATTTCAGGAATGAAGTGTTACCGGTTTTGAGTCCCATCGGACTGGACCCCGCACATCCTTTTCCCCGCGTACTGAACAAGAACCTGTACTTCATCATCGCACTGGAAGGCAAGGATGCTTTCGGACGGGATTCCGGCCTGGCGATTGTACAAGCGCCACGCTCGTTGCCACGGGTCATCCAGATTCCCGCCAAATCCAGTGGCGGCAATCATGATTTTGTCATGCTGTCATCGATCATTCACGCCCATGTCAGCGATCTATTTCCAGGCATGAGCGTCACCGGCTGTCATCAATTCAAGGTCACCCGGGATAGTGATCTGCTGATCGACGATGAGGAAATCGACGATCTGAGACGCGCACTCGAAGGCGAATTGCCATCGCGCCGTTTCAGCGATGCCGTGCGTCTGGAAGTCGCCGATAACTGCCCCGACAATCTCAGTCATTTTTTGCTGCAACAATTCGGGCTGCAACCGAGCGACCTCTATCAGGTCAATGGTCCGGTCAATCTGGGGCGTCTGCTGGCCATCTGCGATCTGGTCGATCGCCCGGAACTGAAATATGCCGGTTTTACCCCCGACATTCCGCGACGCCTGCTGAAGAATTCCAATATTTTCGATGCCCTGCACAATGGCGACATCTTGCTGCATCATCCGTTTCAGTCGTTCGCTCCGGTCATCGATTTCTTGCGCCAGGCCGCGGCAGACCCCAATGTCCTGTCGATCAAGCAAACGCTGTATCGCACCGGCGTCGATTCCGCCGTAGTGGAAATACTGAAAATCGCTGCACGTGCCGGCAAGGAAGTCACCGTCGTCATCGAATTGCGCGCCCGTTTTGACGAGGAAGCCAATATCGGGCTGGCCAGTGAATTACAACAGGCCGGTGCGCATGTGGTGTATGGAGTGGTCAATTACAAAACCCATGCCAAGATGATACTGGTGGTAAGGCGCGAGGGTCGCACATTGCGCCGCTATGTGCATCTGGGCACCGGCAATTATCACGCCCGCACAGCGCGCATCTACACCGATTACGGATTGCTCAGCAGTGACAAGGCCATTGGCGAGGATGTCAACAAACTGTTTCACCAGTTGACGGGACTGGGTCGCGCCGGTCGACTGAAAAAGCTCTTGCAGTCCCCATTTACACTGCACAAGGGAATTTTGACTCACATCGACAGGGAAATCACCGCCGCCAGCGACGGCAAGAAGGCCTGGATCATTGCCAAAATGAATGCACTCGTGGATCCTGAAATCATCGCGGCGCTGTACCGTGCGTCCCAGGCTGGGGTCAAGATCGATCTGATCATCCGCGGCATTTGCTGCCTGCGTCCCGGCGTCAAAGGCGTATCGGAAAATATCAGCGTGCGTTCGATCGTCGGCCGATTCCTGGAACACACGCGTGTCTATTATTTTCACAACGGTGGCGACGAGCTGGTATTTTGTTCCAGTGCCGACTGGATGACGCGCAACCTGCATCATCGTGTCGAGGTATGTTTCCCGATCGAGGAAAAACGCACCAGTGATACCGTCTTCGAATTTGGATTACTGAATTATCTTTCCGACAACACACAAGCCTGGGTGCTGCAAAGCGACGGCACGTACAAACGCCTGAAACCAGGCGCCGCCAAACCCCGAAGCGCACAGCAGATGCTGCTGGAACATTATTGCGATCTGGCTTGACGCTGGACAAAGCGAGCGCCACACCAGCGCACACGACAGGCATCAACGTGCGGATGCGTTCATCATTTCATACAGGCTATCGTAGGATATGGGCTTGCTGAAATAATATCCCTGGTGAAAATAACACTCGTGCTGCAACAGCAATGCCGATTGCTGCTCGGTCTCCACCCCTTCGGCAATGATCGTCAGCCCGAGATTCTTGCCTAGACCGATAATGGCCTGCACGATTTTCAGATCGTTCAGGTTCTGGTCCAGCGTGCGCACAAAGGATTTGTCGATTTTCAGGATATCGATCGGCAACTCGCGCAGCAGTGTCAGTGACGAGTAACCGGTGCCAAAATCATCCAGGGCAATCAGGATGTCCAGTTGTCTTATTTCCTCCAGCACCTTGCTGACGCGGGCCATGTCGTTGACAATGGCGCTCTCCGTGATTTCCAGAATCAGCGATTTGGCCGGCAACCCGGTATCGCGCAGGGTCTGGAAAACCGTCTGTGAGAAGTTGCGGTTCAGAAGCTGCCGCGGATTCACGTTGACTGACACCTTGACAGGGTATCCCAGTTGCATCAGCCGATGCGCGACGATGCAGGAATTGCGCAGCACGATTTCACCGAGTTGCTCGATCTGTCCGATATCCTCGGCCAGCGGGATAAACTCGCTTGGCGACAGGAAACCCCGTTTCGGGTGCGACCAGCGTACCAGCGCTTCCATGCGCACGATCTGCTGTGTCTTGGCATCGACGATCGGCTGAAACAGCACCAGCAGCTCATCGTTCTTGATCGCCACGCGCAGTTCCCGTTCCAGTTCCAACTGGTCGCGCGTCCACACCACCGTCGACTCAGGCGAATAAAACGCGTACTGGTTACCGCCATCCTGCTTGACGCCATACATCGCGGTACCCGCCCGGGCCATCACAGTTTCACTGGTCATCCCATTGTCCGGATACTGGCTGATACCGATACTGACCGACACAAATATTTCCAGACCCTCGATCTCGAACCGCTGCTGCATGCTATCCAGAATTTTCTGCGCAGTGTGGGTCACCATGCTCTCCTGATTCAAGCGACCGGACAACAGCACAAATTCATCGCCCCCCCAACGCGCCACTATATCTCCCGCCTCGACGATACCGAACAACCGGTCGGACACCATCCTGAGCAGCTTGTCGCCCGCATGATGCCCCATGGCGTCATTGATTTTCTTGAAATTGTCGAGGGTGATCAGAAACACCACGATAGTCTGGGCAGACCCGATGACTTTGATCATGTTGTCAAACTGCATCAGCAGACGGGTACGATTCGGCAGCTTGGTCAGCGCATCATAGCTCTGCTGGTTCGCGACCTGCCGTGACAGCTCGATACGATCGGTAATATCGGTCATGGCAATCACGGCCCCCATGACGCCGGCGTGATCGTCCATCAACTGATTGCGGGTGATGCGCACGGTGCGCTCATCGCCATGTATGGTTTTGAGCGAACACTCGATCATTTCCGGTGCCATGGTTTGCACACTCGGCAGGAACGAATCCACTGGTGCCACCGCGAATGTTTTCGACTGCGTGTAGAAATCCAGGATTTCGCGCCAGAGCCGGCCCTTGATGCGGTCCAATTCAGTGCACAGAATCTTCTCCGCTCCCTTGTTCATGTAAATGACGTGATCGCCGGCATCGGTGATGATGACACCGTCATCGATCGACTCCAGCGCCGTGCTCGAATGCAATGTCGACATCCACATCGCGTGCAAAAAACGATTGATTCGTCGCCAGTTCCACAACGGATACAGCGACACGATACCAAGCAAGGCCGCGCTGGGAGGCAACCACAGGTCGGCCAGTAACAGTAGCAGGGCACACCCCAGTACCGTTAATGCCAGTCCTCCCAATAACAGCGGCACGGTCAGATCCCTGCGCAGCCTCGCCACCAGTGCGGCCAGGATCATGACCCAGATTACCGAGACGATGGCCGTTACGCCCGGTGAAGCATGCTGGATGGCACGCTGATGAGTGAGCATCGAGTAGACATTGGCATGCCATTCCGCTCCGGTCATGGGCTGGCGATTCAATGGCGCTGCCGGCGTAGCAAAACGCATTCCCATGCCAGCCGCAGTCATGCCTACGATGAGCGTTTTGCCACTCAGACTGGCCAGTACCTGATCATCGAACAGCACACGGGCATACGCAACGCTCGGGATACTGCCGGGCTGACCAACATAGGGAATCAATCTTTGCTGCGCCCGTACCCAATGACTCGACTGCATAGCCGGTGCTTGCCGTACTTCCCAATCGTGATGCAACTTCCTCGCAGCAGTCACATCGGTCAACGCCAGGCCCAGGGTAGGCCAGGTGGGTTCTTCCAGACCGGCAAAGAGAAAAACCCGGCGCACCAGACCATCGCTATCCAGTTCGATATCGGTATGCGCCAGTGCGGCAAACTGCGCGAACATCGGCAGTGGCTGGACCAGCCTCAGTGTCTCCGACTGGGTATCGGACACCGCTGTCACCGGCAAAATGACACGACCATGTGCCGCAATGGCCGATGCCAGGAGCGCATCGGCTTCCGGATCGCCATCATGGGCTTCCATGAACAGCAAATCCAGGGCAATGGCCTTGTTGTCGATCGAAACCAGCCGGTCGATCAGCTTGGCATGCACAGCCCGTGACCATGGCCAGGGACCCAGCGTCGCCAGACTCTCGTCATCGATGGCGACGATGACGACATCGCCGTTTCGGAGTTGATGCTGTTGCAACAGGCAAAGCTTGTCATACACAATAAAATCGAAGCGTTCCAGCACTTCTGTATAAGCCAGTAGCATAACCGCCATCAATAACACCATCATCCGCACCATGAAAATCTGTCGCCCGCCCCGCGGATTGTGCAATGGCATCATAGCAATACGAGCAAGGGCAGCAACATCAGAAACATGAACCAGGGCGAAATGCCGCGTGGCACGTCGATGGTCTGGGTCGACCCCCAGGGACCCTGAAAACCATCCGCTTCAATGGTCTTGGTGCGAAGATAATAGGTACCGCTTTCCGGTTTGGGCATGTCGATCCGCGAAGCCGTGGTCACCTCGTCGTGCAGCAATTCGGCAAATTCCCGATCCCGGGCGAACTGAAAATGAAAACTCTGTCCTTCTTCCGGCGCCTGCCAGGCAAAAGTCATGGTGGTTTCATCCATCTGCGGATCACCGACCGTCGGCGCCGGGTAAGGCACCCTAAAAGCCATGGCATCACTCATCGGCCCCGCGCCCTCGCTGGCCGAAACCGAAAACAGTCGCCAGAAATAATGCCCCGGGGTGAGCGAATTTGGCAAAGTCAGACTATTGTCCGTGACTTCGGGATTGAAATAAACGCCGTCGGTAAACTGTTCATCGCGGCTGATCATTACGGCATAATGCGCCGCTTCGGACTGGCGCGCCCACTTGAATTGTTGGTTCTCCGGTTCCGCCATGCCACCGGGTTGTGGCGCAATGACAAAGGGCACTTCCGGGCGCGCATTCAGCGCAAACGGCATGACGGCATCTTTGCCTTCGATAGCGGAAGCATCGATGGCGCGAATCCGCAACCAGTAGTCGCCATCGGGGATATCGCCATCACGGAATGGCAGACCGGTAGTGGTGAATTCGCTCCACATATTGCGGAACTCGCGGTCGGTGGCAATCTGCGCCCGGTAGGCTTGCGCCCCCGTCACAGGCTCGAGCTTGATGACCAGCGGCAGACGCTGATAATACCGCACCGTGGCGGATACATCGGGTGCCGCCAGCAACCTGACCGGCTGTGCCGGTGCGGAATCGCCCGCGACGACGGTACCGTACCCTGCGGGAACCTGAATCTGCCGTTTTTTTCCTTCGACTTCAACCAGACCGGTGAGCACTTCGCTGTGCGTCGACCTGTGCTCGGTAGCACCCACGCGAAACTCGGTGCCACGCACGGAACTGGTCGCTGAAGGTGTTTTGATCCGGAAGCGCGAACTTTTGTCCGCTCGTTTGGGCACCGAGCTTTCCGCGCGCCCATAGTGCAATTCGATCAGCGTATCGATCAGTCCCTCGTCACCGAGTATCTGCATGTTTTTCAAGAGCAAGCGAGTATTTTCCTGCACACGCAGTTGCGACTGATCGCTGAATTCGATCATGACAAACGAATCTTCCGCACTGATGACCTCATCACCACTCGTCAATTGCATGCCCAGTTCGGCCTGCGTTTCGGATCGGTCCGGACGTTTGACCAGTGCACTGCCATGCACACCGATCACTTTTGCCGATGCACTGCTGTGATAACGGGTCCAGGCAATGGGGATACGCAGTTGGGTTCCGGGCGGAACGACGTAGGGGTTATGGATTTTGTTCAGTCGCTGCAGTCTGGGCACATACTCCATGCCCTTCAGGTGACGCTGTGTCAGATTCCAGAGATTATCGCCGGGTTGTACGGTATAACTCCATTCCTCCGCTGCCCGGGTTGCCGTCGACACGACCACCAGCAAGGCCACCACGATCCACGAGCAGTAACGACTGACAACATCATTTACACGTCTTAATTGCATGGCACCCCTTGTACCTGCGACGACTGTCGCATCGCACATTGAAAAAGTTGTCGAATGATGTCAAACCGGGACTAACTATCAGAGAATTCTACACAATCGATGACAGTCTATCCTTAGCTCGCAGGATGTCAATAGCTCAACCAACTTTATCGGGCCACATGCGAGATGAAGCAAAAAACAGCGTTTCCGACCCGGTTACCGGATGAAATCAGGACAATCCGTTAGGCAAAAGACAGCTCCCAGCCGGCTGCCTGCAGAAAACCCTGCTCGGTACTCAAATCCACGAGGGTCAGCGGATGTTTGTCCAACCAATCCGCAGGAAAATCCAGTTGCATGCGGTTCTGGTTCGCACCGAGACGAATCTCCGGCAGGCCTGAATTGGAACGACTGCGATGCAGCACGACGGCAAGCCGCAGCAGTATGCTCAACCGGATGATCGAGTCCCGCGTCGACGCCGCAACGGATTCGAATTCTTCCAAGGGAAACTTGCGCCGGTGGCTGCGCACCAGCAACGCCAGTTGCATCTGTTCCTGACGCGAAAATCCGGCCATATCGGAATTGGCAGTCAGATAAGCACCGTGGCGATGATACTGGTTGTGCGCAACCGACAGGCCGATCTCATGAATCAATGCGCCCCACACCAGTAATTTGAGATCATTCTTCTGATCCAGCGACCAGTCATGTCCCACCTGCTGAAAAAAATTTTCTGCGGTCTGGCGAATACGGTTCGCCTGCTCCATATCGACATTGTACTGTTGCGCCAGTGCAGTAATGGTTTTCTCCCGGATATCCTCGTTATGGATACGGCCGATTAGATCATACAGCAACCCCTCGCGCAGGGCGCCTTCGGACAAGGACATGTGCTCGATACCCAGAATTTCAAACACACCCTGCAAAATGGCCACACCGCTCGCGAACACCGGCTTCCTGCGTTCCGACAAACCGGGAAAATCGAGCAATGCACTATCGCCCACCGCGATCAGCGTATCGGTCAACCGGGTCAATGCCGAAAGGCTGATCCCCGACTCGCACCAGCCTTGCCCCTGTACCACATCGCGGATGGTCAGGATGGTACCCGACGAACCCAGTGTCTGATCCCAGCCCAACCGCTTGTACGCCGATTCGATCGATTCCAGCTCCTGCATGGCAAACAGAACGGCTTTGCGCATTTTCTTGGCCTTGATCTTGCCATCCTCGAAAAAGCGTTGCTCCATATTGACGCACCCCATGTACAAACTTTCCGTGCAATAGGTGTCATAACCGCGACCAATGATCAATTCTGTGCTGCCACCACCGATGTCCACCACCAGCCGTTTGTTGACTTCATCGTAGAGGCTGTGTGCCACCCCCGAGTAAATCAGCCGGGCTTCCTCCCGCCCTGCGATGACTTCGATAGGGTGCCCCAGAGCCTGCTGCGCCTGCGCCAGAAAAACTGCACCGTTACGCGCCTGACGTAGGGTATTGGTTCCCACCGCCCGGACATTGGTGCGTGGAATCTCCTGGATGCGCTGACCAAAACGCTGCAAGCATTCCAGCGCCTGCTGCATCGATTCCTTCGATAATTCTTGTTTGTCATTCAGTCCGGAAGCCAGACGGACCATCTCTTTCATGCGATCGATGATTTGCAGGCGGCCATCCATCCAGTTCGCCACGATCATGTGAAAACTGTTGGAGCCCAGATCCACGGCAGCATAAGATTCATCTACGGTGGGCGTCATGGCAATGATACGATAAGCATTGAAAGGTGATCCTGTTCGATTAAACTGATTTATGCCGAAACGACGACTCATTCTGATGCGCCATGCCAAATCCGACTGGTCGGATGGCCAGTTGCTCGATTTTGAGCGCCCTTTGGCAGCACGGGGCAAAAAAGCCGCAAAACACATGGGAAAATGGCTCAAGCACCAGCACTACCACGTGGATCGCATTATATGCTCACCCGCGTTACGAACCAAGCAAACCGCTCAATGCGTCGCCGACCAGCTCGGCCTGCCCCACGACGACATGACAATGGATGACAGTCTGTACGAAGCATCGCTCGACGCACTGCTGGCCATGCTGGAAAAAAACCACCATCCTGCTCAGACCCTACTGCTGATCGCACACAACCCGGGACTGGACCAGTTACTCTGCTATCTATGCAGAGAAATACCTCCTACCAATCACAGCGGCAAGCTGATGACCACCGCCGCCATTGCGGTACTGAGTTATGACGATAATTGCAGCGATATTTTTGCTCCACGGCAGGCTCGGCTTGAGTGTTTGGTCAGACCGAGGGAATTAAATCAGCAAAGTGATCTATTAATCGGGAAATCACAATTTACCTAGATTATCGTAGCGTTAATCAAAATATCCAAAATCTCGTGAGGCAGATACCAGAGAGCTTCGCAACCATCTTAAAGTCAGAAATTAGAGATTCTGCATTCGCTGGTATCCACATTAAATCTTGATCTCGATGCCAGCGGCCTTGATGAGTTGGAGCATGCGACCGATATTGGTATTCGCAAGAGTCGTGGTTAACTTTGGTAATACAGCCTCAAGCAAACTATGCATGTCCAATACTTCGATAGGATTGCCACCTAGTGCTTGACGAAACTTTTCATTCGTTTCCCAAACTGTTTTGTCACCCTTGATTTTAGTCACTGCTGTTATGTAAGTAAACTTCCGGGTGCCAGAAGTTTCTTCCATCTTGTCAAGGAATGCTTCGGACCACTTCGGGCAAGCAAGTTCACGAAATGGCTTCCAGCGCTCTCTGCCTGAAACCACTTTTTTCTTTTCGATAGCTTCGATCTCCGTTTTTGGATTGAATCCCGCCTGCCAGCTCTTACAGCTAACCGCAACTACTCTTCTGATACCAGTGTGAAGAGGATGGATGCCTACGACGTCAATATCACTGTGATTCGAGTCTGATTCCTTTATAAAGTCAGTGTGCTTCTCATCTGGTCGAAACTTAATATTATGCTGAACAAAGTAACCTTCATGCAGAAGGTATTCCTCAACAAGCTGTTCAAGTATGTCTTCTTTGGTAGACATGGTTAGGTCATGTTTTAACTTAACATCTACTTTACGGAACTCATGCCCTCAGGTTATTTTTTACTTTTTCCCTTCTTCCCCGATTTCTTTTTCTCTTTTACCTTATTTTTCTTTTTCTTGATGTCGTCCGAATCTTTCGGTTTATCCTTGGATTTGTTTTTCTTTTTGCCTTTGTCGGGTTTATTTTTGTCGGCTTTTTCCTTTTTTTTCACCACTTCATCCACAACCGCTTGCGCAGGTTCCGTTTTGGCAGCAATTATTGCCTTGGCACCAGTTTGTTTTTTAACAGGAGTTTTTTTGATCGTGGTGGTGCTTTTTGCAGCAGTGATGGGTGAGTCGGCTTTGCGCAAACATTCCATCGCCGATTTCTTGACTGCACGGGCGCGGACATCGCTAAAGCCGTGCAGCTTGAGCAAGTCATCTACGCTCAGCGCTGCCAACGCTTCAACTGTCTTGATTTTGTGTTCCGCGAGTATTTTCAGTGTTGCAGGACCGATTCCAGTGACATCCGTTAGTTTGACCATGACCAGACTCCTGTTGGTGTGAAAAATCGATTAGAACTACCTACTGGCTGAAAACAGCGTTCAGCCATCGCTTTTCGCGGCATTAAGCACTCGATACGCTATCAGGACTTGTTTTTCAGCCTGTCCCGCAGATCGGCAAACGGATTGAACGTAGCGTTCTGGGTCGACTGACCCGTATCCGTTCGCCCCATCGCATCTCTCAGCTTGGCGTGCTCGTTTTCATGACAATAGGTACACAGCAGTTCCCAGTTACTGCCATCGGGCGGATTGTCATCATGATTACTGTTCTTGTGATGCACTTCCAGCAATTGCAGGTTCTTGTGATCAAAAGTGCGTGCACATCGGCCGCATACCCACGGAAACAGTTTGAGCGCCTGCTCGCGATAGCCCTGCGCACGTTTTTCTGCATTGCGGCGCGCTTCCATCACGATTTTGTCCAGTTTGCCGGTATCTTTTGCCATTCATCAATCCTCTATCGTCAGTCCCGATTCAATTCAGCCAGCCGCACTCTCAATGCCCGGCGTAGAGCCGATCGATGTCCGTCTGGTATTTCTCCACCACCTTGGCACGTTTGAGTTTGAGCGTAGGCGTCAACAAACCGTTTTCTACCGTCCAGGGTTCCTGAATCAGGGCCACACGACGTATTTTGGCGTAGCCGGGAAATTCGCTTGTCTGTGCAGTAATCTTGTCCAGCAATACTTCCTCGATCTGCTGTCTTTGCTGATCGGCATCCAGGCGTTCATCCAGCCCGTACTGGTCGCAGAAACTCTGCCAGCGCGACGGATTGAGCACAGCCAAGACGCTCAGGTACGGCTTCGCTTCGCCCATCAGCATGACTTGCTCGAACAGGGGATCGCGCAGGATCGCTGCTTCCATGTCGGCTGGCGGCACTTTTTCGCCAGTGGACAACACGATGATCTCCTTCAATCGCCCGGTGATGCTGACGTGTCCCTGTTCGTCGATTGATGCAATATCTCCGGAATTCAGCCAGCCATCGGCATCGATCACCGCCCGCGTGGCTTCGGGATTATTCCAGTAGCCGAGCATAACATTGGGTCCCTTGATCAGCAGGGCATTGTTCTCACCCAGTTTGACCTGCACGCCCGGAATCGGCCGCCCCACGCTCGCCGGAACATTGTCCGTCGGGCGATTAGCGCAGACCACCGGACTGCTTTCGGTCATACCGTACCCCTGCAGGATAGGCAAACCCAGACCGATGAAAATGCGCGAGATTTCAGCCGACAGTGCCGCGCCGCCGCTCATGACAAAACGCAATCGCCCACCCAGCTTGGCCATGACCTTGTCAGCCACCAGCTTTTCGAGCAGGGGCCATAGTATGTGCGACAAGCGTCGGTACCCCCTGCCCTGCTGGCATTCAAACTGGCTGTAACCGACCCCCACCGCAAAATGAAACAGCCAGCGCGCAAAACCCGATCCATCGGCAAGTTTGGTGCGTATCCCGGCATATACCCGTTCGTAGATGCGCGGCACCGAAATCAGCAGTGTCGGACGGATATGCAGCAGATCTTCCTGCAATTGCTGGATCGAACGTGCATACGCGATGGTAGCGCCAGCCATCATCGGCACGTAATACCCCGATGTGCGCTCGAACGTGTGCGACAGCGGAAGAAAAGACAGGAACAAATCGTCGTCCTGCACGGGAATCACCTGCAAACAGGCATGCGTATTGCTCAGGATGTTGTGATGACTCAGCATCACCCCCTTGGGGCGCCCCGAAGTACCGGATGTGTAGATAATCGTCGCCAGACCGTGTGCATCGGTATTGCAGTGCTTGACCGCCCCGGCATGCGCCGGCAACCAGTCACGCGCAGCCACCACACAGGCATGATTCTGCACAGCTTCATGACCGGCATCGAAGGATCGCAGTATGACGACACGTTTCAAGCTGCTGATTTGTTCATGAATGGCCAGGAATTCCTGCCATTGCCGCATATTTTCCAGCAACAACAACTTGACACCGGCATCGCCGAGAATATACGCCGCGTTCTCGACCCGGTCATCGGTATACAGCGGGATCACAACCAGCCCCAGCCCCAATGCTGCCTGCTCGAACATGACCCATTCCGGACTGCTCTTCATCATCACCGCCACCCGATCGCCCGCCACCAGCGATTCTTTCTCTAGTGCCGCCTGCCAGCGGGCAATGTGTTGATACATCTGTTCCCAGGTGTAGCTGCTCCATTGCTCGCTGATCCAGTTGAAATACCGGTAGGCTTCCTTGTGCGGCGATCGCTTGACGCGCTCGCGAAACAGTCCGTCCAGCGTTTGCGCAGCTTCAACCGATATGACATTGGGGAGTGCGTGTGGCTCGGTGTGTGTCATGTTATTGGTTATCCCTTGAAGATACAGAAATGCACGTTACGGCTGCGCCGTAATGTACTGCGGAACGTCTTCCCGGCTGAGATGGGCCACTTCAGCTTCCTCAGCGGCTCCGGTCGCCCTGACCTTGGCTATCTCCTGCTCGGTTCGCCTGCCGGCATTGGAACGGGATCCTGTCGATTCGCCACCGGAGTGCTCCCCTGATCGCTGCTGTGCATCACTGCCCAGATCCGCCGGAAAATCATCGACCTTGATGACACGGCTGCGCAGATCCTTGAGTTTGTGCAGTTGTTCGGCTTCGGCTGCCGAGATGATGCCTTGTTGCTGCGCCTGCGCAATCTGCTCATCACCTTGCGCAGGAATACGCTTCGACTTGACGGCTTCGCGCAACCTGGCTTCGATGGCAGCGCATTCGATGACACACTGCAACGCCTGTTCCAACTCGGCCAGTGATTCTCCGTCAGCCACAGGCACAAAAATACCGGACGTCAGCCGATCGCGCACGGCACCGGGTTCCATCAGAATCCGGGCGACATCATGGGACAGTTTGTCCGTGGGTAGCTGACAGCGTTTACCCAGTGGAAATACCAGCGCCCTGAGCGCACATTTGAAGGCCACATGTCCAGGAAAATTGATCAGAAATTCATCAAAAGCCTGCTGCAGACGATACAGAGCATCCTGCATGGACCAGTGCAGCAGCGGCAGGTCGCTGAGTGGACGACCGTCGTCCTCAAAACGCTTCAACGTTGTCGTGCACAGATACATCATGCTGAGTATGTCACCCAGACGGGCCGACAATCTCTCCTTACGTTTCAGCGATCCACCCAAAATCATCAGCGCAATATCGGCGATACACGCAAAGCTGGCGGAAAACCGCGCAAGCTGACGGTAGTACACAACCGTTTCAGGATGACAGTTCTCCGGCGCGTTATCTTTCAAGTGGGCGCCAAACAAGGCATAAAACACACTGTTGAACGTATTGCGCAGCGAAAATTTGACATGCCCGACCAGAGCTTCATCGAAAGCCAGCGAAGCACGATCCTTATTCTGGTCATGCGCTGCGTTGACTTCCTTGAGCAGGAAAGGGTGGCAACGTATCGCACCCTGACCGAAAATGATCATGTTGCGCGTCAGAATGTTGGCGCCTTCGACAGTGATGCTGACCGGAATCTGTTGATAGGTGCGCCCCAGATAATTTCGTGGACCGATACAGATCCCCTTGCCACCATGCACATCCATCGCGTCATTGACAGCCTGACGACCGCGCTCGGTCAGGTGGTATTTGACGATTGCCGAAACCACCGAAGGCTTTTCGCCCAGATCGACCGCACCCGCCGTCATTACGCGCGCGGCATCCATCATGTAGGTATTGCCGGCAATGCGCGCCAGGGCTTCTTCGACCCCTTCGAAATAACCAATCGGCGTCTTGAATTGTGTCCGCACCCGGCCATAGGCTCCGCTCGTGCGCGCCGCCAGCTTGGCTGCGCCCACACTGGTAGCCGGCAGCGAAATGGCACGCCCGGCTGCCAGACAGTTCATCAGCATGCGCCATCCCTGACCGACGCCTTCCTGACCACCGATGACCCAATCCATGGGAATGAACACTTCCTTGCCCCAGTTGGGTCCGTTCTGGAATGCGCCATTCAGCGGATAATGCCGCCGTCCGATATTGACGCCCGGAGTGCGCGTGGGAATCAGCGCCAGCGTGATACCGAGGTCTTGTTCCTTGCCCAGCAGGCGATCCGGATCGTGCAGACGGAAAGCCAATCCAAGCAGGGTGGCGACCGGTCCGAGCGTGATATAGCGTTTGTCCCAGGTCACCTTCATCCCCAGCACATCGGATTGCCCTTCGAATTCACCACGGCATACCACCGCAAAATCCGGCATCGCGCCGGCATCCGAACCGGCTTCGGGTGAAGTCAGGGCAAAACAGGGAACTTCGAGCCCTTTGGCCAGCCGCGGTAAATAGTGATTTTTCTGTTGTTCGGTACCATAGTGCAGCAGCAGTTCGGCAGGTCCGAGCGAATTGGGCACCATCACGGTTACGGCTGCGGTGCCGCTGCGTGAACCAATCTTCATGACGACTTCGGAATGCGCCAGTGCCGAAAAACCATAGCCGCCGTATTCCTTGGGAATGATCAGACTGAAAAATCCCTTATCCTTGATGAACTGCCAGACTTCCGGTGGTAGATCCTTCAGCTCGTGCGTTATTTTCCATTCATCCAGCATGGCACATAACTGCTCCACCGGACCATCGAGAAAAGCCTGTTCCTCAGCCGTCAACTGCGGTTTGGGATAAGCCAGCAATTTCTTCCAGTCGGGTTTGCCGCTAAACAAGTCACCTTCCCACCAGACCGTGCCTGCATCCAGCGCTTCCTGCTCGGTTTGCGAGATTTGCGGCAGCATGGTGCGAAACAGTTTAAGAATGTGATTTGAAACCAGGAACCGGCGAATCATGGGAATCCCCAGAACCACACCAGCGATTACAACCAAAAACAGGATGACAGTGAAGAGAAATTCGAGCATGATCAATTTCCTCGTAATGAGTTGAACCCGATCAAGTTAAACATAGTCTGCACCCACAGTGCAAGACTTCGATCAGATGTGTACAATCCATCATCTGCTCAACAAACTGACAGTTTCAAGTGTACTTGCGAGTACATATCCTTCATCAATCCCGAGGCTGGGTGACTTGCCTGCCGTGCAATCCAGATGGTGACCACCGTCACTCGCCTTCACGCATAAAGGAAACATACCATGTCCAATGACACGTTAGAACTTGCCCAAACCCTGATCTCATGCCGTTCGCTGACTCCCGCCGATGGCGGATGCCAGGAAATCCTGATCGGCCGCCTGGAAGCACTGGGATTTCGGATCGAGCGCATGCGCTGCGGTGAAGTCGACAATTTCTGGGCCAGACGCGGCGAAACAGCGCCAGTACTGTGCTTTGCCGGACACACCGATGTCGTGCCGACAGGTCCACTGGAACAATGGGACAGCGATCCGTTCACCCCCACCATCCGCGATGGACGACTGTATGGTCGCGGCGCTGCCGACATGAAATCGTCACTCGCCGCTTTCATCACCGCCATCGAGGCATTTCTGGCGCAGCATCCCAACCATCAGGGCTCGATCGCTCTGATGGTGACTTCCGATGAAGAAGGCGTCGCGGTCGATGGCACGATCAAGGTAGTGGAAGCACTGCAAGCACGTAACGAATTACTGGATTACTGCATTGTTGGCGAACCCACCTGTTCCGACAAACTGGGTGACACGATCAAGAACGGCCGCCGCGGTTCGCTATCGGGCAACCTGACCGTGCACGGCATCCAGGGCCACATCGCCTATCCGCATCTGGCCAAAAACCCCATTCATCTGGCTGCACCGGTGATTGCCGAACTGGCGCAGACCGAATGGGATCAGGGCAATGAATATTTTCCGCCGACCACGTGGCACATTTCCAACATCAATGCCGGCACCGGCGCTACCAATGTCATTCCGGGCACATTGAACCTGCTGTTCAACTTCCGTTTCTCCACCGCCAGCACGGTGGAAGCACTGCGAAGCCGGGTGCATGAGATTCTCGACCGGCACGGCTTGCAGTACGATCTGGATTGGGAACTGTCCGGCAAACCATTTCTGACCCCCAGGGCTGAACTGGCCGATGCCTTGTGCGCCGCGATCACCGAAGTCACCACCATCGAACCGCAACTGTCCACCTCCGGCGGAACCTCGGATGGACGTTTCATTGCCGACATTTGCCCGCAGGTGATCGAATTCGGCCCCCGCAATGCCACCATCCACAAGCTCAACGAGCATGTCGACGTCAGCGATCTAGAACAGCTGTCGAAAATCTACCAGCGCACACTGGAGCAACTGCTGCGCAGCAAGGCAGCCAATACGGCAGCCGACGCGGGCGGTTTCATGGCAGCAATCAAACGGTTCTTTTCCGGTGCCTGAAGCATGTTCCCCGGCCTGTTCGCCCTGATGTCACGCCGCGCTAACCATCGATCGTCAGCGCACAGCACTTCACCGGATTGCCAACTCGCATGGCACACCAGGCTTGTCCTGATCATCCTGGTTCTGCTGCTCAACAGTTGCAGTATGCTGCGCCTGGGTTATGGCCAGGGACCGCATCTGTTCTGGTGGTGGCTCGATAGTTATGTCGATTTCAATCCGCAGCAGACACCGCAGGTCAAGGAAGCAATCCAGCAGTGGTTTCGCTGGCATCGCCACACCCAACTGACAGGCTATGCAACATGGCTGGCCAACTTGCGCAGCAACCTCGACGATCCGGCCACTGCACAGCAGATCTGCACGACGGTCGAATCGTTCCGCCAGACCATTGCCCCGGCGCTGGATCGTATGCTGACGCTGGGTGCACCGCTGATTCCTACACTCGAATCCGCACAGCTCGATCACCTTGAACGACGCTACGCCAAGGTCAACGAGGAATTTCGCCAGGATTTCCTGCAGCCACAACCCGCTGAACGCCTGCAAGCCTCGATCCAGCGGACCGTCAAACGCGTCGAGAACATCTATGGCCCCATCAGTGAATCACAGCATGCGCTCATTGCCACCCGCATCCAGACTTCGCCTTACAACCCCGAAGCCTGGCTGGACGAACGTCAGCGGCGCCAGCAGGAAACGCTGCAATCGTTGCGCCAGCTTGCAGCGGAACCCGGCAACACCGACGACATCGTTGCAGTTTTGCGCACCTTGATCGAACACCTTGAACGATCCAGCCATCCGCAGTACCGCGCTTACCAGATACAGTTAGCCGATTACAACTGCGCGTTCATTGCCGAGGTACACAACAGCACCACGACCGTGCAGCGCCATCACGCCCGGGACAAGTTGAAAAACTGGGAAAATGATCTACGCATGCTCGCCCACACGACCCATCAGTGAAGCAAGCACTGCGATCGATTCATGGCACGCCAACAGAACCTATCAGTGATTCGCGTGCAGACACGCATTGATGGCATCGAGCATGGACCGGTGATCCAGATAATCGATTGTAATCGGCACCAGGGTTTGCCCATGCTCCAGCCGCAACGACGGATAGGAATGCACCCCTGACTCGCGTGCCAGTTGCAGGTCGCGTTGCAAGGCAGCCTCGACATGCGTGCTGGCCAGATCGATGCGAAATTGCTCGACATCCAGACCGATTTCGTGGGCGCAAGCACACAGGGTCTCCGTCAGGGAAGGATTCATGGCCCACTGGTAGTAGGCCGTTTGAATCGCCCCGATCATCTCGGCATCACAATCCGTGCGCTGCCGTTTTGCCGCCAGAACTGCCCGACAGGCTGGATAGGTCGAACGCATCGGGGTCGTACACGACCAGAAATCCCAATTGAAACGAACTCCGGGCACGGTTTGCTCGATACGTTGCCAGGCCTGCTGCACCATCGTGCGCACCACCAGCGGCATGGGCTCGGTAGTATCCGGCGCCAATCCCCCGACGACGTACACCACTTCGATCTGCGCCGGCAAATCACGACGCAGCGCAGCCCAGCTCCGATTAAAGGCATAACACCAACTGCACATTGGATCGTGGATATAGAACAGCCGACTGGTCGATGACATGAATTCCCCAATGACAAAGATGAACCGAATACCCGTTACCGAATGACGGTTCCATCACGCAACCAGCTTTCCAGCTCGGATGCGGGCACAGGTTTATGAAACAGATAGCCTTGATAATAATCGCAGCCATGCTGTTGCAAGAACGCCAATTGCTGCTGCGATTCCACACCTTCCGCCAGCACTTTCAATTTCAGGCCACGCGCCATGGCGATGATGGTGGCGGCAATCTCGCGATCATTGAGATCTTCTGCCAGTCCATGCACAAAACTCTGGTCGATTTTCAGCTTATCAATTGGAAAACGCTTCAGGTAAGTCAGCGAAGAATAACCGGTACCGAAATCGTCGATCGCCAGACTCACCCCGAGCGCCTTGAGTGTTCGCAAAGTGTCGATGGATTGTTCGGCATGTTCCATGAACATGCTTTCGGTGAGCTCAAGCTCCAGCAGGGCTGCCGGAAAATTCGTCTCGGCCAGTACCTGCTGGATGAATCGAACCAGATTCTCCGACTGGAACTGCCGTACCGAGAGATTCACCGCCATCACCAGCGACGGCAAACCGGCATCGATCCAAGCCTTGCCCTGCATGCAGGCAGCCCGCAGCACCCATTCTCCCAGAGGCACGATCAAACCGGTTTCTTCGGCAGCCGGAATGAATTTTCCGGGTGCTACCATGGCCCGGTCCTGTGGCTGCCAGCGCAGTAACGCTTCCACGCCAACCGCCTGCTGACTGCGGGCATCGATCAAAGGCTGATAATGCAGCACGAATTCCTCACTGACCAGTGCTTGTCGTAACCGCGTTTCCATCTCCAAACGCTCATTGGCGGCAATACTCAGCGCCTCGGTATGATAGCGATAGGTACCGCGTCCTTCCTGCTTGGCCTGATACATGGCCATGTCGGCGTGCTGGATCAATTCGGTAACACTTCTGGCATCGTCCGGGAACAGGCTGATGCCGATACTGGCATTGACAAAGATTTCATGACCACTGGGCAGAACGAATGGCACCGCCAGCAGACTCATCAAATTCTGCGCCAGTTTGGCCGGCTCGCGGGGTTCCTTGATATCTTCCAGCATCAGCAGAAATTCATCCCCACCGAGACGGGCCAATGTATCCTCCTCACGCAACCGTTTCTTCATTCTGGCTGCCAGCATGATCAGCAATTCATCGCCAACCGGGTGCCCCAGACTGTCGTTGATATTCTTGAAACGATCCAGGTCCACATACAGTGCCGCTACCCGGTGATGATGCCGCTGCGCCCGTTCGATGGCATGCTGCAGGCGCGATTGCATCAGCAAGCGATTGGGCAGGCCGGTGAGCGGATCGTAGTGGGCCAGATGCGTCAACCGCGCTTCAGACTGTTTCATTTGTGTAATGTCGGTAAACACACCCACATAGTTGCTCGGTGCACCGATTTCGTTGCGCACGGTGCTGATGGTCAGCCATTGCGGATAGACCTCACCATTCTTGCGGCGATTCCAGATCTCGCCACGCCAGTATCCGACACTGTTCAAGCTGGCCCACATGGCCTGATAAAAATTTTCATCATGACGTCCGGAGCGGATGATTTTCGGATTTTTCCCCAGCACCTGTTCTTCGCTGTAACCGGTGATTTCGGTATACGCACGATTGACCGCCAAAATGCGCGACTGCAAGTCGGTAATGACGACACCCTCACGTGTAGATTCAAACACGGCAGCCGCTTGCCGGAGTGTCTCGGCTGCATGCACCTTCTGCACCGCCAGCGCAGTAAGGCAGGCGAATTCGTGAATCAGTGCCAGATCGGCGGAAACAGGTTCGCAAGGTGTGCGATGGTAAATAGCAAATGTACCCAGTACAGCGCCAGTTTCACTTTTGAACGGTACCGACCAGCAGGCATGCAAATCCGCCTGTTGTGTCAGTTCCAGATACAGCTGCCAGTAGGGATGATGATCTATATCGGCCACAATGACCGACTCACCGAGCCACGCGGCGGTACCACATGACCCCACTCCCATACCAATCTGAAAATTATCGATTGCCGCCAGGTAATCCGCCGGCAAACTGGGCGCAGCACCATGTTTCATTCTGCCACTGGGTGCATCGAGCAGCAGAATCGACACCAACATCCCCGGCTTGATCGATTCCAGATGCTGCGCAATGTCGTTGAGCACTTCCGCCAGCGAATGCTGCGTCACGATCAAATTCAGGGCGGATTGACGCGCCTGGTTGATCATCTCGGCCTGCTTCTGCTCAGTAATGTCCATCCAGGCGCCGACAATTTCCGTGAGAACACCAGCGTTATCGCGTATCAGCCGCAGCTCGTCCAGGATCCAGATAATCCGGCCATCGCGATGGGTGAAACGATACTCATGCTTCAACTGCCCCTCGGCCATCAGGATCGATTTCCTGGCTAAAGCCGATTCGCGATCGTCCGCATACACATGCGCATCCCACCAGCCGGAAACCAGAGTCTCTTCAGGGACATAACCCAGCAGGCGCTCGATGTTTTCACTGACCCAAACCGCTTGCAACATGCCTTCTACAAATTGCAAGTTATACAGAATGGTCGGACTGGCATTCAGCAAGCGTGAAAGACGCAGGCTGATCTGCTGCAGATTGACGCGTTCGCGAGCAAGTTCACTCTGCCGCTGTGCTTTCTCCAGGGTGGCCGGTATTTCAAACAGATAGCCTTCATGTTTGGACAGATATTCGTCCACGCCCAAGTGCAGCGCACGCGCCGCCACCGTCTCGCTACCTTGCCCCGTCACCAGCACGATTGGCGTGCCCAGTTTGAGTTCGTTGCGCAATACAGTAGCCAACTCGAGACCATCCATTCCGGGCAGATGATAATCGATCAGCACCGCATCGAACGCAATCGTACCCGAATCCCGGTTGCGTAGCAGACTCAACGCTGCCTGCGCATCGGCAACGATAGTCAGGTGAATATGCGGCGCATGCATGGCGAGATGCCTGAGCATCAAATCCACGTCAAAGGCATTGTGCTCGACGCACAGCACCTGCAACGCCTGATGGGTACGACTCGGACTGCTGTTGCGGAATCGCATCAGCGCATCGCTCAGGGTACGCGGCAATCGTTCCAGATAATCATCCTGCTTGATCAGGTAGTCGTCGGCACCGGCGCGCAGTGCAGCCACGGCAGAATCGTGATCGCCGGAGCCGGTGATGATCACTACCGCCATCGGTAGCCGCCGTTCCCTGACCAGCGCCAGCACTTCCAGGCCGGAACCGCCGGGTAATGACAGATCGGTCAGCACGACATCGAACTCGGTCGTCTGCTCCAAGCAACGCAACCCTTCGATCAGGGATGTCACGACCCGCAACTCGATCTCGGGAGCAATGTGTCCCAGGATGCGTCGTGTCAGATCGGCATCGCTCTCGCTATCTTCGATATACAGTACGCGCATGTCGATCACTTGGGCAGATCATTCAGCGCGCACCAGTACATCTCGATTTGCTGCGCCACATCCATGAAATCATCAAAATCGACGGGTTTGACGATATACGAATTGACACCAAGATCATAGGCGGCATGCATGTCCCGATCTTCACTGGAAGTAGTGAGCACAACGATCGGTATACGCCGCAGGGTCTGGTGCGTTTTCATCGTGCGCAATACAGCCAGGCCGTCGATCCGGGGAATATTGAGATCAAGCAGAATGACGGCTGGCTTCATTTCTCCGGCTTCCCAGCGTGCCATCCAAGCCAGTGCTTCCTCACCATCACGCGCCACCACTACCGGGTTGGCCAGCTTGCGCCGCTGAAACGCGCGCAGTGTCAGATCAACATCCAGTGGATTATCTTCAACCAACATAATCGGTGGATACATACTCATCCTGCTCATCCTCTCAATCAGTTCTGAATTGGTGATACGGTCGGTAGCCGCAAAAAGAAAGTCGCCCCCTGCCCGGGTGTACTCTGTGCCCAGACTGTACCGCCCATTCGTTCCATGGCTTTTCTGACCAGGGCCAGTCCGATTCCGGTACCCGGATAGTCTTCCTGCCGGTGCAGACGTTCGAAAATTTCAAAAATGCGCTGATTATACTTCATGTCGAAACCGATACCATTGTCCTGCACCCACAGCGTAACCGATTGATCGTCATGGGAAGCGCCCAGTTCGATCCGCGGATGCACCGCATGCTTGCTGAACTTGATCGCATTTTCCAGCAGATTCCGCAATACCAGCAGAATCCCCTCCCGGTCGCCATGCACACTCAATGCTGGCAACTGGTTTTTGACCTCGATCTGCTGCGCTGCAATTTCCTGCGCACAGGCTTGCAAGACTTGATCGACCAGTGCCGTCAGATCGAGCGTGGCCGGTTCGAGCTTGCGCCTTTCCATACGCGAATACGTCAGCAGGTCTGTAATCAACTCATTCATGCGCGCCACTCCGGAGCGGATATTCTGAACGAACAACCGTCCTTCTTCGTCCAGTTGTCCGCCGTAATCCTCCTGCAACAGACGACTGTAGCCTTCGACCCCACGCAGTGGCGCCTTGAGATCGTGCGAAACCGAATAGACAAAGCTTTCCAGCGACTGATTCAGGGCACTGAGCTCGGCAGTGCGTTCGGCAATGCGCCGCTCCAGGGTCGCATTGAATTGCCGCATGGCTACTTCAGCCTCCTTTTGCACCGTGATATCTTCGGTGAAAATGACGATACCGCCCACACTGCCGCCAGCCTGATACCAGGGCCGTACTTCCCAGCGCAACCAGCACGAACTGCCATCGGAGCGCTCGAAAAGGTCCTCCTCGGCACGGATGATTTCTCCTGCCAGACCCCGGCGATGGATGTCCTTCCAGACTCCTCCTATTTCCGGAAAAATGGCGTAATGACACAAGCCCAGTACTTCTTCATCCCCCAGTTGATAGTCACCGCGCCAGCGCTGACTCAGTGCCAAATACCGCATTTCACGATCAAACATGGCCAGGGAAGCCGGGGCATATTCGATAAACAGCTTGAGCTGTTCCCGGCTCTCTTGCAAAGCCATCTCGGCCCGTTTGCGCTCGGTGATGTCCTGTATCGTGCCATGCAGCCCCACGATATGTTCAGCCGCATCCCTTACGGCTTCTCCACGCACCGTGACCCAGCGGCACTCACCGTCCGGGCGGATACATTCGGCATCGAACTGTAGCGCCACTCCCTGTGTAAGGCAGTTTTTGACTGCCGCGGCAAGATGCTCCCGACTCGCGGGTGCATAATACTGCTGCGCCTCTTCATAGTTTGCCGTTGGAAACTGCAAATCCCGGCCGAAGATGCGATACACCTCCTCGGACCAGGTATAGTCATTCGAGCGCAAATCCCATTTCCAGTGCCCCAGGTTGGCGATGCGTTTGGCTTCCTTGAATTCGGCTTCGATCTCCTTGCGATCCTGGATGTCTTCGATAATGACAATGAAATAATTGGGAGTGTGATCGACCTTACGCACCAGCGAGGCCGTCAGATTGATCCAGACCCAGCTACCGTCCTTGCGGCAATAGCGCTTTTCCAGTGTATAAGTCGTCCTTGTACCGGCCAGTATTTCTCTGACTCGTTCCAACTCAATCTCCAAATCATCGGGATGTGTCAGATTCTTGAAATTCAAACCGGTCAATTCCGCCGCGGTATATCCTACGATTTCGCACAATTTGCGATTCACCCGCATCCAGTGCCCTTCCGGCGACTTGATGGCAATACCGACAGCGGCCTGCTCGAATGTAGCCTGAAAGCGCGCCTCGCTTTCGAGTAACTGTTCCCTGATCCGCTGGCGTTGGGCAATCAACCGATCTACCCGCAACAGCAATTCCGGTACGACAAAGGGTTTATTGAGGTAATCCTGAACGCTGTTTCTGAGCAATTCGATACGCTGCGCATCGTCGGTCTTGGCCGTCATCACGACAATCGGCACATCCGATAATGCAGCCTGCTGTCGGATGTGCCGCACCATTTCATCGCCACTCATGTGCGGCATCATGATGTCGGTCAGGATCAGATCGGGTGTGACGGCGAGCGCCTGTTCCAGCCCCTGCCAACCATCCCGGGCCGATACGACATGATAATGCGGCTGCAACACCTCACAGATGAAGCGGTTCAGATCAGCATTGTCTTCCACCACCAGTACCCGTGGCTGCGTATCCGTCGCGGGTACTGCTGGCTTCACCGCCGCGGCTGCCTGCGGTTTCAGCTCATCGATGGTTTCATGTAACAAAACGGCATCCAGCGCGGATGGGGTGTCCAGTAAAACCGTGCCGGCTGGCGCCTTGAGTGGCAAATCGATGACGAACAGGGCCCCGCCTCCGAGAGATTCCCGCAATTCAATATGGCCCCCGAGCAGCTCGACAAACTCCTTGACGATGGCCAATCCCAGACCGGTCCCCTTCTGGTCATGCTGGTTCGCTCCCTCGACCTGCACGAAAGGCTCAAAAATCTGCCCCCGCCATTCCGCAGGAATACCAGGTCCGTCATCCTGAACGACCAATTGTGCCTGGTCGCCTCCTGGCACGAGGCGAACAGCAATGTGGCCACCACGAGGTGTGAACTTGAAGGCATTGGACAACAAATTGAGCAGCACACGCTGCAGCCTCTCGCTATCACTTTCGATCATCAACGTCGTGTCTGCGCTGACTTCGTAGACAATCTGGCGTTCGCTGACCAGCGATTCGAAATGACTGGCTGTGGTGCGTACCAGCCTCGCCAGATCAAACCGAGCCCAATGCGGCTTGATGCGACCGGCCTCAAGCTTGGCCACTTCCAGCAAGTCAGTCACGTGCCGATAAATCAGCCGGGCATTGCGCAGCATCAGCTCAACTTCTCGCCGCTCCGCAACAGCCCGATCATCGCCGGAGATCTGCTGCAGTCTTTTCTCCAACGGTGCCAGAATCAACGTCAACGGTGTCCGCAATTCGTGACTGATATTGGCAAAAAATTTTGACTTGAGCTGATCCAGTTCGGTCAAATGCACATTGAGGCGCGACAATTCCTGCATGTCTTGTTTCAGGGCGCGGTTGGCCGTCTTGACTTCGGCAGTGCGGTGCATGATTTCGGCTTGTATGCGTTCGGCCCGGGCAGACACGGTATGCAGCCGGGTCTGTTTGTCTTGACCACCTTGATTGGCATGTTCGCGGCTGAGGATGAATTCGGTCACATCCTCGGCATAATGCATGATGCAGATCAGGTTTCCTTGAGCGTTCAGCACCGGCGTATTGACCGGACTCCAGTATCTGCGCACGAACTCGGCACTGCCATCCATTGCAGGGATGTCGTATTGCTGCACGCTCATCACATCGGTTTGCTTGCTGCTGATGACACGGTACAGCGATGCGCTCAGATCGCTGACGCTGGTGCTCTGGAGATCATTCGGATCGTTCGGAAACACCTCGAACAAACCCCGTCCGATCATGGCTGCGCGTTGCCTGTTGGTTACCTGGAGATAGCGTTCATTGACCGCCATGATGGTAAAACGATCGTCCACTCCCAAAATCATATAAGGGTGGGGGCTGGCCTCAAATAACTGCTGATAGAAGGACATATCGTGCATGGATATTGCTCAGTGATTTGAGGAATAAAAAATAGTGTCCGTCTGTATCAGTGAATCCTTGATCTTATTTTTCCGGTAAGTACCAGGAATACGCTGAAAACGACAGTACCAAGTCATGCTGCGTGCAATCCGGCATCGCAATGCACCTAGCCTGTTCGCATCGATGCACGAAGAATCAGCGCCGTTTCTGTCCCAGCAAGGAACCCAGCAAACCGCGCGTAATTTCGCGTGCCAGTGACGACCCCACCGAACGAGCGGCACTTTTGGCAAAGGCTTCAACCACACTCTCACGCCGGACTCCACCACGTTTGCCAGGTTTATCTGCCAGCAAATCACCCAGACCGCCCAAGTTACCCAAACTGTCCAGCAAACCACCCGGTCGGAAATTCTGCTCGTTTTCGACTGTTTCCTTCTGGGAGTCGACAGAATCCATCCGGTTGCTCGCTCGCGCTTGCAGCATCTCGAAAGCACTTTCGCGATCGATCTCCTGTTCATAGACGCCCGCCACCAGCGATGCCTCCAGCAATTGCTGGCGTTCCTCGCGAGTAATTGGTCCGATCTGGCTGACCGGAGGCATGACCCAGACCCGTTCGGTGATCCCGGGCGAACCCTGAGCATCGAGAAAGGAAACCAGTGCTTCGCCGACCGACAATTCGAGTATGGCCTGCTTGATGTCCAGTTTCGGGTTGGGTCGCATGGTTTCAGCAATGGTATTGACGGCTTTTTGATCGCGCGGTGTGAAGGCTCGCAACGCGTGCTGCACGCGATTGCCCAGTTGGGTCAGTACTTTTTCGGGAATATCGAACGGGTTTTGCGAAACGAAATAGACTCCCACTCCTTTCGAGCGAATCAGGCGCACCACCTGCTCGATTTTTTCCAGCAGGGCGGGCGAAGCCATGCTGAACAGCAGATGAGCCTCATCAAAGAAAAAGACTAGCTTGGGCTTTTCACGATCGCCCACTTCGGGCAGGTTTTCATAGAGCTCCGACAGCATCCATAGCAGATAGGTACTGTACAGTCGCGGTGAATTGAGCAGCTTGTCGGCCGCCAGAATATTGATCACCCCCTTGCCGTCGACAGTCTGCATCAGATCCTCGATATTCAGCATCGGTTCGCCGAAAAATTTGTCCCCACCCTGTTTCTCGATCTGCAACAGACTTCGCTGAATCGCACCGATGGAGGCTGAGGACACATTGCCATAACGGGTTCTGAATTGTTCCGCATTGTCCCCGACGTACTGCAGCAATGCACGCAGGTCCTTCAGGTCCAGCAACAGCAAACCATGATCGTCAGCCACCTTGAATACCAGCGACAGCACGCCTTCCTGGGTTTCATTCAGGTTCAGCAGGCGTGCCAGCAACAGCGGCCCCATATCCGACATCGTGGCCCGCAGGGGATGGCCGTCTTGCTGCAGCACATCCCACAGCGTCACCGGAAAGCCCTGCCAGTGCGGCTGCTCCATGCCGAGTTGCTGCAATCTCACCTGTATCTTGCCACTTGCCGATCCAGGTTTGCTGATGCCGGTCAGATCGCCTTTGACATCAGCCATAAAAACCGGCACTCCCATGCCGGAAAATCCCTCTGCCAGTTTCTGCAGCGTCACCGTCTTGCCGGTTCCGGTTGCTCCGGTAATACAGCCATGCCGTGTCGCCATCGCTGGCAATATGCCCAGCTCGGCTTGTTGCGTTCTTGCAATAATCAATGTATCCATAGCGTTGCGTCGCTCAAAGTGACTATTCCGATTTTAGGTTAGGTTTAATAATCTATCAAAAAAATGTACTGAATGTACCCAGATATGTCAAACCGGAAACAGGATCACGGACGATGTATACTATGCTGCTAGCAATACTTCCATCACGCAGGAAAGCAGTTTTGACTAACGAATAGGGAGGCTGGACGTTTGTTGAATGAGTATTTTCTCTATGGCGATATTGGCGGCACCAAGACGCTTCTGCAAATGGCACAAGCTGAGACAGATGGCATTCGGGAGCTGCTGACGAAACGCTATGACAGCACGGCTTATGCCTCTTTTTCCAATGTACTCAGCGACTTCCTGCAGCAGGCCGGGACAGATTGCCCGCCGCAAAGCGCCTGCTTTGCCGTGGCAGGACCCATCGCTGCACAACAGGTACAATTAACGAATTTGCACTGGCAACTCGACAGCAACGAACTCGCTGCCCTGTTTTCCATTCCCCGGGTCAAACTCGTCAATGACTTCGAAGCTGCCGCGCTGGGTATCGCGGCTCTGTCAGATGACGACCAAGTCATATTGCAAGTCGGGCAACCCCATGCCCAGGCAATGCGTGTCATCCTGGGTGCCGGAACCGGCATGGGTGTCGCCTGGCTCGTGCCTGACGGCGCGCGGGACCTAACCATTGCCACCGAAGCGGGTCATGTCGATTTTGCGCCGCGCAACCCCCAGGAGATCGATCTTTGGCATGTGTTGCAGCAACAATTCGGTCACGTGTCGGTGGAACGTATCTTGTCTGGTCCGGGGTTGACGCAGATCTACAATTTCCTGCAAGCCCGGCAGAAAACGCTATCCGGTGCCCCGTCCCCCGCACTCAAGGAGGACAGCGGCGCAACCATCACCACGCTGGCGCAAACGCACCAGCATCCGCTGGCCATCAAATCCCTGCATTTGTTTGCGGAAATCTATGGCGCCTACGCCGGCAATCTTGCGCTGACCGGATTATGTCGCGGCGGAGTCTATCTGGCCGGTGGCATCGCACCCAGAATCGTCCCGATACTGCGTAGCGGCGGATTCATGCAAGCGTTTTGCGACAAAGGCCGGTTTTCTGCGCTGATGCAGGAAATCCCGGTGCATGTGATCACCAACCCGCAGGTAGGCCTGCTTGGTGCTAGGCGGGAAGCGCAGCGCCTGCTCACACATTGAAAATTTGGTAATTTCAGCGTTCAGTGCGAATATAACCAGCGCATAGACGAAATCCCGCACATCAGATCATTTCCAGCAAGGAGAACCGGCATGTTTTCGCGTACAGCTTTCACCATTACCGTCAACCCCAAGATCCCGCCACGCCTCAAACGCCTGGAAGAACTGGCCAATAATCTATGGTATAGCTGGGATCGCGCAACGCGGACACTATTTTCCCGCCTCGATCCTCATTTATGGGAAGCCGTAGGACACAACCCCAAAGCCTTCCTGAAGCGTGTCGATGAGTCGGTCCTGCTGAAAGCCACTGAAGACCGGGTTTTTCTCGCCACTTACAACAGTATCCTGTCGACCTACGATTCCTATCACGAAGCATCGGCCATGGTTGGCGATGACTCGGGTCTGACCGCAACCGATCAGGTGGCTTATTTTTGTTTTGAATTCGGCTTTCACGAAAGCCTGCCCATTTATTCCGGTGGACTCGGCATCCTTGCGGGCGATCACTGCAAAGCCGCCAGCGACCTGTGCTTGCCGTTCGTCGCCATCGGCCTGCTGTATCGCCAGGGTTACTTCTCGCAAACCATCGATAGCCAGGGAAACCAGCAGGTCACCTACACGGTATCGGATTTCGAGGACCTGCCGGTGACACCGGTACTGCGCGACGATGGCAGTAACATGCAGATTCAGGTTGCCCTGCCACAACGCAATGTAACCGCCCAAATTTGGCAAGCCCGGATTGGTCATGTGGTGCTGTATCTGCTCGACACCGACTTGCCGGAAAACTCACCGCAGGATCGTTACATCACCCACAACCTGTATGGTGGCGACCGGGTCATGCGCATCGAACAGGAAATCATCCTCGGTATGGGCGGTGTGCGCGCCCTGCAGGCACTGGGCATCCAACCGACGATTTGGCATATCAACGAGGGGCACGCGGCTTTCATGATTCTGGAGCGCATCCACAACCTGGTACAGCAAGGACTGGATTTTGCCAGTGCGCTCGAAAGCGTGGCCGTCAACACGGTGTTCACCACACACACGGCCGTTCCGGCCGGACATGATCATTTCAGTCCCGACATGATGCAAATCTATTTCGAGGACTTCTATCGTAGCATGAACATCACGCAGGAGGCATTCATGGCCCTGGGGCACGCCCCCGGCAGTCCGGATTTCAATATGACGGCACTGGCCATCCATGGTTCACGCACGCACAATGGCGTCAGCAAGATACACGGCGATGTCTCGGCCAATATCTGCCGTGACTTGTGGCCGCAGATCGAACCCGAAGAAAATCCGATGGCGTACATCACCAACGGTGTGCATGTACCGACCTTCCTGGCGCAGGAATGGTCAGACCTGTTCGACCGCTATCTTGGCCACGAATGGCGCAGCAAGATGTGCGATGTCGATTACTGGTCACGCATCGACGCCATTCCTGATCATTTGTTCTGGAGTGTGCGCCAGTCCCTGAAATCCCAGATGTTTTACGGCATCCGCTCCCGCATCACCGAACAGAATGCCAGAAACCGGGGATCCGAAGCACATCTGGATCGCCTGCTCAAGTTTGTCGATCCCATTAACCCGAATATCCTGACCTTGGGTTTTGCACGCCGCTTTGCAACTTACAAGCGCGCTGCCCTGTTATTCGAAAACCTGGAGTGGTTGCGCAAAATCATACTGGATCAGGAACGTCCGGTACTGCTGATCTTTGCCGGCAAGGCACATCCGGCGGATGTACCCGGCCAGGATCTAATTCGCCAGATCAGCCAGGTGGCCCATTTTCCCGAGTTTGAAGGCCGCCTGCTGCTGATCGAAGGTTATGACCTGAGACTGGCACGCCGCCTGGTTGCCGGGGTCGATGTCTGGCTCAACAATCCGATCTTCCCGCTGGAAGCCAGCGGCACATCGGGGATGAAGGCAGGGATCAATGGTGCCATCAATTTGAGCGTGCTCGACGGCTGGTGGGGGGAAGGTTATGACGGCAAAAATGGCTGGGCCATCAAGCCCGGTCCGGAAGATATGGAAAGCACGCTGCGCGACCGCGAGGAAAGCCGCGCACTATACGAAATCCTGCAGGATCAGGTAGTACCGCTGTACTACAACTACGGCAAGCTGGGATATTCTCCGGCCTGGGTCAAAATGGCCAAACACTCGATGATATCGTTGTTGCCGCGCTATAACGCGACGCGTATGGTGGACGAGTACGTGAAGAAATTCTATCAGTCCGCCAGTCAGCGCAGCCAGTTGTACACGGCCAACGATCACGCCGAAGCCAGGCACCTCGCCCAGTGGAAGGCACGCATCCGTTCAGCTTGGCAAGGCGTTTCAATACGCCGCCTGGATACCCCCCGCGAACGCATCCGCTTCGACGAAGCAATGCAACTCAGGGTGGCAGCAAAACTGCATCAGTTGCAACCCGAGGATGTCGTCGTTGAACTGCTGATCTGCCGTCAATTCAAAAAAACCCGGTTGTGCAATTTCCAGCATTTCCGGTTCAAGTTCACCGGTCACACCGAAGCCAACGAGCACATCTTCGAGCTGAAGCTGACTCCCGAACTGTGCGGCAAGCAGGAATACTTCATTCGCATTCATCCGTATCACTCGCTGCTGACTCACCCGCTGGAAATGGGACTCATGGTCTGGTTGTAACCCCCCTTGCCGTAAATCCGGCAGTCCTATCCAAGACACCTCGACACCCCGGCAAGCTGATTCCAGCGACGCCGGGAAAACGCTGAAAGGCAGCGAGCCACGATCAGAGGAAGACGCGACCCACATGCGCCCAAAGCGCATGTTGCAACTGATTTCACCAACACGACCTGGCGCAATCTTGTCTCAGCATTTTGCCCCACAAGTTATCGATCCGTAAAATCAACGTTCCATCGCCATAGAGCAGCGGTATTGCCTATACTTTTTTCGGATAAAACCATCGCCAAAAAAGGCACCACAAATTCTCGCAATTCATCCTCAACCCTGCGCCATCTTGGCCGAAATAAAGACGAACACCGCAATATAGATTTTGCACGACACCCCAAGGAGATCTCAACAACATGTCAGCATTACCGTCCGCAAAAACCAAAGTCGTGGCAGAGTACGATCTGCAATACGTCACCAGCATTTTCAAGGCCATTCAGCACAGTCAAGCAACGATCGAATTCGATCTCGATGGTGTTGTCCTCAACACCAATGCCAACGCCCTTTCCCTGTTCGGTTATACCCAGGAAGAGTGGCATGGCAAGCATCATGGCCAGTTGTGCATTCCAGGCGCCATGGAAAGCGAAGAATACACGGCCTTCTGGGACAAACTACGCTCGGGAGAGCATATCAATGGCGAATTTCGCCGTATCGCGGCGGATGGGCGGGATATTTATCTTCAGGCTTGCTATATCCCGATTCTCGATACCGAAAACAAGCCCTGCAAAATCATGCTTATTGCCAGTGATATTACGGCCAGCAAACTGAAGTCACTGGAAGATGACGGAAAAATCATCGCCATCAACCACACACAGGCCGAAATCGAATTCGACCTCGATGGCAGGATTTTGACTGCTAATCAGAAATTTCTGGACACCTTCGACTACACCCTGCAGGAAATTACCGGACAACGCCACCAGATGTTCTGTTACGAAACCTACGCACAAAGCGAGGAATATCAGGCTTTCTGGCAAGATTTGCGCGCAGGCGAACCCAAACAGGGTGAATTCATGCGCATGAACCGGCAAGGTCGCCCCGTGTGGTTGCAGGCCACATACACCCCGATTCGCAATGTCGATGGCAAGCCGTACAAGGTCATCAAGTTCGCCAGTGATATCACCAGCGCAAAACTGGCGTCCATCGCCAATGAAGGTAAGGTTGCGGCCATCTCGCGCTCACAGGGCGTCATCGAATTTGACCTGGCTGGCAATATACTGGATGCCAATGAAAATTTCCTGAAACTGACCGGTTATACGCTGGAAGAAATCAAAGGCGAACATCACCGCATCTTCGTTGACAAGGAAGAAGCTCGTGGCGGTGCGTACCGCAGCTTCTGGCAAAAACTGGGTAATGGGCAGTTCGATGCAGGCGAATATTTGCGTTTCGGCAAGGATGGTAAGAAAATCTGGATCCAGGCAACTTACAATCCCATCCTGGATCTCGATGGAAAACCCATACGCGTGGTGAAATATTGCAATGACATTACGCAAGCAAAACTCGCAGCGATGGAAATGACCGCACGTATGGATGCCGTATCCAAAAGCAGTTGCCTGATGGAATTATCGGCCGACGGCCATATCCTCTACGCCAACGAACGCATGCAAAACGCGCTTGGCTACGGACTCACCGATCTGGTGGGCAAGCACGAAAATCATATTCAGTTCGATGAAGATATTCGCGCTCAGACTCACATCGAACTCTGGCGCACATTGCGCGAGCATCATCCGGTCAACATTGAAATTCGACGCAAAGGTGTGGGGGGTCTCGAACGCTGGTTCCTGGCCAACTTCAGCCCGATTCTCGGTCTCGATGGCATATTAACCAAGATCATCATCCAGGCCGATGACATTACCACAGCAAAACTGGAACGACTGGATGCGATGGGAAAACTCCAGGCTATCGACCGTTCCCAGGCCATGATCGAGTTCGACATGAGTGGCAAAGTCATCCACGCCAACGAAAACTTTCTCACGCTCACTGGATATAATCTGGATGATATCAAGGGACGGCATCATCGCATGTTCGTCGATCCGGCCGAAGCCACGAGCGCGGAATATCAAGCTTTCTGGGAACGCCTGGGACATGGTGAATTCGAGTCGGGAGAATACAAGCGTATCGGCAAAAACAATCGCGAAGTCTGGATACAAGCCACGTATAACCCCATTCTCGATCCCCGTGGCAACCCGGCCCGGGTCGTAAAATTTGCAACCGACATTACGCAAAGCAAATTGCATACTTCCGAATCCGAAGCCAAGGTTGCTGCCATCGATCGCGGACAAGCCGTCATCGAATTCGATCTGAGTGGTCAGGTGCTGGATGCCAATCGTAATTTCCTGGCCGCAATGGGCTACACCCTGCGTGAAATCAAGGGACAGCACCACAGCACATTCTGTACTACTGAATTCACACAAAGCAAGGAATATCGCGATTTCTGGCTCAGACTCGGCGAAGGTGAATTCATCAGCGGACGTTTTCATCGCGTTGGAAAATTCAATCGCGATGTATGGATCCAAGCGACTTACAACCCTATTTTCGATCTCAATGGCCGGGTCATGAAAATCGTCAAGTATGCACATGATGTCACCAGCGAAGTACAGCTCGAGAAACGCATCGCCACCGGCGCAGCCGAAATGGATTCACACGTTCGCGAGCTGGTCGCGAGCGTCAACGCCATTGCGGCCAATTCAAATGTGGCCGCCGAATTGGCGCATGACTCGTCTACCGCGGCACAATCGGGATTTGATGCTTTGCAAAAATCCATCACCGCAATTACGTCCATCCAGGCCAGCTCGTCACAGGTTTCCGAAATCGTCGGCGTCATCGACGAAATCGCCAATCAGACCAACCTGCTGGCATTCAATGCAGCCATCGAAGCCGCACGTGCCGGAGAGCATGGTATTGGCTTCTCGGTGGTAGCCGATGAAGTCCGCAAGCTCGCCGAACGCAGTTCGGTCGCCGCCCGCGAAATCACCAAGCTGATCGAAGAATCGGCGCAACATGTCGACAAGGGTGCCGAAGTCAGTCGCGAAGCATCCCGCAGCTTCGAGGGCATCATGTCGGGCGTAGCCAAAACTAGCAAGAGCGTGGCAGAAATTGCCGAATCGGCTGAAAATCAGAGCAAGATGGCTAAACAGGTCAGTTTGCTGATCGAACAGATAGCCAGTGCGAAAACCAGGGGCAATTGATGGAATCATCCGCAACAGAATCGGGATTCGGTGGTTTCCGCATTGGCGGCATGGATCTGGGATTACCCATGCAGGCTTTGCGTGAAGTCATACCCTGCGGCGTTCTGGCTAAATTACCCTGTGCCGCGCCTTATGTCATTGGTGGGATCGATCTGCGCGGTATCATGGTTCCCGTGATCGATTTGCGTATCGTGCTCGGTGCGGCAGCAACAAAAATGCCCTTTCCGAACGTCATCGTCATGGTGCATGAGAACAAGCTGCTGGGTTTGCTGACAGAAGCCGTTACCGGTGTGTTCACAGGCGATACCCAGGACATCAATCATGTCAGTTTTGCTGCAGCCGATCAGTCCGTTTTTTATGGCAGTATCCGCCGCAACGATAATGACACGCTGGTCAATCTGCTATCGCCGTCGGCGCTGGTTATGCTCAAGGATGTGCCCATGGTAGACCATCACGAATCAAAAAATACCGTCAGTGCTACCCTTGAAAGCAGCATCAGCCAGAAAAACAAAGCCTTGCCCATGCTCCTGTTACGCTGCAACCGGATCGCATTGGCCATCGATGCAATGGCGGTATACACTACGCTATCCGATCCTGTCATCGAAAAATCCGCCATGGCCATGGGCAGTTGTCGGGGAGTCATTGAATACGCCAGCAACAAGATCCCCACGCTGGATTTGCTGCAAGTCTGCGGATTGGGAAGACTCGATCCGAACACATCGATCCAGGCATTCATTATCCTGTTACCCCAGGGTATGGTGGCTTTTCTGGTCAACAAAGTAATCGATGTTGTACGTATCTATCCCAGCGAAATCATCGATGCTCCCGGCTATGCGTTGCCACGACCCAGCTTGTTCAATGGGGTTTTACCCAAATCCGCCCTGCCGGAAACGAGCACGAAGCAGGAATCGATCCTGGCTTCCCAACTACTGGTATTGAGCAGTTCGGCACTCAAAAACGACCCACAAATCGTCGCGCTGGCCGATGTCATTACGCTGGATCGCGCGATCACACGCCAACCCAAGACTCCAACCACAGAGTCCGGCATCGAGAGCACCGAAAAGAAACGTAACATGATCACTTACCTGCTCGGTAGTGAAACCGCTTCGCCATTCGAGCAGATCCGCGAAATCCTGCCATTCACGCACGACATCCCCATTTTCGAGCAAACCGGCCCCATGCTGGGTATGATCGTGGTGCGTGGACGCAGCATCCCGGTGGTATGTTTGAGCCGGCTCGTCACGGGTCATCCCGCGCAGATTTCACCCACCGCCAGTGTTCTGGTCGTCGAAATCGACAATGAAGCGATGGGATTTGCCATTCCCACTTTGAAATCGATCGAATTGGTGCAGTGGGAACCGGAATTGCCCCACTTCGGTGGTGCAGGACACAGTGATCTGATGCACGCGATCCATTCCAACAAACTGGCGCAAATCGGTACTGGCAAAGCCATTCGCATGCTGCCTGTGCTGGATCTGGAAAAAATAGCCCGGGCTTTCCGGGCACAGCAACTCGCCGTAGCCTGAGTCATGCAGCAGGGTTTTCCCTGCTGCAAAGTGAATGACTAATCCTTGCACCAGCTTCTCGCGAATCCCTGCTTCTGCTTACCGCGCTAGACCCGGCATCGCCCGGATGCGCATTGCGTAGCCCCTTTGTAGCAAAAACTGTGTCATCATCGTAATCCGCAACAAGACATCACAGGGGACGGATATGAACCACAATCCCGTTGGCTGGTTCGAAATCTATGTACAGGACATGGATCGGGCCAGGCGTTTTTATGAAACCGTGTTTCAGGTTACCCTGGAGCGCTTGAACAATCCTCCCGGCATGAATATCGAGTTGTGGAGTTTTCCGATGCAGAAAGACCAGATGGGTATATCCGGCGCACTGGTCAAAATGGACAACGGTCCTTCGGGTGGCAATGCCGTGCTGGTTTACTTCATGTGTACGGATTGCAGTACCGAGGCCAGTCGTGTAACCGCCGCAGGAGGACAACTCGTACGCGGTAAAATGTCGATTGGTGAATATGGACACATTGCCCTGATTCAGGACACCGAAGGCAACATGATCGGTTTGCATTCCATGCAATGAAACTACGATAACGACGACCCCGCTTCCCAGCGAGGTCGCCTGTGTCACCGCTATTTGTTACGGATACCTCCGCGGTTGCGTTCCAGCACCTTGGCTATCACCTTGATGTCGGCCGGACTGACTCCAGCCAATGCCGCCTGTTCGCCGACGATGGCAATGAACCGGGTAATGGCGTGATCGGTAATATGCCGCCCGCGATGAATTTTTGCCATGGAGCTGCGGCAACGGTGCCCCGATTCCAGCACGGCTCCGCTGTGACGCGATGATCCGCCCAGGTCGTGATCCAGCATCATGGCCAGACACTGCTCGATGTCCTCGGGCGTGGTGGTGAGATTGCCAAAAAACGAGGCAATCTCGCTATCCGCCAGCAGCGCCGGTACGGCAAACTGATGCAGGAAAGCCAGAATGCCATGATAACCTCCCAGCCGCGCTGCCACCGAATCACTCTCCATCACGAATCGCGGACCGGTTTCACCCTCCTCGTCACGAGCGGTGGGGGATGACACTGATCGTCCCGCCTGTCCACCGTCATCCGCCACTACCGTGCCGATACCATCCACAGCAACCAGCCCGCATATCAACGCTATGGCGACATATTTGAGCCATTCAGGTGTATTGGTTTTGGATTCCATCCATTGCATGATTCATTCTCCTTTCAATTCAATCATCGTACCGAGTCCAACCAACCGGATTCCTCGGTGAATCGCCGAAATTCCTGAACGGCCAGTCCGCTGCAGGACGATTCAACATGACCTACGCAAGAAAATGAGATTTGGATGCAAGCAAGAAAAAATTCCGTACTCCACGTTGTCACGTCGATACCGTCATCGATCCCGATTGTCCACAAATTCTGTGGATAAAACAGTCAACTCATCGATTAAACTCATGAATGGAAATAGACTTCTTTGTTCTGCCTCAAATCAAGGCAACACCTAATCCGGTTTCTCTGGTCTGAAATTTTTCGCAATGGATACCTGATCTTGTCCACCAATTTGCATCCAAAATCAGGTTTTATGCGTATAAGCTGATGCCGCATCTGCTATATTGCCGTTGCGATTCACCCCCGTTTATTGGAATCGAGAGGAAAACATGCCACAACACACCATCCAGGTCATCGCCCGTATAACCGCGCAAGCCGGTAACAGCCACGAAGTACATTCTTTGCTCCAAGCCATTGTCGCCCCTACACGGCAAGAATCCGGCTGCTTGAATTATCGGTTGTACCGCAACCGCAACGATCCTGCCGTGTTTGTGTTTATCGAGGAATGGTCCGATGAACAGGCCATTATCGAGCACTTTCGGCAACCCTATATACAGGCTGTTTTCAGCAAGGCGCTACCCCTGTTGGCAGAACCGCCGCAAATCGAACAATATGAATTGCTAGTGTGAATCGATGGCACTGAATGACATGATCCGGCCAGTTGACAGGTGATTGCCGTGAGCAATGCCAGTTCAGCAACGCGCAGCGACACCCAGCACGACGTACACTTGCAGACATGGATCGGTGCCATTGCCCATCGCGATGAGCAGGCACTGGCACAACTCTACGAAACCACGCTGAGCCGGGTCTACGGTCTGGCGCTGCGTATCACACGCAACCCGCAGGCAGCCGAGGAAGTCTGTGAAGACGTGTATTGGCAGGTTTGGCGCGAAGCCCTGCGATTCGATCCGCAACGTGGCAATGTCATGGCTTGGCTGTTGACGCTGACGCGCAGCCGAGCGCTGGATCATTTGCGCCGCGCCGACACGGCAGAACTGCACGAGGAACCTGAATTACTCCTGCAAACCGAAGCCGCCAGCGCTGACGATCCACAGGACCTGCTCGCAGCCACGCAAAACAACATCAGACTGAATCAGGCCATGCAGCAACTCGACCCGGTGCAACGACAACTGCTGGCCATGGCATTCTTTCGCGGCTTGACACATGAAGAAATAGCAACCTACACAGACATAGCTTTAGGCACGGTAAAATCGCATATCCGGCGTGCGCTGAAGCACTTGCACACGTTACTGGAAACAGATTTAGACAAAGGTGTGGAATCATGAAAAAACGTTATCCCCTGGACCCCGATAACCCCGACGCAACCCAAGCTGTGGAATCGGCTTTGCTGCAAGGGTTAGAACCGTTAGCCCCCAGTCCTGCGCAGCGTTCCGGCATCCGGACACGGATTTTTCGGCGTATCCACGCCAGTATCGCTACTGAAGCCGAACGCATCACGATACGCAGCGAGCAGGGAATATGGCGCACGCTCAATCCCGGCGTCCGGGCCAAAACCCTCGATGCCATTCACCGCACTTTCATTCTGGATCTCGCGCCGGGCGCCAGTCTTCCCATGCATCGCCATCATGAGGACGAGGAATGCATCGTATTGCGCGGTACCGCCAGTCTCGGAGCACTCACGGTCAGCGCAGGCGACTATCATCTGGCACGATCCGGTAGCCGGCATGGCAAGATTTCCTCCGCCACGGGTGCCTTGCTTTATCTGCACGGCATCCCAGTTGGGCACACTGCAGAAATTGCACGCGACCTGCTGACCGCCTTGCTACCGGGAGAGGGACGGGAATTACTGACGATTCGCGCTCAAGATGGCATTTGGAGTGAACTGACCCCGGGGGTATCGAGCAAGCCACTGTTTGAAACAACACAAGCACATTCTGCGCTTGTTCGCCTCGATGCCAGCACGTCGTGGCCCATGGATCAGGCTCACCTGAGTCGGGATGAGGAGTGTCTGCTGCTTGAAGGCGATGCCTTCATTGGCGATACGCTGCTACGTCACGGCGACTGGCAGCTCGCACCGGCTGGCACGCAAACCCTGCCCATCACCTCAGATCACGGTGCACTGCTGTTTGTCCGCAGTGGACTGGATCGTATCACGGCAAAATAAGATCGGGCCGATCCCCTATCGGTGCCGGTGGTTTTGCAATCCCCCCGGCAATCGAGCACAATTCACGAAACTCATCCTCACAGAATAAAAATGCGCATCGGAATTGATCTTGGCGGAACCAAAATTGAGGGCGTGGTACTGGACGAGCACGGCCGGGAATTACTGCGCAAACGCATTGACACGCTGCAATCGGAAGGCTACCAGGCCATTCTGCAAAAAATCCATCGACTGACGATGCAACTCGAAGCCGACATCGGTCAAACTTGCACAGTCGGTATCGGTACCCCTGGCGCCATTTCCGCCGTAACCAGCAGAATGAAAAATTCGAATACCGTATGTCTGAATGGGCAACCACTGTTCGAAGACCTGCAAACACTGCTGGACCGCCCGTTGCGCATCGCCAACGATGCCAACTGTTTCGCCCTGAGCGAGGCGCTGGATGGCGCCGGTCAGGGCCATGGTGTCGTTTTTGGTGTCATCATGGGCACCGGCGTCGGTGGCGGGACCGTGTTCAATGGTCGCTTGCATCAAGGTCTTCAGCATATCGCTGGCGAATGGGGCCATAACACGCTTGAAAATGATGGGCCTGCGTGCTACTGCGGACAGCGCGGCTGTATCGAAACCTTGATTTCAGGTACCGGTCTGGCGGCAGACTATCGTCGACAGGGCGGCGCCGACTCTGTCACGGCGCATGCGATTACCACGCTTGCAGCACAGGGCGATGCCGTGGCAGAGTTGACCATGCAGCGCTTCTTTGACCGTTTTGGTCGCGCCCTCGCCATGGTAATCAACATCCTCGACCCCGATGCCATCATCCTCGGTGGCGGCCTGTCCCATATCGAGCGGCTCTACACCGAAGGCCGCGAAAGAGTGGCGCACTATGTCTTCAACGATGAATTCATCACCCCGATACTCAAAAACCGCCACGGCGACAGCTCCGGCGTACGCGGCGCAGCGCAGTTGTGGCGATGCGATGAAATTTGAATGGCGAATCGCTACACCAGCTCTCATTCAAACCGATCGCTCACCTGCAAAATCAGCAAGACAATAAAGCACTCATGAAAGCTTCTGCCCGCTGAAGCACCGATTCTACTTGTACAACCTTGATATCCATATATTTCCAAAATAATATTTCCGCTCAAAGAGATGATGTCAGCTTTGATAGTGGGGTTGAAAAAAAGCAATAATTCCTGGAAGTGAATGGCAACGAGTTGATGGATACAATCATTCTTGCCGCACCATCTCTTTATTCGCCATAACGGCTTGTGCATATCGATCATGCAGTGGAATTCCATACAGGTATCTACATATAAAAAGTAATAGATGTATACCACCCAAAGGAATGAACAAATTGGAAAATACAATTTTTGATTACTGGGGCAAAGCGGATCCCAACTATCCGAGTGAGCAGAAGTGGCATCCACTTGTTTATCATAGCCTAGATGTAGCGGCAGTGGGATTTGAATATTTAAACCAGGAAAAAGTAATTTCTGATTGGTTTTGTAGTGAACTGAGCTGCAATCATTCCGAATGGCTACAATGGTCTTCTTTCTGGCTGGTGCTACATGATTTAGGAAAATTCAGCGAAGCTTTTCAATCACAGAAACCCGAGCTATTTGAAATATTGCAAGGACGAGAACCTAATCCGGAAAAATCCTATACCGAACGTCATGACTCATTGGGACAGTGGTTGTGGTGCGATTATCTTGCCGACCGTGCAATTGAGAACGGTTGGTTTGGTGAAATAACCGAAGTACGAATGCCCAGCCTCGATATTTGGATGCGATCGGTTACGGGGCATCATGGTCAACCGCCAAAAGTACCCCCTCCTTTCGGCGATATTGACAGCTATTACTCTAAGTCAGATAAAAAAACATCGCTTGTATTTGCCCAAGCCATGCGTGATCTCCTTTTGCCGCAGTCAGCGGCGGCAATGTCTACTGCGCTCGATGACATTCAATTCGAGCATGTCAGCCAGGCGTTATCCTGGTGGTTTGCTGGAATTACGGTATTGGCCGACTGGCTTGGCTCCAATACCGATTATTTTCCTTATCAGGCTGTACATATGTCATTAGAGGAATACTGGCACTATGCACGTCGGCAAGCAAAGAAGGCATTAAGAGATAGTGGCGTGGTATCCCATAAAGTTGTTGCAAATCTCACTTTTTCCGATCTTTTTGAAGAAATTCCGATTCCTTCCCCTCTGCAGCAATGGGCTACTGATGCAGACATATCCGAGGAACCACAGATATTTTTGTTGGAAGACGTTACCGGTGCAGGTAAGACAGAGGCCGCACTGACACTTGCTTACCGCTTGATGGAAAAAGGTGCAGCAAACGGTTTCTTCATTGGATTACCTACCATGGCGACTTCTAACGCCATGTACGATCGAGCAGCCAATTTTTATAAAGCGTTATTTGAAGGCGATGCTAATCTGGTTTTAGCGCACGGAAGCCGGCAATTGGTGGAGAATTTCGCGAAATCTATTCTTCCACGCTCACATACTAAAGATGATTTTGAGCAACAAGATGAAACAGCATCGGCACGCTGCACAGCGTGGCTGGCTGATCACAATAAACGCGCATTATTATCTCAAGCGGGTGTCGGTACCATAGACCAAGTTTTGCTCGGCGTGTTGCACAGCAAACATCAGTCCCTGCGGTTGCTCGGCTTGTTCCACAAGGTGCTGATCGTAGATGAAGTTCATGCCTGTGATGCTTATATGCAAGGCGTACTGGAGGCGCTTCTGGAATTTCATGCCCGTGCTGGCGGCAGCGCGATCCTGCTATCGGCAACTTTGCCCAACCAGATGAAACAGGCCTTATTGAATGCTTATGCCAACGGATGCGACAGTATCTGTTCAAGTATTGAGAACGATAAATATCCCCTCGCAACAACTTGGCGCGCATCACGCACCGAGCCAGACGAGATTGAATTAGCCACGCGCGAGGCTGTAAAGCGCACCGTTACTATCGATTACCGCCATCAACAAGCCGAGATTGTTGCGATAATCGACGCGGCTCTGGCTGCCGGGCAGTGCGTCTGTTGGATACGCAATACCGTAACGGATGCCACGGAAGCATTTGAGTTATTTGCTCGACGTTTGCCGCCAGAAAAACTTATCTTGTTCCATGCCCGTTTTGCTTTGAACGATAGGCTGGCAAAGGAGGAAGATGTTCTTGCCGCCTTCGGTCCTAACAGCGAATCCGGCGAACGTTCGGGTCGTCTAGTAATTGCAACCCAGGTGATCGAGCAATCATTGGATGTGGATTTTGATTTACTGATCAGCGATCTGGCACCGATTGACCGTCTGATCCAAAGAGCCGGCCGTTTACGACGGCATAACCGCGATACATCAGGTAATCGTTTAGCAATTGGCGAACCGGATCAGCGGGGTATGCCGCTCATGGTGGTCTTTGGTCCTGCATGGAGTGAAGAGCCAGCGGCACATTGGTTTAAAAGCGCGTTCCCCAAGGCGGCGGGAGTTTATCCGGATCATTCGCAACTGTGGTTAACAGCCAAAGCCTTACAGGTTGGCAAGTTCACTATGCCAGAAGATGCTCGCACCTTAATTGAAGGTGTGTTTGGTGGTGCTTCAGAAATACCGGAAAGTTTGCAGCGAAATAACCTAAGCGCCCAAGGACAACAAATGGCTGAAGCCAGTCTGGCAAAAATGAATGCCTTGAACTTTGCAGCGGGCTATCGTCGTGGGGATGTAGTGGATTGGTGGAGTGAAGCCAAAACACCATCGCGTTTGGGCGACGCCAGTGTCAATGTGTTGCTGGCCCGCTGGATTGGCGGGCATCTATTACCGTGGGCAGAGCACCCAACCCATGCTTGGGCGTACAGCACAGTACGTGTCGCTGAGCGTTTGCTGGCCAGTGTTCCGCCGCCTGAAGACAATACCCAGCAGCAGGAATTGCTACGCATCACAGACCAGCTACCCAGCAAAGGTAAATGGTCAATCCTGTTGACGTTGGAACAAACCGAGACCGGGCGCTGGCAAGCGCAAGCATGGAGTGGAGAGAGCCCGAAGCAGCCAGCGCAACTCCGCTCGTGGGAATATGATGGCGATATGGGGTTGCGACTGGCGGCGGATGAAAAATCTATAAATGAGGAGACGGAATGAACCTGCTGGATGAAGCCTGGATACCCGTGCACCGCAAGAGCGGCATTCAGGATTGGATAGCCCCGTGGCAGATCGGCGAGCCGGATATTGTTGCGCTGGATGCCCGGCGACCGGATTTTAACGGCGCTTTAGTGCAATTTCTGATTGGCTTGGTACAGACAGCAACACCGATGAATAGTCATACCGAATGGCAACAGTGGTACGATGCGCCCCCTTCGCCTGAAACGCTGAAAAGCTGGTTTACTCCAGTAACAAACGCTTTTGAATTCAACGGCGATGGTGCGCGCTTTATGCAGGACTTCAGTTTGCGCACGGATAGCGAGAAAGATTCCGAATTCAACGATATTGGCTCCCTCCTGATTGAAGCGCCGGGCGAAAACTCGCTCAAAGAAAACAAAGATCATTTCATTAAGCGTGGATTCGCTTCCGGCTTATGCTCTCATTGTGCTGCAACAGCACTGTTCACCCTGCAAACCAATGCACCAAGCGGCGGGAATGGGCATTACACCTCACTTCGAGGAGGCGGTCCATTGACCATATTGATCGTTGCGACACCCGTCCGTTCGCTTTGGCATACGGTTTGGTTGAATGTGCGTGAACGCGCTTCTTTTCTTGGAAATTGTGGCGATGCCAGTAAAACTGCCCCACATTTTATTTTTCCCTGGCTTGCTGATATGCACTCGATACAGGCTGCCGGAGGAAAAACCGCTCCCATTCAAGTTCATCCTGCTCATGTGTTCTGGGGTATGCCGCGCCGGATTCGGCTTGATCAAAATCGGAGAAGCTCTTGACTCGTTACATCACCAAACCCAAAGGGTTTGACTACAAGGGGGCATGGCAACATCCGTTGTCGCCGTACTATGAGAGCAAACCCGAAGAATGGTTGCCTATGCATCCTCAGCCGGGTGGATTGGGCTACAAGCTTTGGCTGGGCTGGGTTCTCGGGATGCAGGGAGATAAGAAAAAAATCCAGCCCGCCTCACAGGTTTCGTATGTGCTGGATAGCAGAAGACTCAAAGGACAATTCAGGCTGTGGGTCTTCGGCTATGACATGGACAACATGAAAGCCCGCTGCTGGTATGAATCCACCTTCCCCTTATACGGCTTGACAGAACGTAATGCAGAAGGGCGCAAGCTCGTTCAATCCGAAGTAGCTAAATGGATAGATGCGGCTGACCACGTCGCATTTTTGTTGCGTTCTGCTGTTCGGTCGGCATGGTTCAGCGAAGGAGCGGAAGCCAAAGGAGATTGGGGATTTATAGACGCTTCTTTCTGGTCAAGAACCGAGATCGCTTTTTACAGCCTGCTGCGCGAACTTGTCGAACAAGCGCGAGATGAAGATAACGATTCAAGTTTAATTCCTTGGCGTAAGCGTTGGCGCAATGAGTTGATTGATGTGGCGATAAAGCTGTTTGATGCCGATTTGATTGGTGCAGCCCCCGTTGAGCGGCAAAACCCACGTCGTGTAGCGGAAGCACACAACCGGTTACGTAGCAGTTTGTATGGTGACAAGCTTAAAGAAATTCTGAGATTGCCAGTTGAAAATACCAACAAGACGAAGAAAAAATTTATTAAAGCATCGGTTTAAATTACAAGGAGAACACAACGTGAGTAACAACATTTCATTTCGACCAGAAACAGCGTTGGGACAAGCGCTACTGGAATGGTGGCAGGAGCTGGACAATAATCGTGGAGATCGTGCTGAATTGCGACGTGCGCACAATCTAACGGCGATTGCCTTGACAAGTGCCTATCAGCATTTGTATCGCATCCTTTTGTCACGTGGGTGGCCGGAAGAGAGCAAACCGGAAAACAATTGGCGAAACGAGCGACTCGCGGCCATTGCCGGTTTGCTCGTGCACGTAAAAGATCCGGATGAACGCAGCCTGCCGGTCATCATGTCTGAGGGCGAGCGACCGCCTTTTTCAGAATTGCGCTTCCGTCGTCTGTTGGAATCCTCTTCGATAGATGAAGTGTTTAGCGGTTTGCGTCGGGCATTGCCATTAGTCGCTTATCAAGCCAATGTACTGGAATTGGCCAATGATGTGCTGTTCTGGAGCGATGGCGTGAAAAAACGCTGGGCCTATACCTATCGCTGGCCTGCCAAATCGGCAGTTTGAATTCCAACTTTCTTAGATAGCGTAGTCACGAAATAAGGAATATGAGATTCTTGTAAAAAACGAAAGGATTTCATATGATGCATTCCCATCGCAGGCATGACATATCAGACGAAGTTTGGTCACTGCTTGAGGTACATTTGCCCGGCCGCCAAGGTAGCTGGGGAGGAATAGCCAGAGATAATCGTCAGTTCATCAATGCTGTTTTCTGGATT
>JAAEXZ010000144.1 GCA_017879645.1 Nitrosomonas sp.
CGGGTATTTGTGGCTAATCCAACGGGACAATTCGGATCGACTTCCCCACCCATCTCTTTCTCGGTCCATCTCAGAATAATTTCATAGCCGGCTGTAACATTGCCCTTAACTGTACCAACCCCATTTGGCAGCAGCCCCGCATTTGCCGTATTCCATTGAGCATGATCGAATGACGCAATCTGAGTCGCACTGCAACTGTTCGTAATGCAATCACTGCTTGTAGGTATTGTGTCTGTCAACGCATCATAGGATCCGGCGATAATACCGGCTTGATTGGCACGCATGCGATCTGCAATGTCTTCTGTTTGCTTGCTTGCAATCGAGCGATAGTAGGCAATATTGTTGCCACGAGCGCCTGCTATGATGAGTGCGGCCATGCCTAGCAATCCAAACGACATCACGATTATCGTAATCAATATTTCCAGCAGGCTGAAACCTTTCTGGCTTGACTGTAATTCATGACTCACGAGCACGCTCCATTTCCAGTTTCAAATCTGGTCCTTCCTTGACTATTCAATATAATTTTTTTTGAGTAAGCGATGCCTCTTCTATCGCATAATGAAAAACTGTCAAAGAACCCCATTACAAATCCATTGGATGTAAATGTAATCCGGGTTTTGGTGCCCGCTAAAGTATTCCCTCCGGATAAAGCCGAACCGACTTGCAAAATTTCTTCCCCGGCATCTATGGTGCTGTCTCCATTGGGATTAGCAAAGACGACCCAACCATTCGACCACACACTCCCTCCCGTACAACCCGTACCATTGGTACTGGGGCAAATCGAGACTCTACTACTGCGTTTTATGGCTTCGCTTTTGGCCAATGCCAAAGTAGAAGCAAAATTATTACTTTGTGCGGTCAACAAGCTATCCTGTACGAATGCACTGTAATTAGGAACCGCCATAGATAGCAGAATACTCGCTATGCTCAAAACAATAATCAGCTCAATCAATGTAAAGCCATATTCGCTTGTTCGCTTCATGGTCCGGCTCTTTCTCATATAAAATTCCAGCCACACAATAAAATTAACTTGCTTCTACCAGCAGCACTTTAGCGACCACATTAGCCCCAAACTTTAGCCATGAAACAAGATGTCATCATCATTGGCGCAGGCATTATCGGCCTTGCGACAGCAGAGAGTCTTTTAATACATGGCGCAAAAGTAACCATTCTGGATCGTAATCTGGCGGGTCAGGAATCTTCCTGGGCGGGTGGCGGTATTCTGTCCCCACTCTGTCCATGGCATTATTCAGATGCAGTTACACAGTTGACGAGTTATAGCGCAAAGAAATTTCCAGAATGGGCAGCGGCCTTGTACAGTTCAACCGGAATTGACCCCGAGTTACGGATTTCCGGAATGCGGATACTGCCTCCACATGAAACCAATGTCGCACTGGACTGGTGCAATCGACGAAGCATAAATATCCAGCAGTGCATTCCGACTCAGGAAATCACCAACACAAATGTTAGCGCCGTCCCGATGCAGGAAGGCCACACCCTGTTACTACCAGATATTGCCCAGATTCGTAATCCAAGGCTATTACAGGCATTGCACATTCGGGTTTTGCAACTGGGAGGAAAAATCGTAGAAAAATGCAAGGTAGAAAATTTTCAGCACGCGCATAAGCGTATCCAATCCATTGACACAGCCTGCGGTCAATGGACAGCCGAATACTTCATCATCTGTGCGGGTGCATGGAGTAGCGAAATTTTGGGTACATCTGCCTTGAATCTGCGCATACGTCCAATCAAAGGACAAATGCTGCTGTTCAAGTTTGACAATCCGCCCGTAAGCAACATATTGGTGCAGGAAGATTTATACATCATCCCCCGGCAGGATGGACATGTATTGATAGGCAGCACACTCGAGGATACGGGGTTCGACAAGAAGATTACACATTTGGCACGCGAAAACTTGTTCAAACGTGCACTTTCGATTGTGCCCGCACTCCGGGACAAACCGGTCATCCGACACTGGGCAGGATTACGACCTGGATCGCCGAACAATCTACCGACCATTGCATCACATCCAGACATCCGCAATTTGTTCGTCAATAGCGGACATTTTCGTTATGGCGTCACCATGGCGCCTGCCAGCGCAGAAATCATGCTGAACTACTTGACGAATTCACCACAACCGATGGATATCACACCGTACCAGACTGGCTGGCATGAAAATCCGTGATTTGAAACTACGCGAAACTATGCTTTGGGCAAAGGAAAAACGACCGACTCCACGACACCGCTGAGTTCCTCAATCAGCACATCTTCACCGATTTGCTCGGCACCAATCTGTTTGAGTCTGGAAATAACCTGCTGCACCAAGATTTCCGGTGCGGATGCACCAGCAGTGATGCCAATCACTTTCTTGTTATCAAACCATTTTTCCTGCAACTGTTCGGCGCGATCTACCATATAGGCTTCCACATTGGCATTGCGTGCCACTTCGCATAAGCGGTTGGAATTTGAGCTATTCGGTGATCCCACGACAATCACCAGATCGCATTGATTGACCATTTTCTTGACGGCATCCTGACGATTTTGTGTGGCGTAACAAATATCATCTTTTTTCGGCCCCAGAATTTTCGGAAAACGCCGTTTCAGTGCATCCACGATACGGGCTGCATCATCAACAGACAGTGTCGTCTGAGTGACATAAGCCAGATTCGATTCGTCCTTAACTTTCAGGGTCTCGACATCCTTTTCGGTTTCAACCAGATACATTCCGTTATTTTCACCTTCAATCTGCCCCATGGTTCCCTCGACTTCTGGATGCCCCTGGTGCCCGATCATGATGATTTCCTTGCCCTCCCGTCGCATCTTAGCGACTTCGACATGTACCTTGGTCACCAACGGACACGTAGCATCAAAAACCTTCAGCTTGCGTTCGGCAGCTTCCCGACGCACAGCATGCGACACTCCATGCGCACTAAAAATCAGAATACTGTCCTGAGGCACCTCATCCAGATTCTCGACAAACACTGCGCCTTTTTTTTCCAGATCTTCCACGACAAAGCGATTGTGCACCACTTCGTGACGCACATATATCGGTGCACCATGCATGGTCAATGCCCGTTCAACAATTTCAATGGCCCGATCCACACCTGCACAAAAACCTCTTGGGTTTGACAGTAATACTTTGATCATTTTTTCTCCACGACAGGAAAATCGCTTAAAGCCTTATCCCGATTATCAATTATCGGTGCTGTATTATTCTTTATTCTTCACGGTAGCGCTGTGCCAAGACTACACGTTTTTCATATGCCTCTCGGGCAATCTGAATATCTTCCAGAAACTGTGGCAGCTCCTTCATCAGCAGTGCCTGTGGCCCATCCACTAACGCCTTGCTCGGTACCGGATGAAAATCCACCAGCACCATATTGGCTCCCGCCACAATACCCTGCGCTGTCACATGCATGACATCCAATATGCCATCCGATGAAACTGCACGACTACCTACGGAATGCGACGGATCGATACAGACAGGCATGCGGGTCAGGCGCTTGACCACCGAAACATGTGAAAAATCGACAAAATTCCGGTGCGGATCCCCCATATTGGTTTTCATACCCCGCAAACCAAAAACCACTTTACGGTTACCTTCTGAAGCCAGATATTCAGCGGCATTCAAAGACTCATCCAAGGTGATACCGAAACCACGCTTAATGAGCACAGGAAAATTCTGCTGCCGGCCAACGATCTTCAGCAATTCGAAATTTTGTGTATTGCGCGTTCCGATTTGCAGCATTACACCGGTTGAATTACCCGTTTGATACAGTGCATCGCGAATCTCGTCCAGGTGCGATTCATGGGTGATTTCCATGGCAATGACCTTGATTCCGTATTTTCCGGCCAAATCGAAAACATAAGGTAAACAGCTCTTGCCATGCCCCTGAAATGAATACGGACTCGTGCGTGGCTTGTAAGCACCCATACGGGTACAAACCTGTCCATTATCCCGCAACGCCTTCATCATCATT
>JAAEXZ010000145.1 GCA_017879645.1 Nitrosomonas sp.
TTACTACCCTTGACAGGGTAAATCCTAAATGGTATAGTAGTTTGGTACGAGCCAAGCGTGCGACGGAAGATTATTATCTCTGGTTTTGGAGTATTATAATCTTCCGTCGTTTGCCATTATTGTGTAAAATACATATGTGCATGTAGCGACATTATAGACAGTACGGGAGAGGTATTATGGCTGCTGCTAAAAGCAGACAGGTTCTTCACGACCTTAGAGAGCTAGACAGTGTAAAAGAGCGGTTTAAAAACAAAGAGAAGCCTGACAAGGTAACAAAACAATTCGTAATTCCAGAGGAACCCGATAAAAAGATTGAAGACATTATCAAAGAAATTGTTCCAGAGCAAGAAGATACTACCGAATACGTTGCAGATAACGAAACATTCAAAGAAGAAACCCAACGTATCGTCGAGCGAGACGCAAACACAATCCTGATCCTGAATAAAGCTATCAAGCATGTGCGAGAATACGATTCCAAGGATACTGCCTTGGTTTTGTTGAATCGCGCGTATCGCTTTTGTCCCTCGATTTTTAATCGTAGGTTGATTTCAGGCGCATCTGCGTCGTTGAAGGCAGCTATAAAAGCCGAGAAGTGGCAGAAGTCACGCAGGCGCAAGAGACACGTAGACGAATCAACGGTTCAACGTAACCTCACAACGTTCTATGAACGTGTTGCAGATGCAGTTCTATCAATTTCGAATGAGATTGATAAGCGAAACAACAAGATGTTTTCGCGTATTAAGACAGAATATGTGTCAGAGTTGCCTCTCGTCATTCCTGAATCCAAGTCTTATATCATTCGGAATGCACACGTTGTAGCGCATTGCGCGCACAAGCCAGATGGTAAGTTTACGCATTTGGAAAGGCAGCTTTATCTCATTGAAGACGCGACGGTTATTGGTATCAATTTGAACCGTCTGGAAAAGGGTGAATCGGCGGTTGATAAAGCCAGTGTCATTTCACTAAAACACAATGCACCGTTGTATGAGCAGGTCCTTCTACGACCAGCACAGAATGTGCAATGGTATTTGATGTTGAATTTTGGTACAAAGGTCACATTTGCATCATTCGCAGACACGTTGCAAATTGATGACAATGATCCTGTGGGCGGCACGTCTTATGAAGACTACTTGCGTCAACAGGAACAGCAGGCGCGTATAGAAGAAAAGCTAAAGACGCAACGGTTGCGCGATTTCCGTTTGCAGTTTGAAGAAGATAATCGTCCGCTCAAAGAGGATTTGTCTGTCCTTCAAATGTCCTTGGATAATCTGGAAGACAAGAAATCAAAAATTAGCGAACAGTTTGCAGCGTTGACGAAAGTATCCGAAACGGATAATGGTTTGAGTATTTCTCATGCTAGTAAGCTGGAAGCACGTATGAGGCTGTATCGTTCCAATCTTATGGCGTTGGATGGTTTCACGTCCTTAGACGCGACGGAACAGAGTACCCGCCAGCGCATTGAAGCACGATCGTATCTGTATGAATACAAAGATATTCAAATGTCCATTCGTATGATACAGCACGACATGTCTATTATGCGGCAGGAATGGGATCATAGACGGCACCAAGCAGCGTATAGGCTGGGGCTAATTAATCCAAACAGTATGCGTAATAACGAGTTTTATACACCAAAAAAGTAGGCAAATCAGTGTCTTATAGGGACACTTGACAGGGAGAGGGGTCTGTGATAGAATGGAGTTGTACACTATTACTGACTTCTAGGACCGATATGGTCCAAAACTTAGGAAAGGGACTACCGTATGAAAACCGTTCTGCGCACTTTGTCGGACCTTAGCGTCCTTAGCAACGGTCAAAATGATACTACTGGTAAGTCTACCGATACCAGCGATTTCGTGAAGGGTTACATCGAAGAAACAGTTTCGAAGGAAACCGAAGAAGAAATTCTGGATTTCATAAGCAGCGATCCGATGGAGGCTGTGGAAGTGGAGGAGCAGCACCACGACGATGTAGAAGAAGCAATTCTGGCTACCGAGTCCACTACCGACGAAAGCAACACCGCATCCGTCGATGAACTTGTGCAGATCATGATTTCCGATGACGAAATGCAGGAAGATGACTACGTTGTACATCAGGATACGCCAATTAGTCAGATGATTGCAGATGTTGAAAACCAGATTGACGAGGGTCAGCAGTCTCTCGACAAGATCGAGGCGCGTATTACCGACGGCAACGAAGAACTTGAACGTCAGGTTATAATCGCGCAACTCCGCGAATTGTTTTCCATCGTGAAGCTGCCTTACAACGAAGACTTGTGGGCTGGTCTTTCACTTCCACATTTGAAAGACCTTCTGTCACTTGCAACGGCGGAGAATGGCGGGTCTGTGGACGTTGCTAAGATCATTCGCCAGACGCAGGAAGAACACGATACGTTTATCAAGTCTGATATTATGAAGTCGCGTTTGCGTCTTCTGGAGCAGAAGGGCGCAGATTATTCGAACATGATGGCAACGTTGTCCAAGATGTTCGGCAATGACATCACCATCAAGAACGCGAAGACAACCGAATATCACGCGATGTTGAAGAACGCGACGATGTTCATCACAACGTTGTCTGGTAAAATTCTGCAAATGGCGGAAAAGATGGGAATGACGGTTCCCACAGACGAGTTTCTGCCTACCAAGGATCATGTTCCAATCGTTGAAGGGCTGCCTTCTGATCCTCGTGTGTTGATGTACGTTCTCAACGTCTTCTATTCGATGATCGACAAGATACACATGCAGGCGGAGTTCGCAAAAATCGAATTGCGCAAGGCGACGCAGGAAATCGCAACGATGCGCGAACGCGAGAAGCGGATGCAGGAGCAGCTGGCGGCTGCAACACGCGCGGAACTTGAAGTAAGACAGGACTACGAAAACCGCATTCGTAATTCGTCGTTCTACATCGTTGTAGACGATGCCGGCCGCATCGTTCGTAAAATCGATCCGTTGAAGGAACTGGAAACGGTTTCCGATCTTGATCTTCGCGGAACGATTGACACCGCATTGTTCTTTACGTCGAAGTCATCCGCAAGCGAGTTGGCAGATCGGATGATGGTAAGCAGACGGTTCTACGGTCGGACGCTTGAAGTCAAGACCGTTTCCATCGTTTAATCGTTTGGGCAGAGGAGATTTCCTATGATGTTCAAGCGGCTGCGTTACCATAAACCGGAAAACGGTATGCCAACGTTTGTTCCCATCGAGTCCGAGGAAACAGTCGATGTCTCGCTCATTAAGGCGACCACGTTTCTGACGTTTCTATATGACAACAATCTGCTGAATACCGCATACGTTCGGGATGCAGCAGATAATCAGTGGGTCGTTTACTCGCGCGAACAGAACATTACTTTCGTGGACATTCTCAATACGGATGATCTATCGGGCGTCGATGTTCTGGTTGCTACCAATCAATCCCCGATGCTGTCTCGGCAGTATGGTATTGCATTGGTGCGCGACTCACTGGAACACAGAACTACGTTTGGTCATGAGTTCATGCAGAGTACGAGAAGTTGGCTAGACAAACACGACGATGAACGAAGCGTTTTGCGTGATACATTCTTGGCGCCACGCAAACGTTTGGTTAGTTAATCAGCAACAAGGGAGGTTACGGCCTCCCTTTTCTTTGGAACGGATAACAATATGTATCATTTTGCTAGTCTTTATGACGTTACAGAATACCGTACGGGAATTGAAAAATTTCTTTCGTCGGATAACGAAAAAGTCCTTACTATAAAACCCATTATTCGAAATATTGATGATGGCAATGAAGAGCCTATATTCATTTCATTGGCGCACGATCTTGCAGACGAGGAAGATGAAACGCTGGAAGGTGCAAACAGTCCGTTCATTCAAGAGTGTATCATAAGCGCGATTATCAATCGCGCGCGTACGCGTATCAATGAGGAAATGGATAGCTCCACGCCGATTCGCGAACTGATGGAAGACTTGTGGATTAGCCACAGTACCGTCGAAACGATGGTT
>JAAEXZ010000146.1 GCA_017879645.1 Nitrosomonas sp.
AAAATGATTGGATAAAAATATATAACGCTATAATAAATAATATTTTTATATGCAAAATTTCAAGCCTGAATTGTATTATTTTTCTAATTGCTGCAATCGATGCATAAAACAACTCCCATTCTGTTACGTCTGATCCGTACTTTTTTTTTATTCATCCAGATTGCATCAGGTTGCTTGCAAGCACTGATTTATCCCTATTTTCCCCAGTACATTCAGAGACGCATGATGCGACACTGGTCGAGTGGGTTACTCGCGACCCTGAATGTCCGATTGCGCTGTACTGGAAAACCACCCGGAGTTGAGATTCCCCGTGCTTTGTTGGTTGCCAATCATATTTCCTGGCTGGATGTCTGTGTTTTGATGGCTGCCTGTCCGACGCGCTTTGTGGCGAAGTCCGAGATCGATGGTTGGCCGGTACTGGGATTTCTGAGTCGGCAGGCGGGGACTTTATTTATCAAGCGAGCCAGACGTAGCGACACGTTACGTATCAATCAGCAAATTGGTGATGTACTGGAAAAAGGTGAGAAAGTGGTTATTTTTCCTGAGGGAACGACAGCCGATGGTACTTATTTGAACCATTTTCATGCTTCATTGCTGCAATCTGCGATTGATGCCGATGCGCTGTTATTTCCGGTAGCCATTACGTATCGTCGTGCCTGTGGAGAAGTTTGTCCGGAAGCAGCGTATACCGACTCATCTCTGGTTTTGTCTTTACGCAAGATACTGAGTCAAACTGAGATTACAGTCGAGTTGACCTTCCTTGAACCGGTTACTTGCGGGATGAGAAACCGGAGGGAGTTGGCGCGTTTATCAGAACAGGCCATAGCCGAAACACTTTCCTTGCCTATTCCACACAAGAAAACTGAAAAACCTTACGATCTTCCAGCCGAATAGCCGTCAATTGCCGGCCCCACACACAACCACTGTCCAGTGCAATCAGGTTGGCTGTGATATGTAGTCCCAGCGCTGACCAGTGGCCACAAACGATCGTGGTATCCTGGCTGTGACGTGGTACATCAAACCAGGGCAGATAACCTCCGGGAATGGATTGCAGATTGCCTTTGAAAGCAAGATTCATTCGACCATCGGGTGTACAGACTCGCATTCGGGTCATGGCATTGATGATGACGCGCAATCTTCTGGCTTGATCCCAGTCGTCGAGCCAGTAATCGGGCTCGTTGCCATAAATATGCTCGAATAAAAACCTGTATTGATCAGATTGCAAGGCACTTTCTGCTTCCTGTGCTAATTCTGCGGCTTGTTCGATAGTCCAGGATGGGAGCAATCCTGCATGCACCATGGCATACGATCCTTCGACGTGAAACAGTTTCTGTTGTCGTAACCATGATAACAGTTCGTCGCAGTCCGGAGCATCCAGAATGGATTGTAATGTATCGTTACGATGCAATCTGGAAATACCCGCTGCAGTCATCAGCAAATGCAGATCATGGTTGCCCAGAACCAAGGTGATGACAGAATTCATCTGCTTGATGAAACGCAATAACTGTAGTGAATCCGGGCCGCGATTAACGAGATCGCCAACCAGCCATAGCCGGTCACCCGCGGGATCGAAGCGAATCAGGTCGAGCAGTTTTAAAAGTGGTGTATAGCAACCTTGAAGATCACCAATGGCGTAAGTGGCCATTGCAAACGCTATTGTGGAGAAAAGCCCAATTTGCCATGACTAGCGCAACCCCAGTACATCCTGCATATCAAACAAACCATTGGGCTTGTCGGCAAGAAAACGAACTGCACGTAATGCTCCCATGGCAAATGTCATGCGACTGCTTGCCTTGTGCGAGATTTCAACTCGTTCGCCAATTCCTGCGAACATGGCAGTGTGATCTCCCACGATATCGCCACCACGAATGGTAGCAAATCCGATCGTTTCCGGTTTTCTTTCTCCGGTTACGCCTTCTCTGCCATATACAGCAACCTTGCTCAAATCCCTGCGCAGGGTATCGGCGATCACTTCTCCCATACGCAATGCGGTGCCGGATGGCGCATCCACCTTGTGACGATGATGAGCTTCGACTATCTCGATATCGTAACCTTCATTGAGTACTTTCGCTGCGATTTCCAGTAGTTTGAATGTGACATTGACACCTACACTCATATTGGGAGCAAAAACAATGGCGATGTTTTCGGAGGCTGCCTTCAATTGCACCTTTTCTTCGGCAGTAAAACCAGTTGTGCCGATCACCATTTTTACACCATACTTGAGGCAGGCATCGAGATGTTTGAGTGTTCCTTCGGGACGGGTAAAATCGATCAGATACTGACTGTTTCCAAGTGCGCTGGTGAAATCACTGACAATGGGAACACCACATTGCGCACCTATCAACTCTCCGGCATCTTTATCGAGATAAGTACTGTCGGCTCTCTCAAGTGCCACGGCAAGTTGCAAATCTGGAGCATTTGCAATGGCTTCCAGTAACGTTCGCCCCATTCTGCCGGAACATCCGGCAACTGCAATTTTATGCATCGTCATTTTATATAATTGATAGATTCATTATCTGGGGTTTAAAAAGGCCATAGTTTTTTGATAAAACTTTCTTTCTTGCTGCTGTCATTGTTTTGTTCTGAAGTGGATTCCGCAGTCTCAGTTTTTACCTTGACAGGATCTTTGGAAAATTGCAGGTTATTTTCAATATTGACCAGTCTTTCATCATCAAAGTAGATGGTGACGCGTTTCTGTTCCTGAAGATAACCGCCTTTCCGGAATAAGTATACGTAATCCCAGCGATTTTCCCGAAAGGTATCGACAATCAGAGGGGATCCTAAAACGAAAAGCACTTGGGATTTAGTCATGCCAGGTTTAAGTTTCTCTAACGTTTCCTCTGTGACAACGTTGCCTTGTTGCACATCAATCATGAATGGAATGCTGGGAAGATAGGAGCAGGCTGTTAATGTGAACAAAAAAAACAGAGCAATTTTTGCAACCATTTTATTGATATTATATGTTTCCAAAGTCGACATAGCGCTATATGATACAGCAAATTATTTTATGAATAGAGATAAGCATGAGTAACTCGGGCGAACTGAAAAGCAAAGATCTTAAAAATAGCGGCCTCAAAACAACGTTACCTCGACTCAAGATACTGAACCTGTTCGAACAAAGTAGTGTACGGCACCTGTCGGCTGAAGATGTTTATAAGGAATTGCTCAATGAAGGTGAAGATATAGGATTGGCAACCGTTTATCGTGTGCTGACACAGTTTGAACAGGCCGGCCTTCTGGATCGACATCACTTCGAAAGCGGCAAAGCCGTTTTTGAGCTCAAACCGGACAGGCACCATGATCACCTCGTATGCTTGCAATGTGGCAGGGTGGAAGAATTTTATGATTCGGAAATCGAGAAACGACAGGATTTGGTTGCCAAGGAACGTGGTTTTAAATTGCAGGAACACTCTTTGTCGCTCTATGCCGATTGTATTAAAACGGATTGTCCTCACCGCAAATCATGAAATGCATTCTTATGCACAATCCTCTTTAATGAATGTCAAACAGCCATTTTTTTTGCTCACCTGCTGTCGTTCAGTTTTTTCGGGGATACTGATTTTTTCTGGATGGATGGCACAACCTGTTCAGGCCGATGCCGTGCATTTCAGGGAATGTATCGAGAATATTGCTACTCAGGCCAAGCAGGAGGGGATTTCGGAAAAAACACGCCAGTCGGTTCTGAGTCAGGTAAAGCATATTCCAAAAATTATCGAACTGGATCGCCGCCAACCCGAATTTACCCAATCCTTTGCCAGTTATTTTAACGCACGCATCAACGAGGAACGAGTTCAACGAGGTCGTGACTTGATGAACAAGCATCGTTTGTTATTGCAACAAATAGAGAAAGAAAATGGCATACCGGCTCAGTATCTTGTGTCTTTCTGG
>JAAEXZ010000147.1 GCA_017879645.1 Nitrosomonas sp.
AGCCGCTAAATGGGCGGATTGGCTGGAAAATCGTTTCATGACAGCGGACAACAAGAAAAAATAAGTTACTAACAAATTCCGTGGATAGAACTGTGAATAACCGGCCTATGTCACGCAACGATAATGTTATTTAGCCGTGCCTAACAGGCCGTTGAAAAACGTTTTCGAGGCAGCCGATGCAAGGCAAAAACAGGCGAAAAAGCGCAGTTTATGCTTAATAAATGAGCATTTTTAGTCTGTTTTTAACACCGTAGCGGCAACGCAGATAGTTTCTCAACGGCCTGCTAAATGACAGGCAAAATCCTATGAATCCTTTGTGGGAATAGACCAGGAATGAAACAGAGAATGATCGTAATGAATGGGTTTCGAATTTTGCAAAGCCACAATGGTCAGGGATGGGAAACTGTGGGCACAATAAAGAAGGTTGAGAAGGGTATTGTGGCGGGTGTTTATAACCTGTTTTTGTCAAAAGAAGCTGAAGCAAACAATACCGTTTATGAAGGTATCATTCTTTATATAGACAAAGAAAAAGAAATTGTTTATCAAAAGGTAGATAAAGAATTTATCACACACAAACTGAAACCATTTAAAACCAAACCAACCATTGGCAAGAATGTTTCTATTCGGTACGACAATAACCAATTAAATCTAACTTAGAAAATCATTGCCTATAGATTCCTTACAGGAGTAAGTGACATGAATAAGACAAAAAATGGGATAAATGGGATGTCGGTGGAAGGTAAGCGTCCAACCCGACCATCTAAAAATTAGAAATAGATCTGGCTATCCTCGAATATTTTCACGGAGGTTAGCCGATGACATCACGGGAGCGACAAGGGGGGCATATCAAAGCATGGGAAGCGAGTGGCCTATCTCAGGCGGCATATTGCCGTGATCATGGTCTGAACAGCAAGACATTTGGGAATTGGCTACGGACTTATCGCGATGTGCAGAAACACAATCAACCGATTTCGTTGATACCGGCGAAGATCACACCAGTTGCATCGGTATCAGGTTATTTAAAACTACGCTGTTCAGGGGGTCATACACTCGAACTGTCGACAAATGTTTCACCGCAATGGCTGGGCGAATTATTGAAATGTCTGGATTGATTGCCCCTGTGGGGCAAATCTGGATGGTTGTTGAGCCTGTGGATATGCGCCGGGGTATTGATGGATTATCGCTGATTGTCCAACAGACATTGGGTCATTCACCCTGTGCGGGATCGGCTTTTGTGTTTTGCAATCGTACCCGCAACCGGATGAAGGTGCTGTTATGGGATGGCACTGGCGTCTGGTTATGTCATCGCCGGTTACATCAAGGGCGGTTTGTGTGGCCGAAGTTGGAAGAAGGTTGTTTTGAATTGACCCAATCATACTGGGAATGGCTCATAGCGGGCGTGGACTGGCAGCGTTTGTCGGCATTGCCCCCTGCTCATCTACAGGCATAAGAAATCACTAATAATCTATTATTAACAGATGGTTGGTGTCGTTTTGTAGTATAATGACGACCATGAAACCACTGGCACAGCTTGATCAGTTGAACCTTGATGCACATACCAAACAACAGGTCACTGGAATTGTTCAAGCGCTGCTCGATCAGGCGCAACAAGCTATCCGTGTACAGGAACTCAAGATCCAGGCACTCACGATGGAATTGGCGCATTTGCGCCGTATTCAGTTTGGCAAGAAGAATGAATCGCTGTCATCGCAACCCAACCTGTTTGAAGAATCTGTGCTGGCCGATATTGCAGCTGTTCATGCAGAAATCGAGCAGATTGATGTCACGGTAAAAACTAATGCGCCCAAATCACCGCGTGTACGCGCAGGCCGTCAGCCGCTGCCTGATCATCTGCCACGCATTGAACATCGCCATGAACCGGAATCTTGTCAATGTGGTCAGTGTGGCAACAAACTGGTCAAAATCGGTGAAGATGTGACCGAGCAACTCGATGTGGAGCCGGCCAGGTTCTTCGTTCACCGCCACATTCGGCCACAATATGCCTGCAAATCCTGCGAAACTATCACGGCAGAACCGGTACCACCGGCAATCATTGACAGTGGCATGGCAGCACCTGGTCTGTTAGCCTGGGTGATCACCAGCAAATACCTCAATCATTTGCCACTTTATCGTCTGGAACAGATCGCTGCGCGCGAGCAGGTTACACTATCGCGCTCCACGCTGGCCGAATGGGTGGGCCGCATCGGTGTCGCGCTACAACCGTTGACAGAGCAGTTGAAATGGCACCTTCTGCAAGGCAACACACTTCACGCCGATGAGACACCGGTGACGCAACTGGAACCCGGCAACGGCAAAACGCAGCGCGCTTATCTATGGGCCTATCGCAGCAACGATCTCGATCCTGGCCCGCGCATTGTTGTCTTCGATTATCAAATCAGCCGCAGCGGTCAGCATGCACGTAATTTTCTGCAAAACTGGCAAGGTCATTTGCTGGTCGACGACTATGGCGGCTACAAAGCATTGTTCTCCAGAGCAGCCTTGTCCTGTACTGAGCTGGCGTGTTGGGCGCATGCCAGGCGTAAATTCTTCGACCTGCATCAGGCTAATGGCAGTTCGATGGCATTCGAAGCACTGCAGCGTATCGCCAACTTATACGCCATCGAGAAAGAAAGTAAACACCTGAACATCGAATTACGCCAGCAACTGCGTGCAGAAAAAAGCTTGCCGGTACTCGACGAACTACATGACTGGCTGAGGCAAACCCGAATGCAAACCGCACATGGCGGCGCATCTGCCAAAGCATTGGACTACGCGCTTAAACGCTGGCCGAGTCTGGTGCGCTACGCACACACCGGTTACTTGCCGATCGACAACAATCCGGTGGAAAACTCAATTCGCCCCATAGCGATTGGTAAGAAAAATTGGCTCTTTACAGGATCTCAACGAGCCGGACAACGCGCAGCTAACATTCAAACCCTGCTCGGCACCGCTCAACTCAACGGCCTCAACCCGGGTGCATGGCTTAATGATATCCTCACAAAACTTCCTACCTGGCCTAACAGCCGCATTGACGAGTTGTTGCCATTTGCGCCGGAATTCATTCAATCACTTAAATTGAAGCAATAATAGGTGGTGGGGTTGGACGCTTACACTATTTCAATCAGAGCATCTCAATTTACTTGTGGGTGCTGGATTAAGTACTGCTGTTCAACTATCTGCAACAGCCATACCCCGACCACAAAGTATGGGATGGATAACTGATCTGAAGGTTTGCAAGCTTGAAATTGAAGCTTATGTTGATAAAACTGCAAAGGCAGCCTCAAATTTAGATGCCACTTCTGTCGCGGATGAACTAAATGCTCTGATTGATCAGGGGTGGACAGTTGCCAAATTAGCGCATGAACTCGGTAAAAGTGCTAGGCAAGTATATCGGTGGCTAGAGGGAGCTAAATGCAAAGAGGTAATTCTGCGGAAAATTTCTGCACTGTCGGTGCCCTTGGTGTTGAATGAGGTCATATCGAAGTTTACCGATACCACATAGTTTCTTGCTTTTCTACAATATTCTAGTAAAAGGCATCGCTCATAATTGATCTTTGACTCCACCCAAATGGCTTCTTTTGACCCTTTGCTAGAGCTGACGCTATCGGTCAGAAGTAATCCACTGCAAATCCCTAAAAGGATTCCAGAATGGATGATCGGAAAATAGTCGGAATGCCAATTATTTAATAATTATTACAACAAAATCAATTAACCGAGAATTTCTCAGCTATTAATCTGCCATAATTTATCAATCTCATAGGCGAAATCCGTCCCCTAATTAGGCAAATTTAGCATAGAAAATATCCCCATAGAATAAATTTTCTTTTAATTCTGTGACTTTAT
>JAAEXZ010000148.1 GCA_017879645.1 Nitrosomonas sp.
ACGAGAAGCCTATTTCATCAATGCGTCAAGTTCTGGTGCGGCGTTGCCGTAGTCTGACGCTTTGAGTGCTTCCACCCATTCATCCGGCAATGCTTCGATTGCATAGGCGCGGCGGGTGTCGCGGGCCTTCAGGCGCTCATATTCCTCAATGTCGATGAGGACACGCGCCGGGCGGCGGTGCTTGGTGATGAACACGGGCGCTTTGCCCGATTGTTCGATATAAAGGCCTGCCCGCGTTTGAAACTCGGTGGCGCTCACAGAAATGTCGCTCATGGAACCCTCCTTCGGGAAATCTCTATATTTCCTATAATAGCTAATATCGGGACAAAATGCAACTGATCCGCGACGGGCTTACCCGTCGCGGCCACGCGAGGCAGGATCGCGGGTTAGATATGAGATGAACGTCATGCCAACACTGCTAATATGCTCGCCTTCTCGAATCCTGTTGCAAGCCCACCTGTGATATTGAATAATGCATAAATCGGGGGGTTCTATGGATCAGTCTGTTACAGTTGCGTTGCTTATTGCAGCAACTATTCCGTTTGCAGTGTCAATTGTATCTGCTCTCAGCGCTAAAACTCGTGTCAAAAATGTTGATGAATATTTTTTATTTCAGAACAAATTGGACGTTGACAGCTTCATAAAAACGACAATTGGCTATAGTCTTCAGGTCGCAGCCATATTTTTGTTTATATATTGGACCCAAGTTTATGGAATTATTGTCCCGTTGTTGGTGTGCATATCGTGGTCGCTGGGTTATTTTATAATTTCTCGACTGCTTGAGTGTGGCAAATTGGATGACCTTTTGAATACAGCTACGTTCCAAGAAGCGCGAATGCCACCTCGCACCATTCATGGATTTATCGGTTCGAGAGTGTATGAAAATCGTAAAATATCCCGGGTCACGGTTGTTCTCTTTGCGTCTGTTGCCAGTGTTATTGGCTTAGGTGGCACCATGATGACAGAAATTGATTATACTACCACTTACAGCTTAGCTGCAATTTCAGGTGCGAATGGACTGGCAATTGATGGAGTCGCTACCGCGTTAGTATCGGTAGCCATATTGGCTTTCACATCTCTTTATGTTCTTTGGGGTGGTTATAAAGCGGTGGTCTTTACAGATAGATTTCAAGTCCCAGTAGCCTACGTCGCATTTGCACTATTTGCCCTTATGATTGGTTTGCACGTCACCAGCAATGTTAGAAACGTATCTTTTGGGCTAGCCACCCCCTCACTCATAGTGATTTTAGGTATAATATACGGGGTAATTGGCTGGATAAGAATATCGCAAGCAAACCATTTCCGGGATGATCCGAATTTCTCTTCAAACAGGGTATCAACGGTCGTTACATTTGTGCCTATCGTGGTTTTATGTTTGATTTTTCTCATTGGAAAATCTGCGTGGTTCAATAGCTTGGCGCTTCAAAGGCTTTGGGAAATCGCGTTTCCGATCAATGCCTTTGGTCTGGGTCTGCTTGGCATCATATCACTGGTTTTCGTGAATAGCGCATGGCAGCTTGTGGACATTTCCAGTCTGCAAAGACTTCAGTCGCTTGACCGCAATTCCATTGAGGAAAGTCGTGCTGGTGTAGCAAAAGCTATACGTTGGACTGGTGTTGAGGCATGTTTCGGCTGGATAACAATTTGCGTTGTTGGCCTAATCATAAAAGATAGTGGTTTCGATACCGAGTTTGTAACGAAGATGATGGCGGATGGCAGCGTTTGGTTGAAATGGTGTGTGATTGTCTTTATATTTACAGCGGCAGTGTACATGCTATCGACTATCAGTGGGTTTATCTCTGCAATATCGTACATTTCATTCTACGATATCGTTCCGTTCATACAGGGTCGCCCCATTGAGGTTGATGCAGAGAAACTCGAGCGATCGACATTGCAATCGGCTCGTATGACCACCATTGCGGCTATCTCACTTGTTTCCATTTTATATATGGTGTTAAAGACAAATGTGAGGTCAGATCAGATATCGTCTATTCTTTATGCGATATACGCGTTCCAGATTGTAATATTTCCTTCGGTTTTGGCGGCGCTATTTGGCAGGAAGTCGGTTCAGCCTGTAGCTGCGGCATTTAGCATGTTTGCAGGCATGATCGTGGCATATGTAGCGGCAATGCATCCGAACGGTTGGCGGGTTCTGGAAGGATTTGGAGGGTCTGCTGAAAGTTGGGGAGTAATGCCCCCGTTCCTTTCGTCAATGGCATCACTGGTTGTGTATTCCTTTTCCAGCATAATTGAGAATCGGGTCGAGATGAGGCGACTTGGTAAGGAAGCATAATAAGCCATGTGGAACTGGCTATCAGTTTATGGCGTGGGAACGAGCTTTTTCGTCCTTTTGATAGGCCTACCAGCCCTATATTATTTTTTGGCTATGGACGCACATAGGGAACTCACAGATTCTGTCGGCTGGCTTCTGAAGGAGAACTTGCTCTCTAAGAGTCACCTTGAAAGACTGGAAGCTGAAACTCAAGACGAACTCTCGGTGTTTGAACTTGATTGGTGGATCGTTCTTGCTTTTGGTGTCCTTGTCGCTTCGATCCTAGCTGCTGGAGTCTTGTTAGATCATCTGACAACTGGCGCAGTGGATGTGACCCACGCAGCCAACGCAATTACAGTATTTGTTAACCCTACGATATTGCCTGACGGTCAACCGCCTCTCCGTTCAGAGTTCAGAAATGCCATGGCGTTATATGCAGCAAGTATCGGATTGATTGTGGCTTTCCGGCTGGCTTGGGTACGACTTGCGTTGTCTAGAAGGGTGAGCAGCTTTCAACGCGAAACGATAAGGCTGCACCTCAAGGCTCAAAAGCCAGTAAAACGAAGCACGAAGCTAAAAGGATAAAAACTTGCCCCCTTCAGGATATTCCCAGCCTCAGGCGACAATGGTGATTAAATTCCTATCGTCGTGTTTTGATGCGCTGATGGTAGAATCAGTCGAGAAGCGCCTCTCTCCCGATGAAGCTCTCAGGCGTGAAATAGGCAACATAGAAGCTCATCTAATGAATGCTGAAACCTCTGCTGGTCAGCGAGCTATTCTGGAACTTACGGATGCGTTTTATCGTGAAATTAGCCGTAATTTATCAAACGAAGCTGGCAGCTTTGAGCAGATCGGTCGTTTGATCGCGTTACGATTCGGTGATGAAGTGAGTGCCATCAAAGTTGATGAGGAAGCATACCGCGCATATTTCCGGATTTAAGCGCGACCGATTGTCGTTTTTCCTGACTTCTCCCGTCGTTTAAGGCACTCCATCAGGACCGATTGTGTGTTCGTTCTATCGCCCAATGAATGGTGACTAGTGCAAGGCGTGCGTGCAGCCTTCTCCACGGCTGTTTCGATTGCGGGCAATGCACTTCATTGATGCGGACTGATATTTCCTCCTCAACGCGGCCGATCGGGGCGGCGCAAAACAACAGGAGGAATTCATGTTCAAAATGACCAAAGGCGATCTGGCTCAAAAATCCGATGCGCAGCTTGCCGCACTTTTCCAGCAGGTAACGCTTGGCCTATCCGCCGCCGAACGCGCGAACCGTCGCCCTTTACCTTAGCGACGGTAAAGGGGCGCTATGCGCGTCCCTTCCTTTCGTCTTTGCTTTCTGCAACGCGCATCACAACCCTGCCGTTCAGCGGTAGGGCGTTGAGATTGAGCGTGAAGCCCTTGCCGTCGCGGGTCTTCCAGGCGACGCCGATGTCAGTCCATCGGGCATTATCCCCATCGCCGGTTACGCTGTAGAGCCTGTAGGCGGGACGGTTGCTGGTGTTGGTATCGGTCATAGTCTTGCTCCTTTTGATATGGCCGCC
>JAAEXZ010000049.1 GCA_017879645.1 Nitrosomonas sp.
CGTGGAACTATTCCACAACAGTGCCAGACGTTTACGTGCCGAACTCAGGTCTCGCTGCGCCTGCTCCAACTCGATACGGGTGGTCGACAAACCCAGTTTCACCTTGGTTTCATCAATGGGTGGAACCTTACCTCCCTGCACACGTTCGGACACCGAATTAACGACATTTTGCGCCGTCATTTTTGTTTCCTCGGCCAGCTTCAGCCGTTCCTGAGCCGCTAGCACTTCGGTAAAAACATTGGCAATCCTGAAGATGATGTCGGTGCGCTTGATTGCGAGGTCCTGCGCTGCCAGCTCTTCGCTCAGAAGCGCCGCATTGACCCGGGCCTCGCGTTTCCCACCCAGTTCAAGGATTTGGTAGACTCGAATGGTGGTCAGTTGCTGCACCACTTCCTGCGCAACGGCATGTGCCGAATTGACATCACCACTCAGTTTCTGGATATTGCCCGCGTTTTCGACATTAAGCGACAATTCGGGGTTTTTGAGTAATCCCGCCTGTAATGTCACGCCTTCCAGTGCTTGTATTTCTCTGGAAAAAGCGGCCAACTCAGGATTATGTTGCAACGCCAAATGAATGGCGTCACGCAAAGTTAATTCATGCTGATGGCCACTCTTGTCTGGGGCCATACGTACTACGTTCTCTTCTGCTGCCCCATCTGACGTGATCATCAGGCTCAGGAAAGCACTTAAGGTCAAACCAGCAATCCCTGATAGAGAAAACCAACAAGGGAAACGTATACCGGTTCTGTCACTAAATTTCATAGCATCCTCCGCTTGTACTCAAGCTGCTACAACGAACTCAATTACACTACTGATCCGTTAGTTATAACATCGCAGACCATCAAATCAGGCTGCGGACAGATTGATTTTATTAGCTTAAATCGCTATCACGCGGAGGGCGCAGAGGTAAATCAGGCAGGGTTTCAGGAATGAATCCGACAATCATGACAGGCGAAAAACCAGTCGCTTTCTGAAAAAATAATTGTGGAAAAGAGTTGAAATAAAAAGGTTGAAACTGACCCACCGAGTGCAGGCACAAATGCGTGGCGCTATCCAGATCGGCACCATCCCAAGATACAGTGTTCCGGTGATACTCGAGATGTGCAGCAGGATCGGTGGGTAAATCCTGATAGATATGATCCAGTTCATGCGCAAAAACTTCTCCCCTGAAAGAGAGGCTCAAACCATTCGTCAAAATGCTGACAACCAGCATCACGATGACTGAATGTACGAGATATTTCCGCATAAAATAGACTCAGGATTCGATGTTACTACGTTTGCAAAAAGCTTCACTTTTTAGTCAGATCATTTCACATTAAACTGACAATTGCAATGCAACCATTTGTTCATCAATGGCGACTCTATATGAGCTTTACACCTTCGACCGACAACATATCGATCAACGCAATTAATGGCAAACCAATCAGCGCATTAGGATCGTCTCCCGTCATGCGCTCGATTAGCGCGATACCGAGTCCTTCCGATTTGGCACTGGCAGCACAATGATACGGTTGCTCAATGGTCAGATAATTTTCTATTTGCCGTTCACTGAGTTGCCTGAATTTCACATGATAAGGTACCTGCTTCACCTGCATGCGATTCGTTGTTGCATTAAGTAAGCATAATGCCGTATAAAACAATACCTCCTGCCCCTGAATCTGTTGCAACTGCTTGACAGCATTCTCATGATTCATCGGCTTTCCGAGACGCAAAGATCCCCATACCGCAACCTGATCCGACCCGATAATCAGGGCATCCGGGAAATATGCTGTTACTGCCCTAGCTTTGAGTTCCGCTAGGCGCCTGGCCGTTTCCTGGGGCAGTTCATTCATCCTGGGTGATTCGTCAACATCTGGACTCATTGTTTCAAAATGAATTTTCAGACGCCGCAATAATTCCTTCCGGTAAACAGAACTGGAGGCCAGTACTATTTTTTGATTGATCACTTTTTACGATTCCAATTCTGTGCAAACTATTTCTTTGAACTTTGACACATCCAAGTAAAAAATATAACATGCGCGCCATATGTCTGCACGATTTGTGATAAACTCTCTCGATTTTGTAAATGGCTCAGGTAGGCATTGTGATACAATTCCGATACTTGAGCTTGTGCGTTTGCACGACTGGCTGTTTGATAATCAAGGTTCACTGATTTACGAACTCAGCGGGTATGTTGATAAAAACGATAAACTTTACCTGTTATTAAAAATCAATGGAGCGATGAATCTCAGCTGTCAGCGCTGCCTTAACAAATTAACGCACACGTTTGATCTGCAAACTATACTGTTATTGGTTAAGAGTGAAGAAGATCTGGACTTAGTCGATGGGGACGACAGTGTTGACGCAATTCTGGCCACTTCTGAACTGGATGTAATCGATTTGATCGAAGAGGAAATCATACTTAGTTTGTCCATTTCCTCGCGTCATCCTGAAGGTAAGTGTAATTCAAACTTACCCAGAACCCATAAAACAGGTTTTACTGAGCGATCTGAATCAGCTCACCCTTTTGCAGTTTTAGCAAACTTTAAAAAAACCAATTGAACATTTTAAGGAGTCGATCACATGGCAGTTCAACAAAACAAGAAATCTCCGTCCAAACGTGGTATGCATCGCGCACATGACTTTCTAACCAATCCGCCACTGGCGATCGAGTCTAGTACTGGTGAAGTCCATTTGCGTCATCACATCAGCCCCAATGGCTATTATCGCGGCAAGAAAGTCATCAAAACCAAAAACGACTAAGACAATCTAAAACAATCCATTTTGCTTTCGACTGTATCGAATAAATCGATTTTTCTGGCTAAATAGAATATTGAAGTGGACATTACCGTAGCAATAGACTGCATGGGTGGTGATCATGGCCCGCATGTCACGGTTCCATCTGCTCTTGAATATTTGCGTCATGACTCAGAAGCCAACATTATCCTAGTCGGCATTCCAGATGCAATTGAAGCAGAATTACGTGCAGCAAAATCGTCACTGAGTCCACGAATTCGCCTTCATCCTGCCAGTGAAGTCATCGGCATGGACGAATCACCGTCTACCGCTTTACGCGGCAAGAAAGACTCCTCAATGCGCGTTGCCATCAATCTGGTCAAAACAGGTGAAGCTCAAGCCTGTATCAGTGCAGGCAATACCGGCGCATTACTTGCAACTTCACGATTCGTTCTAAAAACCATTTCAGGAGTGGATCGACCTGCTTTGGCTGGGATACTTCCCACCATAACCGGACATACCTATATTCTCGATCTGGGTGCCAATGTAGATTGCACGGCCGAACATCTGTTCCAATTTGGAATCATGGGTTCTTCTCTAGTATCGTCAATTGAGAACAAATCTTCCCCCAGCGTCGGACTGCTCAATGTCGGCGAAGAAGAAATAAAGGGTAATGAAAGAGTAAAACAAGCCGCCGAATTGCTGCGACACAGCGGTCTCAATTTTTTCGGCAACATCGAAGGCAATGACATTTACAAAGGTACAACCGATATCGTTGTCTGCGATGGTTTTGTAGGCAACATCACACTCAAAACCTCGGAAGGTCTGGCTCAAATGCTGGCAACCTATCTGCGCGAGGAATTCAAACGCAATCTGCTGACACAATTGGTCGGCATTACGGCCAAACCAATCATCAATGCCTTTAAACACCGGGTCGATCACAGGCGATACAATGGCGCCAGTTTTCTGGGATTGCGCGGTATCGTCATCAAAAGTCATGGCTCGGCCGATCAGTATGCCTTTGGTTTCGCCATCAAACGTGCCGCGGATGAAGTTCGCGGCGGCATGTTGCGACGTATCAGTGAGCGAGTAGCTGAACTATCACATCATTCTCAACCCTCTTTGGACGCGGTAACAAAATAATGTACTCGAGAATCACAGGAACAGGCAGTTATTTACCAGAAAAGATTCTGACCAACCGCGATCTGGAAGGTATGGTCGATACCAGCGATGAATGGATACGAACCCGCACTGGGATTACCCAGCGGCACATCGCCCGAGAAGATCAGGTTGCTAGCGATCTTGCACTGCATGCCTGCCAGAACGCCATGCAAGCAGCCGGTGTCGGCAATCAGGACATCGATCTCATCATTGTGGCCACCACCACCCCTGACATGGTATTCCCCAGTACCGCATGCATTCTGCAAAACAAACTGGGCATAGAGAACTGTCCAGCATTCGATGTTCAAGCTGTTTGCAGTGGATTTGTTTATGCACTGGCCACGGCCGACATGTTCGTCAGTTCGGGAAAATGTCGTAACGCATTGGTTGTAGGCACGGAAATTTACTCCAAAATCATTGACTGGAATGATCGTAGCACCTGCGTACTGTTTGGTGATGGTGCTGGCGCCGTGGTGCTGTCACAGAGCGGACAGCCTGGCATTCTCTCAACTCACTTGCACGCCAGCGGCAACTACAGCAATGTCCTGTCGGTCCCAGGCAGCATCAGCGGTGGCAAGATTCAGGGCGATCCCTATATCAACATGGAAGGCAGTACCGTTTTCAAATTTGCAGTAAAAGTACTGGAAGAGGTAGTGGAAGAAGCCGTGGCACAAAACAATCTAAAACCAGCGGATATCGACTGGCTGATTCCACATCAGGCCAATATTCGTATCATCCAGTCAACTGCAAAAAAATTGGGCATACCGATGGATAAGGTAGTAGTTGCTGTCGACAAGCATGGCAACACTTCGGCGGCTTCGATTCCACTGGCGCTGGACATGGCTGTACGTGATGGTCGCATTCACCCCGGGCAACTGGTTTTACTGGAAGGTGTGGGGGGCGGATTTACATGGGGAGCGGTTTTACTCCGCTGGTAATTTATGAAATTTGCTTTTGTTTTTCCAGGTCAAGGCTCGCAATCAGTCGGCATGATGAATGGATATGCGGACTTACCCATCATTCAGAACACTTTTGAAGAAGCGTCGGATATTCTGCGGCAGGATTACTGGTCCATGGTCAATAAGGGTCCAGTTGAAGATTTGAATCTCACCATTCATACGCAACCCATCATGCTCACCGCCGGTGTTGCCGTGTATCGGGCCTGGAAAGAATTGGGCGGCCAGCAACCTGCCTTTCTGGCCGGCCATAGCTTGGGCGAATATACCGCACTGGTCGCATCCGAAACACTGAGTTTTGCAGAAGCATTGGCGGTGGTGCGTTTCCGTGCACAGTCCATGCAGCAGGCCGTCCCCGAAGGTACAGGTGGCATGGCTGCCATTTTGGGACTGGATGACACCATCATACAGAATATATGTAATGACATTACCCAGCAGTGCACCGATGAAATGCTCGAACCGGCCAATTTCAATTCACCCGGCCAGGTTGTCATCGCCGGGCACAAACACGCCGTCCTACAAGGTATCGAGCTTGCCAAATCAAGAGGTGCCAAGCGCGCCATCATGCTACCGATGAGCATACCTTCGCACTGCTCGCTAATGCAGCCCGCCACAGAAAAAATGCAGCATTATCTGGAGCAGATTCCATTTCAGTCACCCAAAGCTGCGATTCTGCATAATGCAGACGTGAAATCGCATCAGGAGATTGCCGTAATCAAGAAGATTCTGATTCAGCAACTGATCAAACCCGTACGATGGGTCGATACCATCCGAACATTGGCAAACAATGGTGTTACACATGTAATTGAATGTGGCCCCGGAAAAGTACTGGCAGGATTAAACAAACGTATCGACTCCAATTTGCAGCATTTATCCCTATCCGACAGTGCAGCGATCGCACAAGCCATCGAACTGCTCGGAGCAGCAGGGTAGCAATTATCCATTGCCGATCAAAATGACACGCCGCAGGATTTATCATGAAAAATAAAATTGCTTTAGTTACCGGTGCCAGCCGGGGTATTGGTCAGGCCATCGCTCTCAGGCTGGGACAATCCGGAGCCATTGTCATTGGTACCGCCACGACCAACAATGGTGCCGACGCCATCACACAATACCTGAGAGGCTCTGACATCCAGGGTACCGGTATTGTTCTCGATGTGAATGATGCCGAGCAAATCAATCAAACTCTTCAGGCTATCCGGGAAAAATTCGGGGAAATCGAGATATTGGTCAACAATGCGGGTATAACTCGCGATAATCTGCTGGCACGCATGAAGGATGAAGAATGGGATGAAATCATGGAAACCAACCTTAAATCCGTTTTCAGGCTAAGTCGCGCAGTACTTCGTGCCATGATGAAAGCCCGGTATGGTCGAATTATCAATATTTCTTCGGTTGTCGGCAGCATGGGTAATGCCGGACAAACGAACTATGCAGCCACCAAGGCCGGGATGTATGGTTTCAGCAAATCCCTGGCACGTGAAGTTGGCAGTCGCAATATCACCGTAAATTGTGTATCGCCCGGCTTTATTGACACGGACATGACACGTTCCCTCGGAGATGAATTGCAACGAAGCATGATCCAGCATGTTCCTCTGGGTCGCCTGGGACAACCCGAAGAAGTAGCATCTGCAGTAGCTTTTCTTGCTTCAAAAGAAGCAGGTTACATCACAGGCATTACATTGCACGTCAACGGCGGAATGTACATGGACTAATCACGGTTCCGTCGTACCATTACCAAACGGCAGAAAAGGTTTCAGTGTTGTTGATACTGAAAATTTGTTAGAATGAATCAGTTTTTCTTACTTAAAGAAAGGAATTACCTCGATGGAAAATATTGAGCAGCGTATAAAAAAAATTGTTGCTGAACAACTTGGTGTTAATGAAGCCGAAGTCAAAAATGAATCTTCCTTTGTCAACGACCTGGGAGCCGACTCACTCGATACCGTTGAACTGGTCATGGCATTGGAAGAAGAATTTGAGTGTGAAATACCGGATGAACAGGCTGAAAAAATCAATACCGTCCAAGAAGCGATTGATTACGTCACTGCAAACGCCAAATAATCACTTGTTTCTTCCAAATCTAACAAGCAACCGGAGTAAATTTGTCCAAACGTAGGGTAGTCATCACCGGGTTGGGTATCGTATCCCCTGTCGGTAATTCTGTATCAAGTGCATGGGAAAATATTGTAGCAGGACGATCCGGTATCACCCGGATCACCCGCTTCGATGCTTCCAGCTTTGCTTCCCAGATTGCTGGTGAAGTTCATGATTTTGATATTCATCAATATCTTTCTGTCAAAGAAGCGCGTCGCATGGATGTATTTATTCATTACGGCATGGCAGCTGCCATTCAGGCTATCAGGGATGCGGAGATAGATGATATCTCCCGGCTTGATGCAGAGCGCATAGGGGTCAATATCGGTTCGGGTATTGGCGGCTTACCCATGATTGAAAATACCGATGAAGCCTATCATGCGGGCGGACCACGCAAAATTTCGCCTTTTTTTATCCCCAGCACGATCATCAACATGATTGCAGGTAATCTGTCGATCATGTTTGGCTATAAAGGTCCCAATATTGCCATCGTGACAGCCTGCACGACAGCCACGCATAGTATTGGCAACTCGGCTCGCATGATCGAATACGGTGACGCAGACATCATGGTATGTGGTGGCGCAGAATCGTGTGTCACACCACTGTCCATCGGCGGATTTGCTGCCGCCAAAGCACTATCAGTTAGCAATGACAATCCGGAAACGGCAAGCCGTCCGTGGGATGTGGATCGCGATGGTTTTGTTTTGGGTGAAGGCTCGGGAATCCTGGTTCTGGAAGAATTGGAACATGCCAAACAGCGTGGCGCAAAAATCTACGCCGAACTGGCCGGATTCGGAATGAGCGCGGATGCATTTCACATGACCGCCCCCTGTAACGATGGTGAAGGTGCAGCCCGTTGCATGGTCAATGCCCTGAAAAATGCCAGCATCGATATCAGTCAAGTTAACTATATCAATGCACACGGAACTTCTACGCCGCTGGGCGATATTGCCGAAACGATTGCAGTCAAGCGCTGTTTTGGTGATCATGCCGGCAAACTGGCAGTCAGTTCAACCAAATCGATGACGGGCCATTTACTGGGCGCTGCCGGTGGTATCGAGGCAGTTTTCTCCACACTGGCCATTCATCGTCAAGTCGCACCGCCGACGATCAACCTGATAAATCAGGATCCACAATGCGATCTCGATTATATTCCCAATACTGCACGAGACATGAAGATTGACGTGGCGCTGTCCAATTCATTCGGATTCGGTGGTACTAACGGAACGCTCGTTTTTCGCAAAGTGTAGTTCCTTGGCGCATGCATACGCTAAAACGCTTATTGTTTTCTGCATTTGCAGCGCTGATACTGTCTGTTTCCTGGCTTTACCTCCATCTGCATTCCAGCGTCACTTTACCGAATATTCCCTATGAATTTTCGGTTCAACCTGGTAGTAATCTGAAGCAGGTTGCCCAGCAGCTTGAAGATGCTGGAATCATTCCCAGCAAATGGACTTTCATTTTCCTTGCACGGTACCTGGATCGGGAATCTGCGATCCGGGCTGGCGACTATCAACTGTCCCGGAACCTGACGCAAATCGCATTACTGGATTACTTGGTCAAGGGTGATGCCAAGCAAACCGAAATCCGCTTTATCGAGGGCTCGACTTTTGCCCAATTGCGTAAAATCCTGAATGAACATCCTGCCATCAAACACGACAGCATCGATCTGACTGAAAAAGAAATCTTGCAGCGCATGGGTGCCAGCGAAACCGCTGCTGAAGGACTGTTTTTTCCGGATACTTATTATTTTATCAGGGACAGTAGCGATCTTGAAATATTGCAACGTGCTTATCAGGCCATGCAAAAGAATCTACAGCATGCCTGGTCGGTCCGCGCGGAAGCATTACCTGTGACTACGCCTTATGAAGCCCTGATTCTGGCCTCCATCATCGAAAAAGAAACCGCACTGGAAAGTGATCGCAATGAAATTGCTGGAGTTTTCGTCAATCGACTGCGCAATGGCATGCGCCTGCAAACCGATCCAACCATCATTTATGGTCTGGGCGAAAAGTTTGACGGTAATCTGCGCAAGCAAGATCTGCTTGCCGATCAGGAATACAATACTTATACTCGCGCAGGCCTGCCACCTACACCCATCGCTTTACCAGGACTGGCATCGATACATGCAGCACTCAATCCAGCGCAAACCGAAGCATTGTATTTCGTGGCAAAAGGCAACGGCGAATCACACTTTTCAAATAATCTGACGGATCACAATAAAGCCGTCGAGAAATACCAGAAGCAACAAAAATAATATGGCAACACTCACCGCCTGGCATCAATTCTAATCAGTGGAGCTACATGACCTTATTTACCATCGTAGTTCCCACTCTGAACGAAAGTGAGAATGTCGATTTACTCCTGACTCGTATTTTTGAGCAAAAGCTACCCGAATTTGAAGTCATCGTGGTCGATGATGGATCAACCGATGGAACCCAGGAAAAAGTAAAAGCCTGGGAAAAGCAAGCCCAGGTCCGATTACTGGAACGTCACGGCAAACCGGATCTCACGACTTCCATTCTGGCCGGTGCGGCTCAGGCGCGCAGCGAAGTCGTGATCGTCATGGATGCCGACCTCAGTCATCCGCCCGAACGCATCGCAGCCGTCATTGCACCGGTACTGGCCAATGAATATGATGTTGTCGTTGGCAGCCGTTATATTCCTGGAGGCAGCACCGAAAACTGGCCGCTCTATCGTGAACTGCTATCACGTGTCGGTGGCTGGATTGCCCGCCCCATTTGTGATGTCAACGATGCCACATCGGGATTCTTTGCCTTTCGCCGTGAACTGGCTACGGCTGTCTCGAATCAGGCACGTGGATACAAGATACTGCTCGAACTGCTCATGGCGCACTATGGTAAGCTGCGCATCAAGGAAGTTCCCATTACATTTCACGATCGCACCTACGGTACATCGAAATTATCTTTTTCGCATCAACTGGCCTACATCCAGCGACTGATCACACTGGCAGGCGGCACCGTAACACTCAACACAGCCGGCCGTTTTGCGCTGGTGGGACTATTTGGAGTGCTGATCGATGCCATTGTATTCCAATGGATGATGAGTCGCGATGCCGGTTTGGCTCTGTCCCACTTCGCCAGTTTTTTTGTTGCCGCAACGGTCAATTACACTTTCAATTCCAAATGGGCGTTTCGTGAACATCATTCCGGCTATTTGCAATGGCATCAGTTCGGCCGTTTTCTGACGGTCGGTGCGCTTGCGCTACTACTGCGCGGAGGCGTGCTCGCACTGCTGGTATACGTTCTGCATATTCCACCGCTACTGGCCATTTTTCCGGCCATCGTCACCACGGCTGCCGTCAATTACCTAGGGTCAGCATTTTATGTTTTCCCTCGCGACACCGATCTTCCGCCAATCGATATTCGTTGGCGTACTGCAACCATCGGTATTGTCATTTTTATCCTGTTACTACGTCTGGTCTATTTCGGACTGGCGCAATTGATCCCGGATGAAGCCTATTATTGGCAGTATGCCCAGCACATGGATCTGAGCTTTTACGATCACCCCCCGATGGTGGCCTGGCTCATCTGGTTTGGCACAGCCATTCTGGGCGATAACGAATTCGGGGTGCGCATCGGTGCCCTGCTGTGCGGTTTGATTACCATGGGTTATCTGTACGCCCTAGCGCTCAATTTATACGACAAATCCATTGCCATGCGTGCAGTTCTGCTGCTTGCCATCCTACCGATTGGCTTCGCATCCGGTCTGTTGATGACTCCCGATGCACCGCTGATTGCAACCTGGGCTGCAACCCTGTACTACATGGAACGTGCGTTGGTCGGAGGAAAGCGCATGGCCTGGCTAGGGATAGGCATTGCATTCGGTTTGGGGTTATTGTCAAAATATTCCCTCGGACTGATCGGTATCGCAGCGATCGTATTCATACTGGCCGATCCCGTAGCGCGCACCTGGCTCAAACGACCATATCCCTACCTTGCTGCTCTGCTGGCATTGATCCTGTTTTCTCCTGTGATCGTATGGAACTACAGTAATGACTGGGCATCCTTCGCATTCCAGTCCAGCAATGTACTCACGAGTCCACATCAATTCTCGGTTCATTACCTGTTTCTTCATGCCATCCTGTTCCTCACGCCGATCGGTTTTCTGGCTGGTGCAGTTGCCCTGTTCACCATCAAGCGACAGGTCACGGTCCTCCCGGTCGAGAAAAGAAAACTACTGTTCGTGCAAATTTTTACCGGCATACCTTTTGTCATTTGTCTCATTCTCAGCATTTTTGATAAACCGCAATTGCACTGGACTGGCCCAATCTGGTTGGCCATACTCCCCACCATCGCCTGGATGATGGGTCGAAGCGACCAGCTCGGGGTCCTGGCAAAACGGATCCAGGCCATGTGGCGACTCACGATCGTGACCTGCATTTTTGCTTATGCTTTTGTGTTGCACTATGTCGTACTGGGAATACCAGGCATCCCTTATCCCTGGTTTACAGAACACTATTTCTGGCGGGAAACGGCTGCCGAAATCATGCAAATTGCCGAACAGGTAAAAAAACAGAGTGGCAAGGAACCGATCATTGTCGGCATGAGCAAATGGTCCGTTGCCAGCGCCCTGTATTTTTATACCCACGACCGGATGCAATTGGATATTCGTTCGCGCAACCTGTTTGGGGATAGTGGCGCCATGTACAACTTCTGGCAGCCTTCACAAGCGCCGACAGACCGCCCCATCATTCAGGTCGGCATGAAACGCCGGCATCTGGATAAGATTCACAAGCAACGGGAAGACATCCAGTCTCTGCTCGATCAACCCGGAGCCATCGAATATCGCGTCATCGAACGTCACGGCAAACCGGTGCGCCGGGTTTACTATCGCATTTCACAGGGATTCAAAGGACGTGTCTCTGATTCAAATCTGCGTAGCCCTATTTGATGTCGAGATCGGCAATCTGCCAGGTATCGTCCTGCATTTTTACCAGAGAAACGGTCTCGAGCGCCAATCCCTTTTTTGCAAAAGTCGTATAAAACTGCAACACCACATAATCGCCTTCTGGAAAATCCGATAGGGATTTCGTTGCACCAGCGGTTGCGAGATATCGCGCGGTCATAGCGCCGCGAGGTTCCCGGATCGTTGTCAAGGTCTTGACCCACTCCGCTTCAGCCTTCTTGGACCGAAATAGGGGTGATGTATTTTCCCAGCTTTCCTTGTATTTTCCGGCATCGATCAATTCCAGCCAATTCCGTGCACTCCGCTCGGTTCTCTCCAGAATGACTGTATCGTCGGCACATACACTGGCGCTCATCAATAGCAACAGAAACCACAGCCCTATGAATTTTTTTAACATCAAATATCCTTTTTGTTCATCAAGATTGATTTTTTTCAATTCTGTACGAAAAACTCCGGAAAAGCGTACAGGCAATTAAGCATGTGTAAAAATATTCCCCATCAGCCAGATTGAGGCAATGCCCAGCAAGATCAGGGTAACCTGCTGAATGGTGGCATTGATTTCCGGACGCTTGTGCAAACCTGGAATCAGGTCGGACATCGCAACATAAATCATGCTGGCCGACGCCAATGCCAGAAGCGGCTGAACCAGATAATTCATCTGATGCAGCATGAAATAGGCCAATACTCCCCCCACGACGGTCGCGAGACTGGACAGTATATTCCACAGAAATGCCATCCTCCGGGTATAGCCAGAATTCAGAAGAATAATGAAATCACCGGCTTCCTGAGGAATTTCGTGTGCAATGATCGCGATCGACGTCACGATTCCCAGTTGCACATCGACCATGAAGGCAGCGGCAATCAAAATCCCATCGACAAAATTATGAAAGGTATCCCCGACAATCACCATGATGCCACTGCGTCCATGATCATGCAGAGATACATTGACCTGTGCCGTAGCCAATCCATGAGAGGGATCGTGCGCTTCACAATCCTCCAGGTGGCAATGCCGCCATAACACCAGCTTTTCCAGAATGAAGAAAACCAGAATCCCGATCAGAACCGTTACCGTAACCTGCGCGGGATTTTCCGAATGTTCGAAGGCTTCCGGCAAGGTATTCAAAAAAGCTGCACCCAGCAAGGCGCCAATAGCATAGGAAATTAGCACCGAGAGCCAGGATAGTCGGGCATTGAGTGCCATTATCGCAGCAAAAATCAAACTCAGTATCCCGCCGAGCAAGCTTGCGGCAATAATCCAGGTAAGCGTTGACATAACTCTAATTAAAAAAGCAAAGGCGGGATTATACGCTGTTACGATGCACTTGATGAACCGGTTAATCTGGCACAGATTCCAGCCAGATCAGCGCAGCCATGCGTCCGGTTTCACCGTCCCGGCGATAAGAGTAAAAGCGTTCAGGATGACTGAATGTACAGATCCCCCCGCCACCAATGTGCATGACACCATTTCGCTCCAGTCGCTGGCGAGCCAGAAGAAAAATATCCGCCAACCATTTCTTTACACCGTTACCCTCCCGGGGTACAAACGCCAAGGCAGCGCGTGCATCCTGCTGCACAAATGCAGCATACACATCTTCGCCGACTTCGAAGCAATCGGGGCCGATCGCTGGCCCGAGCCAGGCCACCACCTCGTTACCCGGTACTCGCATGGCCGCAAGAGTTTGCTCGATCACACCCGCCGCCAATCCGCGCCAGCCGGCATGGACGACGCCGACCACGGAACCATTGCGATCACATAAAAAAACCGGCAGGCAATCGGCAACCATGACCGCACATACCTTTCCAGTTGAACGGCTATAGGCTGCATCGCCTTCGATACTGGTCGATGACGCATCATCGATGCACACGCCCCCGGTTCCATGCACCTGCTTCAGCCACACCGGACCCGAGGGCAGGAACTGCGCCAGGAGACAGCGATTGCGCAGAACGTCATCCGGATGATCATTGACATGCATTCCCAGATTGAGTGACCGGTAGGTGTGATGTGTACGTCCACTGACACCGCCATTACGCGTCGTGAATAATGCCTTGACATGACCTGGTACAGGCCAGTCCGGAATGATCCAATCCTGTTTCATCGATAACTCAAGCCAAAAAGATTGCAAGTTCAAAAGCGAAATCAGGCAAATTTTCCATTGATTTCACCAACGATTGGGTCTAAAACAAATATTCTGGGTTAAAATAGGCTTTAAAAAACTGGCCACGATAGATCGACAAGCTAATTTCGCCACCTATCTACCGACAAACCCCTCGTGAAACGCTGAAAAATATCGCGAACAAAGGTCATGTAAAATGAAAACCGGTGAAAGAATCGCGGCTTTATGAATAAGCTTGCAGCCGATTTCAATGCAACATGGCCAGGTACAGCAGTTTTTAGGCGTTTCCCTAACCCGTTAATAATGATAACAAGCCTATAGCAGGTATGTTCAATGAATGATATAAAAAAATTTACTCGATTCGCCCACGTTCTCGTCTTTAGTCTACTCTTTTGCATCATGCTGCTGGTTCCTGCGGTTCAGGCTGCCAGTGAGGATGAAACCGAATTCCTCAAAGCTGCTTTTTCTGCCCGCGCTGAGGTTATCCAGCAAATGCTGGAAAAAGGCATTAACATCAATCACCAGAATGAGATGGGATTTACGGCACTGATCATCGCGGCACAGTATGGACATGCCGATATTGTCAACCTGCTGCTGGAAAAGAATGCCGACGTCAATCTCAAAAATGCCGGTGATGCTACAGCACTGATCATCGCTGCAAAAAATGGGCATGCCGATATTGTCAACGCGCTACTGGCCAAGGGCGCTAAAATCGATGCACAGACAACGGATGGCATTTCTGCCCTGATGCTGGCGGTACAGAAAGGACATGGTGCAATCGTCGATACATTACTGGCCAAAGGTGCAGATATTCACCTGCAAACCCGCGACAAAGTGAACGCGCTGATGCTGGCAGCCATGGAAGGACGGGCTGACATGGTAGATAAACTGCTGGCCAAGGGCGCCAAAATCGATGCACAGGCATCCGATAACACCACGGCACTTTACATGGCTGCCCGAAATGGTCATACCGCAATCGTCGAAACGTTGCTAGCCAAGGGCGCGCCTTTTGATGACCTAGCGGCGAATGACACGACGCCACTGTTCATTGCCGCCCAATACGGGCACACTGATGTCGTCAACCTGTTGCTGTCCAAGGGTGCCAAAATCGACGTCAAGGACAAGAATAACGCCACCCCTCTCACACTCGCCGCATTGATCGGCAATCTCGACGTCGCCAAGTCGCTGATCAAGCAACGCGCAGATGTCAATCACAAAGCCTCGAATGGTTTTACACCTTTGATCCTGGCGGCCCAAAACGGTCATACCGCAGTCATTGGGGAGCTGCTCGAACATGGTGCCAAGATAGACATGCAAAATGATGATGGCGTCACAGCACTGATGTGGGCAGCCATGCACGATCATGTCGATGCCGTGAAAACCCTGCTGGCGAAAGGCGCAGACCTGAGAATCAAGAGCAAAACCGGAAAAACTGCAGCCGAAATGGCCAAGGATCCCACAGTCATCGACTTGCTGAAGGCTTCAGCAAAATGATTGCAATGATCAACTAGCCACAAATCGAACTATAAGCCGATGTCGAAACAAGACCACCGCCCACCGCCGCGCTGCCAGATCTTCGCACACCGGGGTGCCAACCGAGAGGCGATGGAAAATACCCGTTCAGCTTTTGACCGGGCATTGCATTATGCGATCGACGGCATCGAAACCGATGTGCAACTGAGCCGGGATGAAGTTACCGTGCTGTGGCACGACCGTTTTCTCAATCGCATCGGTTTGCAGGACAAACACATCGATGATTTTGATTACCCGCAACTCCGCAAACTCGTTGATCATGATTCCGCCAACGAAAACATTCTCACGTTAGCGGAATTTCTGTGGGACTACCGGCAACGCTGTCGGTTGCTGCTCGAAATCAAGAATCGCGATTGGGAAGCAATCGAGCGTCATCATCTGAAAACACGCCAGACACTGGATCTCGTTGGCGATTCAAATGCCGATCGGAATATTCTGGTTTCATCCTTCAATCTCGACAGTCTGGTTTATGCGCATCAATACCGGCCAGACATGCCACTGATCTACAACTTCGAAAATGATCAAACCATTTCCGATGCGCGCAGCCTGTTGGATACACATGCCTTCCTGTATGGCTTGTGTCTGCCGATCGATACTATCGATGAGGCTATCGTCGACCTGCTGCATGCCCATGACAAATGCGTCGCGGTCTACACGTGCAATAGCGATAACGAAATCAACACCGCTTTGCGTCTGGGCGTCGACATCCTGATCAGCGATTTTCCACAGAAAGCATTGGCGCTTCGCGATCAATGAAGCGGGATTTTGCAGCACTCGGCCAACAACATTTTGATCTTCTGGTATGTGGTGGTGGTATCTATGGTGCCTGGACAGCCTACGATGCCGCACTGCGCGGTCTCAATGTTGCGCTGATAGACCAGGGAGACTGGGCCGGCGCCACTTCGTCCGCATCCAGCAAACTGATTCACGGTGGACTGCGTTACCTGGAAAACTATGATTTCAAACTGGTGCGCAAATCCCTTCAAGAGAGAACCATGCTGCTGCATGCGGCACCGCATCGTGTCTGGCCGTTGCGGTTCGGCATTCCGGTCTATGCAACTCATCGCTTCAATCGCCTGCAACTGAAACTCGGTCTGACGGCATACGACTTCCTGGCGGGTGATGCCAATCCAGCGATGCAGCATCAGTATCACGACACAGATCAATTTACCCGGCACTTTCCCTTCGTTACGACTGCAAGGCTCAAGGGCGGGTTTACCTACGCCGATGCCCAGACCGACGATGCACGTCTGGTTCTGGAACTCGTCGATGGTGCTCAACAAGCTGGAGCATGCTGTGTCAATTACTGTCAGTTACTATCGCTTCAAGACAATTCTCCAAGGTTCCACAGCATTGCAGTTCAGGACCGGGTTTCACTCGCCACTCAAACCCTCCACGCCCGGCAAATCGTCTTCACCACCGGCCAATGGCTCGCCGAAAACGAACCCAGTCGCGAGTGGTGCCAGCTTTCGAAAGGCGTGCATCTGGTCATGCCCGCGGTTATACAGGACGAAGCCATGCTGCTGACCACTCCCGCCGATGGCCGGGTGTTTTTCATGATTCCCTGGTATGGCATGACTTTGCTGGGAACAACCGATACCGGTTTTGATGCCGGTACACAACCCATGCAGGTAGAAGCCCGTGACATCGATTATCTGCTCGAAGCGGCCAATGCCTACCTGAAACATCATTGGACCCGGGATGACGTGATCGGCAGTTTTGCCGGTGTCAGAGTATTCAAGCGCCCGTCCCGGAACCCGTCCACCGTACCACCCTCGGCATTGAGCCGTGACTGGGAACTGCGCTCCGTAAGCCCCGGTGTACACTATGCCATCGGTGGAAAAATCACGTCTTCACGCCAGGATGCCAGTCATATCGTCGACACCGTATGCCAGCAACTGGGGCTATCCGCTCCCTGTGCCACGGACGGTCGATCCTTTCCCTGGGCGCCCCGGGACAATTTTGCCACCTGGTCCATGACCATGTCCGCCCAGGCACAACAATCAGGCATCGATGCAGAATGCACAAAGTGGATGCTACGCCGTTATGGCACCCGGATTGCCAGCCTGTTCCAGCGCATTGCAGCCGATGCCTCGCTGGCACAGCGTATCGTTCCGTCACTCCCCTTCATCCGTGCTGAACTGGTACATTGCACTGCCACCGAAATGGTCGTTCATCTCGACGATCTGCTACGCCGACGCCTGCCGCTTTTGATCCTGGCACAATTAAGCCGCGATCAGCTTGACCAGATCGCTTTGAGCGTAGCCCCTGCCGCAGGATGGGATAGCACGCGACAACATCAGGAGGTCAACCGCTGCACCACCCTGCTGGATAAACCATGATCGAGGCCATCGCGCTCGATCTCGGCACTACATCGATCAAGGCTGCGCTGCTCGATTCGCAGGGGCGACTGTGCCACCTGATCACACAACCTGCACCACCGATGGATCATCAGCATGGCCGCTACGAGAGCAATGCGCTGGATTACGTTACCGTCGCCGAAGATGTTCTGCGGCAATGTACTGCCTCGCTGCACATCAAACCGGTGCTGGGATTGAGCTGTCAACGTTCATCCTTTCTGGTTTGGGAGCGATCCAGCGGTCAACCTGTTACGCCGCTGATTTCCTGGCAGGACGATCGCGGCGCGGATTGCTGTGATCGTTTGGCCCTTTACACCGAAACTATCCAGAAACTTACCGGTTTACGCCTGATCGCCTATTATTTTGCTCCGAAGCTGAATGTCCTGCTACGCCAGCACCTCGACTGGCGAAC
>JAAEXZ010000149.1 GCA_017879645.1 Nitrosomonas sp.
AGGCCAGGCATTGAAACAGCGCGATCAATTCTTTCAGCTGATCGGGATCAGCGCAAATAGTTCGGTATTATCGATCACTGAATTGCCGATATCTGTACTTGATCGATCAAAAAATCTACTTCTTGCACGTTTGCAAAATTTTACTCGCAATTCTGGTGTCAATGCTGTGTTCGCCATTACAGACAGTCATCATTTTAAACATCCCGTGCTAGTGGTTGCCTGCCAAGCAGGAATATTGCGGGATGTATTGACAGCTGATGGCGCAAAATATCGTTCAATGCAGGAAGAAGCAATATTTCCATCAGTGGGGGGCGAAATCAGCAGTTGCTACCGCAAACCGAGAAGTTTTATGACGGATAATGGTGGATTAATCAAATCAAAAAGCAGAAGCATACGGCTTTAACATGTCTTAGCAATTGCTTTATGATATTATCCAAATATAGCAAATATATTTTAGGAAAGAACTTATGTCACAGTTACATTGTTATGTTCCAGATGAGGTGGCAAAGAAGTTACAAGATAAAGCTGAGCAAGCGCATTTATCTGTATCTAAATACTTGGCTTTATTAATTGAGCGCGATGTTGAAAATCAGTGGCCCGAGAATTACTTTGAATTATTCGGAAATTGGCAGGGAGAGCCCTTGGAGCGTCCCGACCAGGGCAACTTTGAGAATCGTTCAAGCTTTGAGTAAATTCTTATTGGACACCAATGTTTGTATCCGTTTGCTAAATAAGAAACATACGAGTATTGAGCGCCACCTTAAGCAGCATCAGCCCCGTGAAATTTTGCTGTGCAGTATTGTCAAGGCAGAATTACTTTATGGTGCACGTCATAGCCGGCAAGTAGAAAACAACCTGCAGTTACTTAAACAATTCTTTGCTCCGTTTATCAGTTTGACGTTTGATGATCGATGTGCAGAGGAAGCTGGACTTATCCGCGCTGATCTTGCTGCTCAGGGAAATCCCATCGGCCCAAATGATCTTTTAATTGCTGCAATCTCTCGCGCTTATAATGTAACACTGGTTACTCATAACACCAGAGAATTCGCACGAATAACGGGGTTGAGAGTAATTGACTGGGAAAGTGAATAAAATTTAAAAAGCCGGTAATAATCCAAATTAAATCCTTATTCCAAGCTTGTTGCCGATTATCCTCATGCCTATATTGATTAAAACTGAATTCAGAACGCAAACCCGAGGTTATAGACTTCACATAGAACGTGATCTACTGGGTGACATATGTATGGTGCGCTGTTGGTTCGGGTTGTACAGCAAGCGCGGTGGGTATAAGCGTGACGTATTCGCGGATTTTGATGAGGCACAAAGAAAATATCGACAGATGATAGCTAGACGTTTGCGTCGCGGTTATGCTCAATTACCGATCGATGAGAAAGAATTCCAGCACGATGCGGATCTTTTCCTCTGCTGAGTACTGGCGCCGCGTTACTCGGCGTATATCGCGTACGGTCTTCTCGAAAATGCGGTTTTGCTGACTTTTCTCTGTCATCATCGTTCCTTTTTTAAAGTTACGATGAACCAAAACACTCTCTTATGCAATCACCTGAGCGCGCTACCTAATCAGTGGCGTGTTTTTTTCTTGCTCCCATGTGATAAAGCGCACTGAATTTAAGGTATGTTTGGATTACAGTAGATTAACCGTATATTTTCTCTTTTTAAGATATGGTACTTTCCCCGGTGTGTACATAGCGCCCTCAGCAAGCCTCCTGTCGAGCCGGGGAAGGATTTCTTTGAGTTTTATAACGACCACCCCGTTTTTTTCAAGCTTCTGGCGTTCTCATAAATTTTTTTAGATCATCCAGCTTTATCGGCTCGAGGGGTTTTTTATCACGTATTTGGTCGAAATTCTCGGCTTCAGCAGCAGTCAATCCACCTGCCTCACGGGCAATAGAAGTTAGCAAATATCCAAGCTTGACTCGTTCGGGTGGTAGAGTGATTGTTTGCAGGATTTCCCGATCTCGGCTTTTGTACTATGACCATAATGAGCCGAGCAAATGGGATCAACCATTATGATTAGACGACAATTATCCTGTCCGGTCAGTATAGTAACTGAGTGTGACCTGGAGTTTTCAATCTTTAAAACCATCAGTCTCCACAAGGTAAAACCTTGACCAGATAGACTTTAAGCATGTGCGCCGGCGTTCAGTATCAGGACCATACAATTTACTTTCCCCAACCGGATGAGAAGTTACCGATAAGACTGCGTGGAGGAGGGGGCACATGGGTTACTTGGGGCAGACGACAAAAAGAAGCCATCGGTAAATTTCCCAATGGTGGCTGGGCACGACTAGGCTCCATAAAAATGGGCAAGTGGAAACCCTGGCATCCCAAGCCAGCACTGATACCCATTGAGAGTTTCCTGTAAAAAGATTACGACAAACAATCTCATTGGATCAAGCTCGCGCCTGGCCTGTCTCTCCAGGGACTAGTGGCAGAATGAAATGGTGAGCAGAGGGTCTATATTGTTACCGAGGAAACACCCCCTGAATATCAGGGGATCCACGATCCGTGGATCCATTTATTTTGTTAAAAGGGTAGGGATCCGTGCTTATTTGATAATGAAGTGTTTAAATAGCATGGCAATGATATAATCATTTGAATAGATAAAAACAGTCATTTGAGGATAATTGCTATGAATACAGTTCCAAAACAGGCTGCTCGAACATTTATATCAGAAGAGTCCTTTATAAATTGGGGAAAAGTTATTAGTAAAATGAATCCTCTGGAAAGGGTTAAGATGATACGGGACGGTATCGATGTTGGACGGCTGGTCGAAGCGACCAAGTATTATGGGATATCACAAATGGAACTAGCGAAGATACTCGGTGTTTCCAATGCGACCATTACCCGAAAAATCAAATCAGCCAGCAATCTGGGTCCCATGGAATCCGAACGATTAGTGCGAATTGCATTAGTTGAAACGGAAGCGGAAGAAGTTTTTTCTACTCCCGATCAAGCAAAACGCTGGATGCTTGAACCCAATTTGGCATTGGGAGAGTCCCCCTTTTCGCTTCTTGATACTGATTCTGGAGTTCATGAAGTAAAAAAACTGCTATCTGCTATCGCTTATGGTGGCGTAGCTTAATGCAGGCATGGAGGATAACCAAGAAAAATAGAGCGTTGGATCGATCAGGATTTGGCGCCAGTATTACTGGTCAACGTTGGAATAGCGTTAATGTACCAGCCATCTATGCGGGTCTTACACCAGAGATTGCAGCTCTGGAAAAACTGGTGCATACAGGATCAATTCTTCCACTTGATCTTGTGATTGTACAAATTACCCTACCCGATGATTCCGCGCTTTTTGAAAGCCCAAATCCAGATACCTTACCGGATGGATGGGACGCTCTTCCAGCCTCATCTGCCGCGGCAGATTATGGCGACAACTTTCTCTTGGGCATGAAGTATCTGGGTTTAATCGTCCCTTCAGCCATCATTTCTGAAGCCAGAAACATCGTGATTAATCCAGCTCATCCGAGTATGGAAAAAGTAACGATGGCCATTATTCGTAACTTCATATTTGACGCTCGTCTTCGAACCTCATCATGGTGAATTGCTCACCTCGCTATCTCTGCAATCCATCTTTAGCGTAAATCCTGGTATTTAGTCGCACCTGAGAAACCATCACGATTAGCATAGATATTGACGTTGAGGGGTGTTCAAGAAAGCTGGAATTTGCCAGAATTGAGGCTGTTTACTGTGATATCTGGTGAATTAGATGAAGCCAAAGAAGCAAGAACGCAAACCAGTACCGTTTGGCTGGGAAGATAGGCTGGTCATTAGTGGAAGAGCGGTTTGGCGGGCTGTATTCAGAAAAAGGCCGGCCCGGAATTCCGATCCGGTTGATGGTAGGGCTGCACTACCTGAAGCATGCTTTCAACGAATCGGATGAAACAGTGGTGTCCCGTTGGGTGGAGAATCCTTATTGGCAATACTTTTGTGGAGAAGAATATTTCCGGCACACACTGCCGATTGACCCGAGCCAGATGACAAGATTTCGAGACCGCATTGGAGAAGAAGGTTGTGAATACATGCTGGGGCTTACGGTAGAGACGGGGATTGATACACAGACAGTTGCCAAGGCATCGCTTGCAGTAGTGAACATAGACACGACGGTACAGGACAAAGCGATAGCCTACCCGACGGATGCGAAGTTGTATCACAAGGCGAGAAAGACACTGGTGAAGCAAGCGAAGCAACTGGGAATTGCCTTGCGACAAAGCTATGAACGGTTATCGAAGCGGGCACTCCTGATGAACGGGCGCTATGCGCATGCGCGGCATATGCAACGCGCCAAGCGGGAGCAGAAGCGGCTGCGAACCTACCTTGGAAGAGTGATTCGTGACATTGAACGCAAGCTGGGCCATCAATCGGCGACCCCAAACCATCCTCGGCTCAACCGTCTTCTGGAGATTGCCAAAAGAATCCACACACAACAACGCAATGACAAGAACAAAGTGTACAGCGTGCATGCCCCGGAAGTGGAATGTATCGCCAAAGGCAAAGTGCACAAACGCTACGAATTTGGCGTCAAGGTCGGTGTGGTCAGCGGGGATGAAATCCCTTCCCGGCAATCCGTATGATGGACACACGTTAGCGGCATCGCTGGATCAAGCCCACAGACTGTCTGGTGTTGCACCGAAGGAAGCTTATGTGGATCGAGGCTACCGGGGGCATGGACTGACAGGTGCGGTCAAGGTGTGGATCACCGGTGCCAAGCGCGCGGTAACGGTAGCGATCAAAAAGAAGATCAAGCGGCGCAATGCGGTGGAACCGGTGATCGGACACATGAAGAACGATGGGCGTTTGGGAAGAAACTTCCTTAAAAGTGCTGCAGGAGATGCCATGAACGCCCTGCTGTGCGGCGCAGGCCACAACCTCCGCAAGATTCTGCGCCAACTGGCGTTTTTGTGTGCCCGTTTCGGGATCAGTTTTAATCGGTTGATGGTTGGCAATATGCAGAATCAACAGCTCAACGGTTGAGAAAAAAGGATTCTTCAGGGACGACTATCTAATATTTTACTATTAAGATATTCAATTATTAGAATGGCTTTCATGAAATGAACGTCCTAATCGCTATCCAGCAAGGCAAAACCCCAACCTCGGCTCACGGATTCGCAAGCGCAAAGCACACGAATGTTCAGCTTAGCCCCAATGGCCGACAACCGAGCCTCGATGTGGTGACGGATTTCCGGATCGATTGGATGTGCGATACTCATGCCTGATTATCTCCCGGTGCGGTCAGCGCGATACGTTCACGTGCATGCTCAATAGCACGGTGCAGGCGATCTCGTAGCACAGCAACCGGTGGCAATTCGACGAGGTATTCCGCTATCCGAATGGATGCATCATCCAGTTGCAGGAGTTCAATTTGCTCGGCATCGGCGCTTGCGCATAGGATGAGACCGAGGGGCGGTTCTTCCCCAGCGGCGCGTTCGTGCTTGTCCAGCCAGCGCAAGTAAAGCTCCATCTGCCCTTTGTGGCTGGGCTGGAAGGATTCCAGTTTGAGTTCGATGGCTACCAAGCGGTGCAAATGCCGGTGATAGAACAGAAGGTCGAGGTAAAAATCGTCTTTGCCAACACTCATGCGTTTTTGACGTTCAACGAAACAGAAACCATTGCCCATTTCGAGCAAGAAGGATTCCATTTCGCGGAGGATGGCCATTTCCAGGTCTTTTTCGCTGTAGGCACCCGATAGGCCAAGGAAGTTGAGCAGGTAGGGATCTCGAAACACCATGTCCGGGGTCATCTTCCCTTCGCGCAAGGTGGCCAGTTCCTGACGAACGACCTCCTCACTATTCTTTGACAGGGCGGTACGTTCAAAAAGCATGCCATTGATCTTCTGTCGCGGGATGCGAACACTCCAACGTTCCACGCGGCACATTTCGGCATAGAACTCGCGTGCGAGCGGATCTTTCAGCGGCAACAGAGCAATGAAATGAGTCCAGGTCAATTCTTGTATCAGCGATACAAGAATTCGCTCGTCCGGGAACAACTCGGCAAATCGGCCCATCCGTGTTAGGTCTAAATAACTGAAACCCTTGCCGTATTCCAGCTCCAATTGTTGTGCCAGTGATGCAAGAATCTTCTGGCCGTAATCGCCCCGGCCATCGGTCAAATTTTCTCGCAGAAGTCGCTTATCAATACGCCAATAAGCAATGGTTAGTCCAGCATTCGCGGCGTGAGCCACCTGGTGTCGGGCATCCTCAATTAGCGCACGGATTTCCATCAGCAACGAATTGGGATGAGTGGTGGTATGCGTCATTGGTCAGTCCCCTGTTCACGAAGCCAATCCGTCTTACCATATCGATACTCAGGAAACTCATTTTGTAATGTCGTCTGCCCGAGCAACAGGCGTTTTGCCAAGGCGGCTACTTGTCCTAATTCCTCTTCATTTCTGACTTCCAACGGAACAATCAGGCTAACACCCGTCGCCCAATTCAAACGTTCCCTTTTCCATGAAAGGGAGATCTCCAGATCAATCCCTTCAGCTTCTATTTGCTGACGTACAGTAAGTAAGTGTTCGTAGTAAGCATCTTGCTCAGCCGAAGGCCGACGGGAGGTATAGCTGACGACTTTTGTGCGGGATTTGCCAACTGGCTTGAAATTGGTTGTCGCGGCTTCGAATAGCCATCCTGCGGGTTTGGGCCAACCCGGTCCCGCGATTGTTCTTCAAT
>JAAEXZ010000150.1 GCA_017879645.1 Nitrosomonas sp.
TTCCTATTTTCTGAGTCGAGAGATCATCGTACCAACCCCGGGCAGGGACATGATGCAGTGGCAGGAGCGTATTTTTGCGGCTATGGCCAGAAATGCCGGCAGTGCGGTCGAATACTTCAAGTTACCGGCCAATCGGGTTCTGGTGCTAGGAACGAGGATTGAGATTTAACCAGCAGACTTAATTTGTCGTGTTTATCGAACTAAAGGTATTTCTGAGGCTGTTACTTCTGGTTTATCAATACCATTCTGTTTAAGAAGCATTTTTACCGAATTAATTCTGTTGTTTTGCTCGATATTGCTTGCAGTAGGGCCAACGATGATACGATTAATTGTTGAAAGGAATGTTTCTGTTACTTTTTTTGATGCAGCTTCATTAAAAAGATCAATATAAGGCACGGGTGATCCCTCGCGGAGAAAAAAATTTTTCGAGATTTCAGAAACTGTAATTCTATCTTCTTTTATATTCGTGCGAAATTGTTCGTGATGTAGGGGATATGGCAGAACGACCAGACGAACTTCATTTTCTTCTTTGAATCCCCAGTGCTTATACCTACAAGCGCAATGCATTATCGCAAAATAGATTTTTTCTATATTTTTATTTCCACCTTTTAAATTATCGTATAAATACCCTGTGATAATTCTAATGTCATTCTCAAATTCCTTTATGTGCTCGGATTTAGGGTCAGATGAATAAACAACATCGCTAATAAATGAATACACACTATTTTTCGTATTCTTGCTAACTTCTTTTAGTAATTCACAGAATTTCTCGGTATCGAAAACTATGGCATAACCGCCTTCACGTCCGTATGCGCGCCACTGACTTAATAAACCGTGTTCTGCAACTTGATCTCGAACATTGTTTTCCAGTCCATATGTCGTGCAGAATGAAGCAATATAAGGTTCGGCCAGAGCATCATCCAGAAAAGTTTTTATATATTTATCTCGGATAGTTTCAGTAAATGAATCAATAGTTTTTTTCCGATCGCCTTGCTGCTTGGTGTGAGATTGCGAGACTCCTTTTTGCGGATTTGAATTAAAGAGAAATCTGTTTGCGACAGCTCGCAGGTGCTCAGGCAAGCGGTGTTCTAAGAAAAACCTTATTTCCTTATAATCGTTCAAGTATGCGTAATGCGTAGCCCAAATACTTTGGCTTTCAATAATGCCAGTTAAACCTTTGGCATTGGTGTAATGAAAAAGCTCAGGATGGGATTCTGCGATATTCTGTGCCATTCTGCAGCAAGCTATCGAGTATTCATGAGTTAATCTGTATCCAATGATGGATGTAACAAATACCTTACCTCGTCAACCCCGCATACAGCACTGGCAGTTTCTCCGGCAACCGTTCCACATGATCTACCACCAGATAATTGCGTTCGCCGAAAATGCGTGAGACGTATTGATCCGCGCGCGGGTCGAGGCTCATGCAATAGGTCAGGATGCCGGAACGGCCAGCTTCTTCGACGGCTTTTTTGGTGTCGTGGCGCAGGTATTGCGGGTCGGCAACAGTTTCTTGGCTGATTTTTGCAGTTTCAGATAATGCGTGGCGTGGCGCATTGCCGCGCCCATGCGGGTTGAGAGCTGTCCGGACATGCCAGCGAGTTTGGCTTTGGGAATTTCGTTGTAGGGTTGATCGAAATCCTTGAAGCGGAAATATTCGACATCGTGCCGCCCATCGGAACAGAAACCGTGGATGGCGAACGGGTCGCCGATCTTGTTGATGGCGTTGGCAAGCAATACCGTGGCCTGGCGTGTCAGGTCGAGTACGGAGTAGTCGTGTCCGGCAACTTTTTCATTGGTCGATTCGGACAGATCGAGCAGCACCAGTACGGAGATATCGCGCACCTTGCGTACTGAGCGCATCATGATGCGCGGGTCGGGTTGCATGCCCATGCGAATGTCGATCATCGAACGGATCGCGGCGTTGATGTCAATTTCGTCGCCATCTTCGAGTTTGCGGATGCGGCGTGTGCCTTGCGGCTGCATCGCATCGAGCAGGAATTTCATACGGGCGATTTCGCGTTTGTATTGGTTGGCGATGTCGTCGATGCATTGCATATCGCCCAGTTTGGCGCGTTTTTCCTGCACTGTGGCCCAATCGGGGCGTTCTAGCTGAATCTGGTAATCCCATTCAGAATAATGGTAGGGTGCAGAGACCGGTTCCTTACCTTCCAAAGTGTTGTACGAAACTCCGTTATCTTCGTACGGAAAGAATTCGGTACCCATGACCCAGACTTCCTGTGCGTCGTCTCCGGCGGTTTCCACTTCGATTTCGTTGGCGAATTCCATGACGTTGACGTATTTGCGTACTTGTTTTGGCGCGTCATATCCGGCGGACAGTGATTTGTTGAAATCGAATTCCTCGAATTCCCAGAAATAGCGGTTGTCGTCACGGTATGGTGCGGTGAGTATGTCGGTGCGTGGGTTATACGGAATCTTTTTGTCCATGAAGCTGTGTGCGAGCTGTACACCGATTTCCCATGAGGCTTTGTGGCTATCGAGCTGGTCTTTTGCTGCCTTGAACAGTTTGCGTCCTTCGGCGATCCATGGATCCTTGTCCTTGTAATCCGGGTCAAGCAGGGCACGCGCCAGGCGATTGAGATAATCACCCATCGACGCATTCATTTCCGGCGTGGCGCTATGTAGTGTCGACCAGGTTTTGCGTAAGCCTGGGAAACGGCGGATCGACAATTCTTCGACGCGCGCGTCTTCGATCACCGAAATCACAGCCATCTGCAGCGGATTCAAACTTTCCGCAGAAATCGGCTGCTGGGTTTCAACCAGATGGGCAGCAGCGTGTGCCGCGGCGGCACGGTAGACTTCGGTTGCCAAAACATCGCCATGAGCATCGTAGGCATCGGGCAAGTGGATAAAATAGTTCTCGATGAACGGTTTATAGCCTTCACGTGTTTCAAAGTCACCCGAAGTCGGTTTCATGAAAAAATCCCGACCCCAGAGTGCGCGCAGGTACATATTGATGCGGCGTTGTACATCGACAAACAGCGTGCCTTTGCGTTCTTTCTGCAATACTGCAAGCGATTCTTTCGATTCCAGACCGAAGTAACGGATTTGCTCTTCATAATCGGTGCGGTGCGCATGCGCGCCCCACATGGCCCAGCGGCGCAGACCACCCAGTGTCAATTGCCCGAACAGGATGTCCAGTTTGCCCAGCATCGGACGAATGCCGCGAGGAGCTTGCGCGATCAGCGTATTCAGAAATTGGAGGTAATTCTGGAATAACTGTGCATCACCGAGACGTTTGGCAGCAGTAGGGGAGGTTGCCAGCACCAGTTCGATGACCGCACCGGAAGTTCTCGAAGCCAGTGAAAGCACCGAAGTGGCCAAGTCGCTGATGACATCTTCACCGACTTCCTTGACGACTAGCGGAATTTCATCGATCCAGCAATCGACCACGCTGCGTCCACGACCCAAGCCACGGATTGCCGAAGCACCCTTCAAGTAGTTATCCAGTCCACGCGGTGAAAAGATCTTGACCGCTTCCGGCCAGGCATGATGGAGTAATTCAACCGATTCCGGTTCCAGATCTTCGAGCAATTCTTTGTAATCGTCCAGACTGACACTCATGGCAGCACCTGTTAATGGGTTAAAGCAAACGGGTTATAGTTTTCGGGCTAGTTGAAGAACGTGCTAACCGCTGCGTCCAGTGCATCGCGCATATCCGGATCGTCGGTGATCGGGCGCACCAGTGCGACACGGCAGGCCGCATGGGCATCGACTTTCTTGGCAATCAGACTGCCGGCATAAATCAGCATGCGGGTGGAAATGCCTTCGTCCAGGCCATGTCCCTTCAGGTTCCGTGCGCGTTCGGCAATCGATACCAGCTTCTCGGCAACCTCGGTTGTTACGCCGGATTCGTGCGCAATGATTTCGCTTTCCACGTCATGGTTCGGATAGTTGAAATCCAATGCGCCAAAACGTTGTTTGGTCGATTGTTTCAGGTCTTTCATCAAGCTCTGATACCCTGGGTTGTACGAGATGACGATCTGGAAATCTGCATGTGCCTGAATCAGTTCGCCTTTTTTCTCCAATGGCAGCACACGACGGTTATCGGTCAGCGGATGAATAACCACGGTGGTGTCCTGACGTGCTTCGACAACTTCATCCAGATAGCAGATCGCGCCATAACGTGCGGCGACTGCAAGCGGCCCATCTTGCCAGCGCGTGCCATTGGCATCGAGCAAAAAGCGGCCCACCAGATCGGATGCGGTCATGTCTTCATTACAGGCTACGGTAATGAGAGGTTTTTTCAGTTTCCATGCCATGTACTCGACAAAGCGGGTCTTGCCGCAACCAGTTGGGCCTTTCAGCATCATAGGCATGCGCACTGAGTAGGCGGCTTCATAGAGTTGTACTTCATCCGCAACGGGATGGTAATAAGGTTCTTTTTTAATACGATACTGGTCGATGATATCGCTCATGACAAACTCCTGTGAGAACTATCTTTATCGAAAATTTGTGCAATATATTCCGGTGAAAAAAAACCCCCTGCCCTAATAAGGGTGAAGGGGGCCTTGCGGGTTCGAACCCCGTGTTACTTAAACAGTCTTGCCGCGGTATATCACCATGGCTGTACCTTGCGACTGGTTAAAATTATTGTAACCAATCAAACGTACGTGATTGTTCGGATTGGCTTTATGACATGCGGCAGCTTCTGCCAGCACGCGTTCTACATCCGTTTCACCAAACATTGGCAGCTTCCACATATACCAGTAGGAATCCATGACATACTCAGGTTCTGTATGTTCGATCGCTGGATTCCAGCCTTTGCTGATTAAATATTGCACTTGCTTCTTGATATCCTTGTCGGCCATTGCAGGCAAATAAGAAAATGTTTCAAATTTACGGCTTGCTGGATCACTAACACGTGATTTGTAATCGATTACTTCGCTCATTATTTTTCCTTAACTTTAGTGAGGTGAAGGAGAAAAGCAGTGTTTAATCATCAACCTTTCTCCTTTGGCTATGCTTACTTGTGGGCTATGTCCAGTTTGTCAACAGTGTCAAACTCGAACTTGATCT
>JAAEXZ010000151.1 GCA_017879645.1 Nitrosomonas sp.
TTCAGATCGATTTGTTGGGGAAATGGTTAAGGCCCTACAGCATAATCGAATCGATGAATTCAAGAAACGTTATCGCTATGTCAATGCCTTGCTTATTGATGATGTTCAATTTTTTGCTGGCAAGGAGCGTACACAAGAAGAGTTCTTTCATACCTTTAATGCCTTATTTGATTCCAGACAGCAAATTGTGCTAACTAGTGATTGCTTTCCCAAGGAAGTTCCTGGTTTAGATGACCGTTTGAGATCTCGGTTTGGTTGGGGGCTAACGGTTCAGATCGATCCACCTGATACTGAGACACGTGTTGCGATTCTATATAGTAAGGCTAGACTGTTTGGGGTAGAACTCCCTGAGGATGTGGCATTTTTTGTTGGCAAAGCCATCCGGTCAAATGTTCGAGAACTCGAAGGCGCCTTGCGCCGTCTAATTGCCAATTCACAATTTACTGGTGTAGCTATCAACCTTCCCTTCGCCAAGGACGCGCTTCGGGACATGCTGGCTGCGCAAGATCGTCAAGTGAATATCATTAATATTCAAAAGACGGTTGCTGAGTACTACAAAATTCGTGTTGCGGATTTATTGTCTGCCAAACGTACTCGTGGGATTACTCGACCTCGCCAATTGGCTATGGCATTGTCCCGTGAACTAACAAAACATAGTCTACCAGAGATTGGAAGTGCATTTGGGGGTCGTGATCACACTACCGTCCTTCATGCCACAAACAAAGTCAACAGCCTTCGAGAAGAGGATTCGGCTATTGAAGAAGATTATAGGAACTTGTTGCGAATACTATCTTTTTAATTTGTTCTGTTTATTTGAATTTTATACCGCAGTAATTATAATATTTTTTCAATTTAGCACAGTGAATGAGTAATACCATGCATCTATGCACACAGCGGGAGCGGTTGATACCAATATTGACAAAGGTATGTGGAGTAGTTGAAAAGCGTCAGACCTTACCCATCCTTGGTAACCTTCATGTTCATGCCGAAAATGGTATGGCAACTTTTTCGGGAACTGATCGGGAGGTTGAAATTCGTACCCGGCTTGCAGCAAATGTGATTGAATCAGGGGAGATCACGATTCATGCTAGGAAATTATTAGATATTTGTAAAGCCGTCAATGAGGATGCGGAGATAAGCTTAAAGACTCAGAACCAGCGTGTCACCATTGTCGCAGGTAAGAGCCGATTTAATTTAAGCAGTCTTCCTGCTGATAATTATCCCTTCATGGAATCCACTATTGGAGATCAGAGTATCGCAATTGATCAGACCATACTAAAGGAGTTGCTTGATAAAACTGCTTTTGCCATGGCTAACCAGGATGTTAGGTATTATCTTAATGGATTATTTTTGAAATTTCATGAACGGGGTATTATCTCCGTAGCTACTGATGGACATCGTTTAGCGATGTTAGAACAATTAGTAGACTTGCCTATTGAGGAACCTATCCAAATCATCATTCCACGTAAAACGGTTTATGAACTTAGGCGACTTTTTGATTCGGATGCGGCTTTAGTTCACCTCGACATATCCTCACACACATTGAGGGCCGTTATCGGTGAGACCATATTAACCTCCAAGCTTATCGATGGGCGTTATCCTGATTACGATCGTGTCATTCCCTGGTTGGCTGATAAAGTTGCTGTTATCAATCGAGAAAATTTTCGACAATCTTTGCTTCGTACCGCAATTTTGTCGAATGAAAGATACAAAGGAGTTCGACTTTGTTTTGTACAAAATGAGCTAATCTTGCAAGCTCACAACCCAGAACAAGAAGAAGCGGAAGAAACTGTTGAAATTGATTACAGCGATGTTCCATTAGACATAGGGTTTAATGTTGCATATCTTCTTGATGTATTGAATATCATAGATGAGGTACAGGTGGAGATCCGGTTAGCAGAGTCTAACAGTAGTGCCCGGTTTTGTGGTGCCGGGCGTGGTGATCAAACTTATGTTGTAATGCCTATGTTGCTATAAACCCTGTTATTCTTTAAATGTACCATTTCGGGTAAATATATTCCCAGGAGGATTTATCTTATTCAGTGCCGTGAGATTATACTGGTCGCATTCGAGATTTCGGCTAACAAAATTGCTGACACTGAAGGCGGTTAGTGTAATTTTTCGTGCATGGTAACTACTCCCCCTGCCCGTGCCCGCGATTGGGCTTGAGCGCTTGACAGCATAACTGGCGGCGCCTATGGCGTTTATCCACAATTATGGCGCCGATCGACACCGATGGGTAGCTATTTCGGATCGAAGGCGACTTCCGGTTTGTGTTAGGTATATTTATATCGAGACCCACCTGGGGGGCGGGGCGATCATGCAGCGCAAGCCACCGGCCCTACGCAACATCGGCATCGGCGTCGCTGCCCGTGCCCTGCAGCGGTTGCGCTGCGACTATCCGGTGGAGAAAGTTCACGGCTGTGCCCACCGATACCTGGCCGAGTATTCATTCACGGGCCGTGAGCTGCTCTACTGCTACCCGCCCTACATGTACCCACCCGCACCTCGGGGCGGCGCTACTGTTGCGACTACGAGGGGCAGAACCACGTCGAGCTGTTGGCGCTGCTTAAGGCGGTGCCCTGCCTGGTCATCCTCTCCCGCTACCCCCGGCCCTACATGACCAGCAGTTGGCCGACTGGCGTACGCTTGTGTTCCTGGTGATGAACCAGGCGGGGGTTCGTACTGTGAAGCTATAGCTGAACTTCATCCCCGATCGGTTGCAATGGGCGTGCTACACGGGCAAGAACTTCACCGACCGCCAGCGTATAAAGCGCATGGCCGGGAGCTAGGCTAGTCGCTATCGGGCCATGCCCCGGGCGGAGCGGATCGCGGTACTGGCCGGGCCGATGGCCGTCGAGGCCGTGGACGCCTAGGCAACGGGCCGCCACCGATCATGGCCAGCGTCAACAAGGCCTCACTTCGCGAGGAATTCGACGCACTGAAGGGCTAGTTCGGGTGTCTGTGCGCCGAGGGTAAGGTTACGGGGGAGACCCACGCCCTGTTCTGGGCTCTGTTGATGTTGTTCGAGCTGCTCATGGTGGTGTTCATGGAAAAGCACACCCCGAAGAGCAGCCGTAACTCCATCCTGCCGCCCTCTCAGACGGGAAAGGAAGACGACACCGCCACCTGACCCGGCACCCAGGCCAAAGGCCGGGGGCAGGCGCATAGCCGCTGCGGCAACACCCGCACGATCGCGAAGGTAACGATCCTGAGGGTCGATGCCTGCGGCCACTGTGGCCCAGAGCTCAGCGACCTGCACCCCATGGGCCTTGAGCGGAGCACCCGCAGCGACTTCATCTTCGTGACGGTGATCAGCCACCTTGATCCCGAGATCAAAGACTACCCCCACTACCACACGCTGCCCAAGGCGGCTATCTTTGCCGAGTTCTCAGGTCCGGTGCAATACGGCCCCGGCTTGCATTCGCGCCTAGGTGTCAAACCCCGGGAGATTATTAACCCTTGAAACGAACAAGTCGGGTTGCTTTTGAAACCACTGGTGGAGCGCTGCATGGGGGCTGACATGGCCCAATGCGCGCTGAGGGATGTCGCCATTGTAGATGGTGACATAGCGCTGAAGGGTATCCGCCAAGTGTTCCCCGGAACGAAAGCGGTTCGTCGCCAGGACGTCGGCGATGCGCCCGTTGAAGCGCTCGATCATGCTGTTGGTCTGCGGAT
>JAAEXZ010000050.1 GCA_017879645.1 Nitrosomonas sp.
GTGCTGTGGGCGTACCCCAATGCAAACTTTAATTGACGCAAAGGAGGTATGGGACGATAAAATCACCGCATTGAATAACTGAATTTGATCTAACAGGCACATCGTCAAATCGGGTGACTGTCAGATCGGGTCTGAATTAATACATATTAGGGTTGTTTGTTCTTGAAGTCCGGTACGTTTCTTAATTCATTGCGCAATATATCAAGATTTCTTTCACGTACGCTGATTTCTTCTTTCAAACGCTCAACCCGATTCAAATATCTTTGATAATTACGCTCGCTGCCAAGTCGATCCGGCTCGCCATCTTTATATTCACTTTTTATTTCAGTTAATCGTTTTTCTTCTTCGCTGATTTTATTCTCGATTTCTTCCCGCTGTTCATTAATCTTGGTGGTTTCTCTTCGTTTTGCCAGGCGTTCTTCCATATCGTGGGGATCAATTGCAGGAACAACAACGATAGGAGGCAAATCAACTCGCTTCGAATGATCGGATGGGATGTTGGAGTAAGTTACTTTTCCTTGTGCATCAACATGCTTATATATCCCTGCATGCAGGGGAAGCGGAAAACATACAAAGATAAAGAATAGGAACAAAGACCGATTTGCTTTCATGAGATCTAGGCTTTGCTACAAGTTCGATTTAATCTGTTACTCATCACTGTCCAAGTTCTTTCCTAAGCGCAGCAATATTTCTTCGATGAAGCGTGAGTTTATTCTTCAATTGCACAGTTTTTTCCTGTTGCTGAGCAGATTGATGTTCACTTGCAACTTCATCAAGGTGATCCAACGTGGCAGCGAGTAGCTTGATTTCTGTTGTGAGTTCTTTTTTCAAGATTTGCTGACGCATTACATTGCGCTCTTTTTGCATCGAGTCTTTTACAGGAGCCGAAAAGGATTTAAGTGCAGGAGAGTTTGAGGCATATTTTCTGGGTGAGTACGATCCGACGTGGATTTTTTTGGCGTTACCGATAGGTCGGTTTGAAAATGTAATATTACCTTCTTTATCAACATGCTGATAAATGTTTGAGCCTGCCACAACAGCAGGATGGACAAACGATAGCACCAAAAATGATACGACAAGATGTATTTTGGTTTTCATAATATTGATAGAAAATTCTAAATATAATAAATAATGAGAATAGTCTATCAATGATTTGTTCCGAGAAAAACACAAAAAGAATAAATAAAACCTTTTAATTAATTGTTTAATAAGTTGAAATGTGCCAAAAGAATGAGATAATCACCGAGAATACTTTTATTTAACATTGATTTACAGGCTGTAATACATATCGAACTCAACTGGATGCGTAGTCATGCGTAAAAGTGTCACTTCATTCATTTTGAGACGAATGAATGCGTCAATCATGTCATTGGAAAAAACCCCGCCACGGATCAAGAAATCTCGGTCTTTATCCAGACATTCCAGTGCTTCATCCAGAGAGGCGCAGGCATTGGGTACTTTTGCAGCTTCTTCTGGCGGTAAGTCATACAGATTCTTGTCCATTGGATCACCCGGATGTATTTTATTCTGGATGCCATCCAGTCCAGCCATCATGAGCGCAGTAAATGACAGATATGGATTCGCTGTTGGATCTGGAAAACGTACTTCGATCCGCCGCCCCTTGGGATTGCTGGTGTGCGGGATTCGGATCGCAGCAGAACGATTGCTTGCGGAATAGGCGAGATTTACAGGAGCCTCAAATCCGGCAACCAGGCGTTTGTATGAATTGGTACTTGGATTGCAAATGGCATTCAGCGCCTTGGCATGCTTCAAGATACCACCAATATAATATAGTGCTATTTCAGACAATCCGGCGTAGCCGTTGCCGGAAAATAAATTCTTGCCATCCTTCCAGATGGATTGATGAACATGCATACCCGAACCATTGTCTCCGACGATCGGTTTTGGCATGAAGGTTGCTGTCTTGCCATAGGAATGTGCAACATTATGGATGACATATTTCAAAATCTGATTCCAGTCGGCACGCTTTACCAAGCTGTTGAAACGAGTGCCTATTTCGCACTGACCTGCCGTTGCGACTTCGTGATGATGAACTTCGACACCGATACCCATTTCTTCCAGGGTTACACACATGGCAGAGCGTATATCCTGTAACGAATCAACCGGTGGCACTGGAAAATACCCGCCCTTGATGGCCGGACGATGACCGATGTTTCCACTATCGTATTTGATTGCAGAACTCCATGCCGCTTCTTCAGATTCAATTTTTATTGAACATCCGGACATATCGGTATGCCAATATACCGAATCAAAAATGAAAAATTCAGGTTCTGGACCGAAATACGCCACATCACCAATTCCAGTGGATTTCAAGTAGATCTCACCGCGCTTGGCCAGAGAACGGGGGTCGCGGTTATATCCCTTGCCATCTGCCGGTTCGACAACATCGCAAGTCAGAATCAGAGTCGGCTCGTCCATGAAAGGATCCATGTTGGCTGTATCCGGATCTGGAATCAGCAGCATGTCGGAAGCCTGGATGCTTTTCCAACCGTCGATCGACGAGCCGTCGAAGGGGTGACCATCCTCAAATTTGTCAGCATCGAAGCTGTGCGAGGGAACGGTCACATGATGCTCTTTGCCATTCGTATCGGTAAAGCGTAAATCCACAAATTTGACTTCATTGTCTTGAATCATTTTCAAAACATCGGTTACCGCCATATTTCATTCTCCAGACTTGCGTCGAAAATTTGATCAATAAAGATACACATAAGCAAAATTATACCAGCTACGGCGCCAGTATTGATTTGAAACGTGCAAGCTTGAATATAAACTGCAATGTGCAATCTGGTTATTTTACTGTACTATCGCGAAGCAAGTCTTAACATTCGTAACATGGCGATACTAAATCCCGAATTGAATCGCATCAAGTTGGTCGTGAAACTGGTAGGTCTCGATTTCAGGCAATTTGATGGTTATGCCAGCACACAAGTGGTTTCAAAACTGTAATTTTGTTCATGTCCAGAGCACTGAGTATTCTCAAGGAAGTTTTTGGCTATCCCGATTTCCGCGGGCAGCAGGCAGAAATCATATCGCATCTTGCCGGTGGTGGTGATTGTCTGGTGCTCATGCCTACAGGTGGAGGCAAGTCATTGTGCTACCAGATTCCCGCACTATTGCGGCAGGGTACGGCTATCGTTGTTTCGCCGCTGATTGCACTGATGCAAAACCAGGTGGCTGCACTGCATGAAATTGGGGTGCGTGCGGCAGTACTTAACTCTTCGCTGTCACTCGACGAAGCCGTAAATGTCGAGCAGGGTCTGATACAGGGTCAATACGATTTACTGTATGTGGCCCCTGAACGTCTGCTGACAGCACGCTTCCTGAATCTCATTGCTCGCAGCCAGATTGCCTTGTTCGCGATTGATGAAGCACACTGCGTATCGCAATGGGGACATGATTTCCGTCCGGAATACATCCAGCTATCGGTATTGCACGAACGCTTTCCGGCGATTCCGCGCATTGCCTTGACGGCAACGGCAGATTTGCATACGCGCCAGGAGATTGTCGAGCGCCTCGGACTGGATACCGCCAAAATATTCGTGTCCAGTTTCGATCGCCCGAATATCCGCTATCAGATCATCGACAAGACGAATGCGCGTAATCAATTGCTGAATTTCATCCGTGCACAGCACCGTAGTGAAGCTGGAATCGTGTATTGCCTGTCGCGCAGGAAGGTGGAAGAAACAGCAGCCTGGCTGTCGGAACAGGGATTGCGAGCCCTACCTTACCATGCCGGGATGAGCATGTTGGAGCGTGGACAGAATCAGGAGCGGTTTTTGCGTGAAGAAGGCATCATCATGGTCGCCACGATTGCTTTCGGGATGGGAATCGACAAACCGGATGTGCGCTTTGTCGCTCATCTGGATCTGCCAAAGAGTATTGAAGGCTATTACCAGGAAACCGGACGTGCCGGTCGCGATGGACAGGCTGCCAATGCCTGGATGGTCTATGGTCTGAATGATGTGATCCAGCAACGGCGCATGATCGAGGAATCGGTGGCCCATGACCGGTTTAAGCAGGTGGCGACACGCAAGCTCGAAGCCATGCTGTCCTTGTGTGAGACAACGACATGCCGGCGCTTGCGCATGCTGCACTATTTTGGTGAAGCGGTGGAGGCGGCAGCTTGTGGGAATTGCGATGTCTGCCTGAATCCACCGGAAGTCTGGGATGCCACGGTGGAAGTACAAAAAGCGCTGTCCTGTGTTTATCGGACCGGACAGCATTTCGGCGTGGGGCATCTGATCGATGTGTTGCGCGGAAATCCAACAGAGCGTGTCAAACAGTGGCATCATGACAGGCTCAGTACATTTGCTGTCGGGAAAGATCAGCCGGAGAAATTCTGGCGTTCGGTTTTTCGTCAGATGGTCGCACAAGGATTGCTGACCACTGATAGCGAGGGATACGGTGCGCTGCACTTGACCGAGACATGCCGATCGGTACTGAAAGGACAGCAACCGGTTTTTCTGCGACTGCAGACAAAGTCGCAGCGTGCTTCGGAAAGAAGAGAGGGGGTGACAGATTCCGTCTTGTTAAGCGCGGCGGAACGTTACTTATGGGAGAAATTGCGTTACTGGCGAGCCAAAATGGCAAAGGAACATGGTGTTCCGGCTTATGTCATCTTTCACGATAGTACCTTGCAGGAATTGGTGCGTTTATGCCCGCAAACCGAAGATGAATTGCGCCTGGTCAGTGGCATTGGCGTACGCAAGGTGGATAAATATGGCAGTGATTTGATGGCCATTTTGCGCAGTGCCTAGTGCTTGGAAAATCTGGGGATTTCGTTATATACTGCAAAGCCTCGTAGAGGATATGGAAAATTTTTAAAAGGAATAAAAGCTAATGAAATTATCAATTTTTGCTGCAATGTTGATTGCTGTTCTCACTGCCTGTTCCAACGCTGATATGGGCGATCCAAATGCTACAGGCGAATGTCCACATGGTGTTGATGGAAACGGCAATTGCCTGAAAGAAGGTCAGGATCCACGTCCTTATGGCGGTACCAGCAAACCTGGACACTAGTACGACATAATGGCTGTCTTATAGTAAGCCTTCATAGTTTTTGATTAAGGCCGCTTCAACAAGCGGCTTTTTTTTGCCGTGTCGTCGGGCTTCCGCTCCAAAATTTGATTTCCATTATGGCAAGTTCATCACCACGACTCCATTTACGTTATGCAGGAGGCGGCGATGAAAAATCTTTTTTGTTCAATTCCGGCACAGTTAACGAGTCAAGTTGCACAGGTGGGTGCGGTATATTGCTGGTCATCATGCTAGCTCCGCTATCGTCCCATCGTTGCGCTGCAAGGGAATTCGTGAATATCGATCAGGCAGCAAAGTTATCCGGTCAATATTGCCAGGCCGCATGTGGTTCTTTCCTCGACCTTTACTGATTATGGGATTGTCCTGCCAGCCATTTGGCGCATTCCGCACCCAGTTCTTGTAGTGCACGAGTTTCGTATTCGGTTATATCGGCTGCTGTCAGGGTATCTGACCAGCGGCCGTTCACACCCTTGTTGATGAACGTTCCGGCACCGCCATCCCAGAAAGCACCGCCAAGTGGCACGGATTGGGTGGCATGCTGCTTCATCCAGTCGAATGTGCAGTAGGTAACGATGTTCTCCCAACGACTTTCATCGATCGGAATGTCGAGAAATTGCGCAATACGGCGCATGGTACCTGGCATATCGCGTTTCAGATCGTTGAAGTGAATCAGCAGCAGATTGGGCAGGTCACGGATTGCCCACCAGCCACGAATATTTTCCCAGAACGACCAGAACGGATAACCGTCCTTGTCCATCCAATCACGCCAATAGACGCGAATGTCCGCAGGCGGAGGCAACAACGGTGGACCGATGCGTCCGGGGGTGTCGTTGAGTGCCTCGTAAAAGGCTGCATTGCCATGACTATGATGATTGTAAAGACTCCACAGCACATCACGTCCGTCGCGCCCGATGTAAATGTATCTGGCTTGTGGTGAGTAGACCAGGGCATCGACCGGTAAGTGTGTTTTCAGGAAGCGCCGATGCGTCTGTGCTTCCACCAGCGGCAGTTTGACCTCCTTCGGCGGGACGCGCAAATCCAGCCAGGGTGACATATCCGCTACCGCCAGATCGGGATTCCCATTGAATAGCATCTGCGCCACGATCTGCTGCATCCAAGTCGTACCCGACTTGGCATAGGTGGCGATGACGATGTCATCTGCACGGAAGTGGAAATCGTTCCAGATCGTTGAATCAAAATGATGGCTGTGCAGTTCTCTGGTCTTCTGCGGCCAGTGTATCGTCGAGGGCATGTCTCAATCCTTTCGTGGATGGGGAGTGTGTTGCAGCACGTCAATTCGTATGCTCGAACAGCATTATAAAAAATTCCATGAAACCGGAAACAGGAATCTACGAGGGTATCGGGATAGTTGACTTCGTTGCCGGTGAATGGCAGCAAATGACTTTCCGGATTAAAGCCAGTAAACATCAGGTTTTGGGATCAAAAATCGGGAGTCGGGACATATTCCGGCTAGACGAACAAGGTTTTAAGGGTTTAGGATGGAATTCGTCCGTGTTGCACATTGAGGGATTGACAACACAGGCCATTTCTAAATCAAGACATGAAGGGGGTAATCATGGCTACAACCATAATCAACTTATCGAGTCTGGATAGCAATAATGGTTTCCGCCTGGATGGCGCGGCGGCGTATGATTTTTCGGCCTTGGTCAGCGGCGCGGGGGATGTCAATGGCGACGGTTTCGATGATGTGATGGTTGGTGGCTGTTGGCGCTGATCCGAATGGCAGTTTGTCAGGTTCTAGCTACGTGGTATTCGGCGGTAACTTCAACAGTAAGGTGACCGTCATGGGCACGGCGGATGCAGACAAGCTCAAGGGGGATAAAAGCGTAGACCGCATCGTGGCCGGGGATGGCAACGATACGCTGATCGGCCGAGGAGGTGCAGATGTTTTCCATGGTGGCGGTGGCGATGACATTATCGAAATTCGCGATACCAAGTTTCAATTGGCAGACGGCGGCGCTGGCCTGGATACGCTGAAGTTGGATGACAGTCACTTGAACCTGAATCTGACCAATGAGCGCGGCCACATCAGCGATATCGAAGCCATCGATATGCAGGGTAACGGTCACAATACTGTGACCGTCACCGCGCTGGATGTGCTCAATCTGTCAAGTACCAGCAACACGCTGATCGTCGATGGCAACCGCAATGACCGTGTCGTTGCAAGCGACAGCGGCTGGGAAGATGGCGGCATTTCACACGGCTACCATACCTTTACGAATGGCGAAGCTACGCTATTGATTGGCGTTCATGTGACGGCGGATGTTGCCTGAGGAATCGAGTTTGACGGTCATTTCCTTCCCACATGTAGGGAGTTGGCGATCCTGGGATTTATTCATGGGGTTGGGAATGATCGATGGAAGATCAAATCGATGTCCCTCAGTTTGAGCTTGCGCGAATTCCTTTCTTAGCCCAAGGAATTTATTTCGGTACCATGAAATACAGCAGGAGAGTGTATGAGTGCAAATTTCCACGATGTTAATCACTGTCAATGCGAGCGGCTTGCTCCTGCGTTAAATCGGCTATTGGAAAGCTGCATTGAAATCAAGACGACCAATACCAAAATCCTGGCCGAATATCTTTGCCGCTCTCCCGCGACCATACGCACCCAATTTCAGCGAATCCTTATCCTGATGGATGTGTATTGCCGGTATGAAGCATTGCGCAAAGCGGAAGAAAAAGGGTGGGTTCGGTGCGGCTGCCGGCAATCTGGTGAGTCTGGTTATACCGATACGAAATAGTACGATCAAATACAGCGACTCGAACGCAAAGTAGTGGCGTGATGACGCAAGCAGTGCCGGTTTACGCCAGCACTGCTTGTTTTTTCATGACTTGCAAATTGAATTTCAAATGTCAGTGATGTCCCTGACCTATGCGTTTCAGAATGAAGTCGTAAATGTCGTTTTCGGGAGTGACAGTTAAACCGATCATACTTCCACGATTATTTATAGCGCTCACATAATAAGGATCATGTCCAGAAGGTACATCCGATAAAAAATCATCCAGGTTCAATCGCACTCCTGGTTTAGGCACGAGATAGATTCTACGCCTCTCACTAGGCGGATTTGACACTTGCGAAATGACGATCAGATTATTGTCATTGAATGCTATGTTGTTGCTGATTGTAGGGAATTCGGGTGTTCCTTCAACGAAATGAGCTTTGAATTTTCCTTTCGCATTCCATACACCGATGCGTTCGATGCCACCAAAAACAAATGAATAGCCCAGCACGTCACCCCGGTTGTTGATGCCCATCGCCCAGGCATCGGGTTCCGTAGGCAGCGGCTCAAGCATAGTGGTCTGATTTTCGCGCGGATCATGGCGAAAACCTCTGTAACCAACCCCATCAATAAAGGTAGTGCCCGAAATTATTCCCTTATTGTTCATGCCCAGAAAAAAGGGAGATTGAACATTGGGGCCAAAATCCAGCGGAATCAATTGACCGTTTTTGTAAAGCGCCAGTTCAAAATTGAAGTTTTCATCCAATGAAAAAATCATTGCCACGCCTCGGTCATTGAGCAGGATCACCTGGCTGGAAATTTCACCGGGCAGACGTGGAATCAGGTGAATTTTATTATCATAAAACAAGGCAGCCTGAGTAAAGAGATTCTCGGAATCAGTAACGACGCCGCCGCCAAGTGTACCGCGGGCATTGGCGCTATTGACGCTAAACCCTTTCGAGTTTTGCAGCATGGTCACGGCTCCGTCCTCGAATACCGCAGCGAAGCTTGTAAAAAAAGGGGGGCCATCAAAGAATTCGGTATAAGCCGTGCCATACACCTTGTCATCATTTTTTAACGAAGTAGGCGCAAAGACCAATATATCGGGAGGCGTAGCTTCCGCAATATTATTGTAGCGATACTGAGGTGCTTTGTGCTTGGCAGCGGTGCCAGCGCTGCCAGCGCTTTTTCCCGAAGAGGTAGCCATACTTGCCAGATCTTCCAGCGGCTGGTATTTGTCGGGATATCTTTCAGCCATTTTGGCATAGACCGAAGCGGGAACATGCTTCACTTGCCCGGTCAGGCACGGATCGATGGTCTTCGCTCCCTGCAGCCGCTGAGTCTTCGCAGCCTCCAGGATGGTTTCCCTGTCGAGCTGCTCGCTTCTGACAAATTTCATCGAGCCTTGTTGTCTCGAAATACACCCCATTTCATTGCCGGGGTCTGCCTGCGCCATTTCGAAGGGGAAAAGGAATGCAGTCATTATTCCCATCAGAGTTGAGGTAAATCGCTTGCTGGTATTATTCATGATGATTTCCTTTCTTAATGATCAGTCAATTGCAGTGGCTGCTTTCCACCGTTCTACCACCGCTGAAATGGAATCGAACGGTCCATTGTTCATCACTTGAACGTCGCATGGATCATGCTAAGAAAATCACCGTGGATGAACAATACTGCAAATGCATACATTTTCGGGGAAATGATGGGGTCCTCATCCTATCCGATGCCGGCGAACAGTCCTGCAAGGCATATCATCTGGCTGACGGAGTGGGAAGCAGTGATATACTGCGTTCTGGCTACCGGCTTTTTCTTGCAGGGCTGCGAATTGTGTGCTGCTGCGACGTGCAGCAAGATGCCCTGGGGTCAATGCGGATCTTCAGGAAAGCAAACTGAAGCGTTACCGGTAATTTGAATATTTTTATGGATGCTTGTGTCAATGAAGTTTTCTATTTTTGTTTTGTTGTCGATGATTTCCGGTCTGGCCGGTGCTGCCGGGCCGGCATCATCCGGGATGTCCGATACACTGGATGAGCGGGTCAAGCCCTGCATCATCTGTCACAGGGATGCCGACCGAATCGATCGGGATGCCTATTTCCCGCGGATCGCGGGCAAACCGGCCGGTTATCTTTACAACCAGTTGCGTAATTTCCGCGATGGCCGGCGCTATTACCAGCCGATGGCCATTCTGCTGGAAAACATGTCGGATGAATACATGCTGGAGATTGCACAATATTTTGCGTCGATGCCCTACACCTATCCGGCGCCGGTTGCGCACACGCTGTCATCCGATGAAATCCGGTCCGTGGAAACGCTGATGCATTCTGGCGACCCCAAGCGCGATCTTCCGGCATGCAGTGCATGTCATGGAGAAAAGCTGATGGGTGTACAACCTCATATCGCCGGTCTGCTTGGCTTGCCACATGCCTACCTGGCCGCACAGTTCGGCGGCTGGCGCAATGGTGGAATCATGCGCGGACAGACACCCGACTGTATGTCGGAAATCGCCAAGAAATTGACTCAGGAAGAAGTCAATGCACTGGTGTTGTGGCTGCCTAGCCAACCGGTATCGGGACAATCGGCCGAAGCGAATGTGCTTACTCCGGATCTGGTGCAACGTTGCCGGACGATATTGTCAGAGAAGGGGGGCGCACGATGAAACGTACAAGCAAAACAGGGTTTGCCAGCAAATGGCAAGTCATCATCATTGTTGCAGGCGGTTTGCTGTCCATGATGACATCGGTCCAGACACTGGCTGATTCAGGTGATGATCAGGCTCGACGCGGAGAGTATCTCGCCCGGGCGGGTAACTGCATGGGATGTCATACCACACGGGGAGGTCAACCCTATGCGGGAGGGCGCAAGCTGGATACGCCTTTCGGTCAGTTCGTCACACCGAACATCACGTCGGATAACGAAACAGGAATCGGTCGCTGGAACGAGGAGGATTTCTGGCAAGCATTGCATCATGGGAAATCCAGGGATGGCCGCTATCTGTATCCTGCCTTTCCCTATACCGAATATACCAAGGTGACCCGGCAGGATGCCGATGCGATCTTTGCCTATCTGCGTTCGCTGCCTGCTGTTGCGCAGTCCAATCCGTCCCATACCATACGATCACCTTATGATAATCAGTCGCTCCTGTATCTGTGGCGGACATGGTATTTCAAGGAAGGGGTTTATCAGCCGGACAAATCCAAAAGTGATGAGTGGAATCGGGGTAATTATCTGGTTCAGGGACTCGGGCACTGTAATGCTTGCCATACTTCCCGCAATGTATGGGGCGCGAGTCAGGACGACAAACTCACCGGAGGCGAAATAATGGGCACCTACTGGTATGCGCCTTCACTGGTGTCGCCCGCGGAAGCTGGAGTGGGTGAATGGTCGATCGATGACATCGTCGAATTGCTGTCGACTGGAATCAACAGTCATGCTGTGACTTCTGGTCCCATGGCAACGATCGTCAGACAAAGTTTGCAGCATCTGTCGGAGCAGGATATTCGTTCGATTGCGGTTTACCTGCAATCCCTGGGTGAGAAACCCAACAGTGACAAAGCACCCAAGAAGGTCAGGAAAATGCCGGAACGTGTGCGCCAATATCTGGTTCTTGGAGAAGAGGTATATGAAAAGCACTGTCAGGATTGTCACGGCAAATCAGGGCAAGGCGTGCCTAAAATGTATCCGCCTCTGGCAGGAAATCGCAGTGTGACCATGAGTTCTCCGCTGAACACCATCCGCAGTGTGCTGTATGGCGGGTATCCTCCTGCTACCACCGGCAATCCGCGTCCCTACGGCATGCCACCTTTTCAGCATCTCATCCAGGATAGCGAAATTGCTTCTGTGGTGTCTTACATCCGGAACGCATGGGGCAATCTTGGCAGTCTGGTGAGTTCGGAAGACGTTGATAAAAGCCGGGGAAACTAGGAAAGCGTTGAGAAAAAGCGTTGTGGGTGACGACTGGATACAGCGAGATACGGCTCAATAAGCCTGATGGTGACGTGAGTGCGTATACGTGGCCGGATGGGGATACCTTTGTTTTCAGGATTTTTATCGCAGCATAGAGTGAAATCGTTACCACACTTCTATTTACTGTAGGGAGCGAACCCTGGCCAGTTTGATCTGGTCCAGTATCTGCAGGATCGTGTGCCGCGGTGCTGCAATGTTCAAGCGCATGAAGCCGCTGCCTTCCTGGCCGAATTGCATGCCGGGATTGAGGCCGACGCCGGCTTCGTGAATGAAGAAATGCCGCAGTTGTGTATCGGTCATGCCCCAGGCGCGGCAGTCGAGCCAGAGCAGATAGGTGCCTTGCGCTGGAACGACCCGGATTTCCGGCAAATACTGTGCCAGATAGGTGCAGACCACATCGCGTGTATCTCGCAGATAGGGCAGTAGCGCTTCAAGCCAGCTTTCCCCTTCACGGTATGCTACTTCAAAAGCGGCGACGCTGAACGGATTGGAAGCACTGACATGGAGCGTGTTGAAGCACTGGTTGATGGCATCGCGGGTTGATGGATCAGGAATGATCAGTGCCGACAGATTCAATCCGGGAATGTTGAAGGTTTTGCTGGGTGCCACGGCGGTGAGGATGTTGACATCAGCGTGGGGTAGCGTACCCAGTGCATAGTGGCGGTTACCGGGATAAATCAGGTCGGCGTGGATTTCGTCGGCAAAAATGATCAGATCGTGTGTTCGGGCTATGGTCAGCAGGCGTTCCAGTTCTTCGGGTTGCCAGACACGTCCGACTGGGTTGTGCGGCGAACAGAACAACAGTAGTTTGGCATCCTTGGCGCAGCACTCCAGGTGGTCAAAATCCATCGAATAGCGATCATCAGCTAGATGCAGCGGGTTTTGCAGCAGTCGCCGGCCTGTTTGTGAAGCCGCAGAAAAAAACGGGAAATAAACCGGAGGTTGAACAAGAACCGCATCACCTGGCTGGGTCAGCGCCAGCACGGCGGCATTCAGTGAAGGCACCACGCCAGGACAGAATACGATCCACTCACGCAGAATGGTCCAATGATGCCGGCGTTGCATCCAGTCGATCAGCGCCGCGTACAGGCTGTCCGGGAACAGCGTGTAGCCATAAATGGGATGGGTGGCGCGCCCGATCAGGGCCTGCGTAACTGCAGGCGGGGCGGCAAAGTCCATGTCGGCCACCCAGGCCGGGGTAACATTGCTATTGCCAAACATGGCTTGCCGCCCGTCATACTTGACGCTGTGGGTTCCTGCACGGTTGATTTCCTGATCGAAATCAAAGCTGTGCGTCAAGAAATTTTCTCCCAGATGGTGACTTCCGAAAGTGTGTGCTGGAATTTACGCTTGGTTTCCCGGATGACGAAGGGAACCGATATGGGTTCCTGAACCAGGCGGAAATGCTTGCCCAGGATTTCCTTGAGACCGTCCAGCGTAGTGAAATTTTCACCGTCCCGCTTGAATCCACCGACCCAGGCTTCTTTTTTCGTATGCTCGGTGAGCCAGGTGTAAGGTGAAGTGATCATCAGCAGCCCACCGCTATTGATGCGGGTATGGATACTGGCCAGCAGCTTGGCCGGATCGTACAGCCGGTCGATCAGGTTGGCTGCAAGAATGAGATCGTAACCGGTGAAGAAGGGCTTCAGGTTGCAGGCATCGCCCTGGTAAAACTCAACGTGATCCTTGACGTGATCAAGCCCCAAGCCGGTGAGGGTGCGTTCCTTGTACGCGACCAGATCGCCTTCCTCGACCAGCGTGTAGCGCAGCACGCCATGTTGCACGAGTTGTACGCCCTGACCGATGAAACGTGCGGAAAAGTCGATGCCGGTGACATGATCGAAATTGCGCGCGAGCTCGAAGGTCGAGCGACCGGATGCACACCCCAAATCCAGCGCAGTGCGCTTGGGCCGGTTACCCATTGCCGAAATGGCGATTTCCGCCAGGGCGCGTGGAAAATTGGAAACGTCGAAGTAGTTGTCGCCATAATGAAATTCAGCGTATTCCGACAGCAGTTTGTCGGTTTCATAATTCGATGTCGGCTGCTTGGCCGGTGCATCGGATACCACATAACGGAAACCGGCATGCTGGAAGAAATGGCGGCGGAACGCATAGCGCGAACTGCGCAGCGTTTCGTTGCCACATGAAACCCAGGATCCACCCTTGATCAGATTGTGCTGGTTGTCGAATGTGGGTGTGGTGAAGTCGTCGTACAATGGATGGACATCGAAACCTTCGAAAGGATAAGTCGGTGTTTCGGTCCACTGCCAGACATTGCCGACGATATCGAAGAATTCGCCATGCGCGAATTCGGAAACCGGGCAGCTCGAGGCGTAAAAATCCAGATGCAGGTTGCCCCGTGCCTTGTCGTGCGGCGGTACTTCTGAAAGTTGTGCGACATCGTATAAACGGTACCATTCGTCTTCCGTTGGCAGTCTGACGGGCTGACCGGAGATGGCAGCCTTCCAGTTACAGAAAGCCTTGGCTTCATGGTAATTGACTTCGACAGGCCAGTCCCAGGGCATCGGCACCTCTTCGGTCATCAGGCGCAGGTGCCACGAATTTCCTTTCTTGATCCAGAACGTGGGATGTTCGGCTCGGGTGAATTCCTGCCAGGCCCGACCTTCTTCGAGCCAGTAACTTTCAGTACGGTATCCGTTGGCTTCGACAAAAGGGAGAAATTCCTCGTTGCTGACCAGATACTTGCTGGCTTTAAAAGCGGGAATGTCGGCGTTATGCGAGCCATATTCGTTATCCCAGCCATAGTGCAGTTGATCGGTCTTGTTTTTACTGATGGAAATACCGCCCGCTGCGACATCGACCAGGGAGTTGAGTGGTGCAGTACCCGATGTGCGGCAGGGCTGCCATTCCGGGTGCGGCTGTACGAACTCGAGCTGATGCTGGCGAATCAGAACGGATGAGGTTTCCAGGTGAATGCGTTCATGTTCGATGCCCATCAGGATAGGCCACCAGGAACTTTCCCAGGCAATTGGCAGGACCATCGGCATATCGCTGATCAGTCGATCGACGAGATTGCGGACTGTTTTACGGTAAGTAAAGACTTCCTCGACACTGGGCCAGTCATAATGCGTACTGTCCAGATCATCCCAGCTCATTTCATCCACGCCTACGGCAAAGATCGATTCCAGTCTGGGGTCGATGCGTTCGCCGATGAGTCCGGCCAGAATCAGTTTGTTGGTGAAAAAGGTCGCGGTATGACCGAGGTAGAAAATGAGTGGATGGCGCAAAGAGATAGATTTCTTGTAATACGCTTCCTTGGTGCGCAAGGTCTCGAACAGTTGTTCGTAGCGATCCAGGGTGGTGTGGAAGTACTGGCGTATTTCCTCACGCTTTGCTGTGACATCACTACCATCGAGTAAAGGTGTTCTTTGAAATAAGGATTGTGACATAAATTAATTTTTATCCAATGATTCAATTTTTTGACGGGTATTATACCGCTTCAATTTTTTTAGATTCTACCCAACCAGGATAAAGGTCATTCGTTTCATTGAATGCGTATTCAGCAAGGAGTGGGCAAAAATTGACTGGAATCAAGCAGACTGTGGACAGGAAGGGTGACAAGGAGATTTGATTGTAACCGAATCCGGCTTTTATTGTAAAAAGTTGCAGCGGGGTTGGGAACAGAACCCTGAATCTGCTGTGACAGACAGGCATGCAAATGCACCGGATTGTAGGATAAATCTGATTGGCGGGTGAGAGAAAAGATTGGGTAGTGATATGATAAAAAGAAATGACTGTAATACGTTTAATAATACAGGCTAATACAGGTATTGCAGATTTTTGTTTTTATCCTTTAACATCAAGAGAGTGTTATGAATAGACGTGACTCAAAGTTTTGTGGTTTTGCCATTATTCTTGCGACAATTGGGATGACTGTTTTTTCTACAATAGCACATGCCAATTGGTCGATTACCGGATTGGGTTCCCTCGGAGGGGATATTAGTTTTGCGCGTGGCATCAACGATAACGGCCAGGTGGTGGGGTATGCCTATACGGGTTCAGGGGATCGGCATGCATTCATGACGGGCGCCAATGGTGCCGGTGTAATCGATCTTGGTACGCTGGGCGGAGCGGAGAGCCTGTCCACTTCGATCAATGATGCGGGTCAGGTAGTGGGACAAGCTGCGTTGACGCTTGACAATCCGATGGGTTATCACGCCTTTCTGGCCGGGCCGAAAGGGGCCAGTATCCATGATCTGGGTAGTCTGGGAAGGGATTATAGCTCGGCTAGTGGTATCAACAATTCGGGGCAGGTCGTCGGACATATCGGTATTTTTTCGGGCAGACCCTTTGATTACCATGCGTTTGTAACCGGCTCCAATGGTGTGGGTATCAAAGACCTGGGCACGCTGGGGGGGACGGATAGTTTTGCAACGGCAATCAATGATGCCGGAACGGTCATCGGTGCATCCTTTACCGGTACGGGAAGTACACATGCTTTTCTGGCTCGCGCGCATGGTGTCGGCATGACGGATCTGGGTACGCTGGGAGACGATTATAGCTATGCCATCGGTATCAATGGTTCCGGACAGATTGTCGGAGAATCCTTGGCAAAAGGCAGTGTGTTGCCGCATGCTTTTATTACCGGTCGGGATGGCAGCAACATGCTTGATCTGGGTACCTTGGGCGGACGCTACAGCAGTGCTACCGGTATCAACAATAATGGTGAAGCGGTGGGGGTGTCGACAGTCCTGAATGGCAACGGGAACTTTGATGCCTTTATATACAGTCATGGTGGCATTACCGATTTGTCCCAGCTCGATGCGGTCATTGCGGGTGGCTGGACCAATCTGTTTGTATCCGATATCAATAATCATGGGCAAATTGTAGGTTATGGCCTCGATAGTCAGGGACATACCGAAGCTTTTCTATTGTCCTATACGCCGGATACGGTTTTTCATCCACAGCCTATTTTTATACCACCGCCCGTTCCCGAGCCCGAGACTTACCTGATGTTGTTGCTGGGTTTAGGGTTTCTGGGATGGGTGGCCATGCGTGGGAAACGAAAGGTAGGCGTTGGCCTAGCTCTGTAGAGCATGAAGATGCAAATCAGGCTGCTTACACCGGGATAACGTAACAAGGCAGTAGTAAAAGGTGACGGTGAAATAGCCCGGCGTTCTGATCCGGATTCCGGTATGAGTTCTCCCGTATTATCCCTGCGGCGTAGATCCCGCTTTACTCACAGATGATGCCTCCACCCAGACATACCTTGCTTTCGTAAATGACAGCGGATTGTCCGGGGGTAACGGCCCATTGTTCCTGAGCAAACTCGACGTGACAGATGCCGGTTTCGATGCGAGAGATGGCGCATGGCGCATCGGCCTGACGGTAGCGGGTTTTGGCGGCATAGACCCAATTGCAATGCGGTTGCTGACCACTGATCCAAGTCAGGTCGGTTGCTTTCAGAATGGGACGGAGCAGGGCGGGGTGGTTATGGCCTTGAACGGCAATCAATACATTTCGCTGCCTGTCCTTGGCACAAACAAACCACGGTTCATCGTTGCCGTCACGTGTACCACCAATGCCCAGGCCTTGGCGTTGTCCTAGGGTGTAGTACATCAGACCGATGTGTTCGCCGATGACTTTTCCTTCTGGTGTCTGGATTTCTCCGGGCTCGTGTGGCAGATAACGGTTGAGGAATTCCCGGAACGGACGTTCGCCAATGAAACAAATGCCGGTGCTGTCCTTTTTGGCCTGATTGGGCAGATTCAGTGTTCTTGCAATTTCTCGTACCTGGCGTTTGTACAGGTGGCCAACCGGAAACAGGGTGCGCGCCAGTTGTTGCTGATTCAGCCGGTATAAAAAATAACTCTGGTCCTTGGTGCCGTCTTCGCCCTTGAGCAATTGAAAGGTGCCACCGAATTGCCTGACTTGTGCATAGTGCCCGGTGGCAATCTTGTCGGCGCCCATTTGTGTGGCATGATCGAGAAAAGCCTTGAACTTGATTTCGGCATTACACAGTACATCGGGGTTGGGGGTGCGTCCGGCCTGGTATTCGGCGAGGAAATGTGAAAATACGCGGTCCTTGTA
>JAAEXZ010000152.1 GCA_017879645.1 Nitrosomonas sp.
CCAATGTTGTAAGGCGGATCAGCAAATACCAAATCAACCGATCCATCCGGCACATCCGGCAATGCCGTTAAGCAATCGCCGTAGTAAATGGTGGCATCTGGGCTTGTGTACTTCTCGAAATCGTTCATTTCTGAGCGTTACCGTATGGTCGCAAAGCGACAGTTTACCCTTCGGTGGCCTTGATATCGAGTGCCCAAGGCGGGGGCTGGTGGATAGAGGTCTAACGCCCTGAGTTCAGCCGCCGCCGTAGGCGGTCGGCTGCGACGAATAGTTAGATTGTTGTCTCATAAATTTGTCGATTTAGATTTTTTGATATTAACTTGGCAGGATTTGAAATTATTGAAAACGTATTCGATAGAGGCCCATCCTTTGCTCATTTCCGAAGCATTGGCGAAAACGTTAATTTCTTCTAAATCGCTGGGTAGTGTTGATTTGTTTGCTTTATTTACCCAATCAAATCCATAGGTAACGGCATCTTCTTTTAGCGCCATCATGAAAAATTGAGGATTCCTGCGGTAGACATCCTGCCGTGCAAAATCATATTTTTTATGCGATTTTCCATATTTGAGTTCGACCATCTCGGCGATCTCATTGACGCGCGATTTCAGTTGATCCCCTGTATCATTGACAACATTAACCTCTGATATGGCATTTATTTTGCAAAGCCCATCTTCCTTGGTTGCAACGACATAATAACGATCAAATCCAGGTGCTGGTTTGGGTGGTGTGATTGTATAAATATTTGGATTGGTTTCTAGTGCTTTTGCGGAGGCGATTGTGCCAGATAATTCATTAATACTAATTCCCATGGCAAGACCAAACGGCCCGTCATAGGTTTTTATTGGGATTTCTGGGGTTTTAATTGTGCTTGTGCCAATTGGGGGGTTATCTTCTTTTGCTGTGTCCTGAGATTGATTGGATTTGTTTGTCTCTGAATTGTTTTGCTTTTGTTCTCCGCAGCCAAGCAAGAGAAAGGAGAGTATTGCAGATGAGATTAGTATTTTGTTCATAAAATTATTCCATTGAGGTTTTTTGAAATCGTGCTCTAACGCTTGAGCCAAGCGGCGCGAGCCATGCGAGCGTCCGGCTTAGGCGAATTGTTAGACGTATGCGGATTCAGTGAACAACATATTGACGTGCTAACTTTGCTACAGAAGCAATTAATAACGCCCTTTCCTCGCCTTGCAATTCAGGTGCATTGGTATATACAGAAAGAACATATTTTTTTCCGGCAGTGGTTATAAAAAACGCCACATCGTTACGGCCGCCATTCGCACACGAGCCTGTCTTGTCACCCGTTACCCATGAATCAGGCAAGCCAGCTCGAATGGTTTTGTCCCCGGTCTGATTGCCGATGAGTAATCGCCTTAGCTGCCCCTTGGATTTATATGTCAACGTGTCTCCAAAAATCAGCTTTGACACAGTCTGTGCCATGGACATGGGCGTTGTTGTATCTCTTTCATCGCCGGGCGTATTGGTGTTCAAAGTCGGTTCAATACGATCAAGGCGACTTACTTTATCACCCAGGCTACGGAAATACTTTGTCAATAAAGGTGGGCCGCCAACCTCTTTTAACAGCAGGTTAGCTGCGGCATTGTCGCTGAGTTGGAGGGCGGATTGAATTGCCTCAGTTACAGTCATATATCCAGTTGCCACATACCGTTTTGCGGCTGGGGCGTACTCTTCAAGGAACGCGGAATCGTAATGAAGCTTGCGCTCAGGATTCTCTTTCCCAGCGTCAATGCGACTCAGAACAAGAGCGGCCAACGGCAACTTGAAAGTTGAGCACATCGCGAACCTTTCATTCGCACGATACCCTTGAATCAGGTTGCCATTTTCACTAACTAGGGCCACTCCGATCTTGGCTTGATTGTGCGCCTCAAGATCTGAAATGGCATGTTCAAAGTCCGCCTGGGCAAAGGCTGGAATGACAAGGAACAGCAATAACGGGTAGAGCAGCAGTTTCATCTTGATCTCGATTTTCAAAATACTAGAGATTATAGGCTTACGTCTAACGTTGCGCTCTGCGGCAAATTTGGAGCGCAGCGGAAAATTTGTCCGACAGCAGCGCATTGTTAGACACTGTTGGTTCTGACATTGAGCAATTGAGTGGCTTCGCACTTCACGTATTGAACGAACGCTGTCAACTGATCCCCGCGCGAGGCCAGACGATCCTCACTATACCCAAGATAAGCCTGCCTGGCCTCCAGCATTACTGACTGAAGAGTGGCCGGCAAACGCGCCATTGCCCAATCGGCAGCGACGTGCTTCGGTACGATCTTGCCGGTTGCTGCGCTGTACCAAATACGAGCCAATGTAAGCACTACATTTCGCTCATCCTCTGCCCAGTCCGACGGGGAGTTCCACAACTTCAGAGTGTCGGCCAGCACCTTCAGGAGATCGCCTTCAGGAACAGGATCAAAAAACTGCTCCGCCGATGGACCTACCAAGGCGATGCTGTGTTGCCTTGCTTTCGTTAGCAGGATCGCCAGATCAGGATCAATACCGGCGGGCTCAAAGATGCCCGCTAGAAGATCTTTGCGCAGCCATTCCCCAAATTGCAATTCCCGCCTGCCCGGATAACTCCAGGGCACGATATCATTGCGTACGACAACGGTAACCTCCAGGGCGCGGATAGCTTTGCTCTGGCCGGGTGGAGCTGAGACTTCCAGCAGGTTGAGCATCAAAGCCTGCCGCACAGCTTCATCAGGTCGTGCATTTACCGTAACCAGTAGATCAATGTCGCTGTATGGCTTCAGGCCGCCACTCGACGCCGATCCATACAAATGTACGGCCAGTATCGTCGATGCCAGATGAGACCGAATGACGTCGAGTGTCTGTGACAGTTGCGCAGAAATTTCGGATGGCACTGAGTCGGTCATGGTGTCTAACGTTTGACGTGAGGGGCCGCCGTAGCGGCGAAGCCGCGAAGGGAACCCACAAGCGCAGCTTGTGGGCGGTCCCTCTCGACGGAAGGGTTAGGTTTCATCAGCGCCTTGCCTTGCGTGACTTTTTGATCTGTGACACGTACCGCAGTCCCTCATTATTCATAAATGGAGCGAGCTCTTCGAACGTTACGCGAATTTCCTCACCGCACGAATAATTACGCGTGAGTGGTAACACAAACCCGATCCCGCCATCGACTAGAACCAATCTAAAGCGGTACTGGTCGGGTGATAACTCACCGTAACACCTGAAAATGTCTTCGCGGGGCAAATGGAACTTGGGGTCACCTGTCCCAAACTTTGTAAAAATAAGCTCAGCAAGTGGCGGGGGCAAGGTGGCACATTGACTGTCTTCAAGGCCAAACGGGTAATACTGACTCAGGGCGTCGCCTGCTTTACCGATGACGGTTGATTCGCCGCCTCGAAACCATGTAAAGAAATTTTTCTGATCTGCTAAAGCTGGAGAGGCCGCTAAGGCAAAAGTGCCTAAAAGAAGAAGGCCGTAACCGCGCATCCGGAGCATAGTTAAGAAACCTAACGCCTGAATTAAGCCGCGCCGCGAAGCGGCGTCGGCTTGAATGAATTGTTAGATGCCAACCCGGTCAATGTGCGCTGACCTTGGATAGCAGGTTTAGAACGGCGACGCCACTGACGATAAGTCCCATGCCAATGAACGCCCAGCTGCCACAAGCACGATGCCAAGCCCAGCCCATACAGCGTAAGCAATACCGACCGGAATGGACTTGAGCGCGAGAGACAAGAAATAGAACGCAAGCCCGTAGCCAGCCACAACTACAACGGAAGGAACTAACCTAGTGAATCCATGGCTAGACTTCAGTGCGGAAGTTGCGATGACCTCGCCAAAGATTGCAACAGCCAGAAATATCCAGTTCTTCACGCGCAATCTCCTCTACGGTATGAAGGAGAAATTGTAGTGGCTATGAGTTGCCAAAAACAGTCTTGCGGCTATCGATTTTCTGTGAGCATACGCAACGCCAAATCTGGCATCTAACGGCCAAGGTAAGCGGCTGGCTGAAAGCCAGTCCGCTTGAGCGCAGAGTTAGACCCGAAGGCCAAAAAGGGGCGCCCTGACTTGAAGACGGGCACAGCCCACGCAAAAGCGCTGGGCCACGGAAGCGGCGCAGCGCTGCAAGAAAGATAGCAGGTGGCGCTGGATAAACGGGCGCCAGAGGCCAAAAAGGCTTGAACCTGCCGAAGCGAACGCAGGCGAAGCCCCGCAGAGCGCCAAAACC
>JAAEXZ010000153.1 GCA_017879645.1 Nitrosomonas sp.
TATCATTGCTGCACTTGATAAAGTATTTACCCTTTGTGATGATATTTTTGCAAGCATGTCAGCCTGTTCCGTCATCTGAATCAACCCATAGAGATCCTGAAGTTTTGTGGGATAACTGGGGGGTTCCGCATATTGTCGCCACAAAAAATAGTGATGCTTTTTACGCTTTTGGCTGGGCACAGATGCGAAGTCACGGGGATTTGTTACTTAGACTGTATGCGATAGCACGTGGACGCGGTGCTGAAGCATTTGGCGACAGCTATTTGCTGGCCGATCGGTCCGTGCGAACGTTAGGGATTCCAACGCTGGCTGAAAAATGGTATCAGCAGCAGGATGCTGATTTTAAGAAAAATATCGATGCATTCACGGCGGGCATCAATGACTTTGCGCGTCAGTATCCTGAAGTAATTTCCGATGCCGTCAAAACCGTGTTACCGGTCAAACCACAAGATGTAGTGGCGCATACTACGCGGATAATGACTGTTTTTATTGCAGGGATTTCGGAGTGTGGCGCAGTGTTGCCAGGATTTGATTTTACTGACCAACCGGCAGCTTCGAATGGTTGGGCGCTAGGTCCGAATTACTCAAGTAGTGGTAATGCTATGTTGCTGGTTAATCCGCATCTTTACTGGGGTGGATTAGAAACATTTTATGAGGCGCACTTTTTGTTGCCCAATCGTAATCTGTATGGTGTGGCATTGGTCGGTTCACCGGTTTTACAGATTGCATTCAACGATCATCTTGGATGGACGCATACCGTCAACCCAATGGATGGATGCGATTTATATCGTTTGAGACTGGCTGGGTCTGTGCTTGAGGATGGTTATTTTTTGGATGATAAAGTGCATCCTTTTATTATTACATCTGAAACCATTCAAATTCGACAACCCGATGGCAGCATGAGAAATGAGACTCTGTTGATTCGGCGGGCAAAACAGGGGCCTGTCGTGGAAATGAATGGACAAATGTTGGCAGTACGTTTGGCGTTACTTGAAACATCTCTGCTCTCGGGGATGAATCGACAGTGGTGGCAGATGGGACAGGCCAATGATTTACATGAATTTCAGGAAGCGTTACGAGGTGGACATCTGCCTTTATTTAATGTGATTTATGCGGATAGAGACAAGAATATCATGCTGGCTTTTAATGGAATTATTCCTGTCCGACCGGCTGGGGATACGGCATTTTGGCAAGCCCCTGTTGCGGGAGATGATGCGAATTTGATTTGGGCGGAGACTCATGCTTACGAGGATTTGCCCAAGTCGCTCAATCCTTCAAGTGGCTGGGTACAAAACTCAAATGGTGCGCCATGGTATATGACCATGCCTTTTCTTGATAAAAATAAATATCCTTCAAATATTGCAGTCAATGTGAGCAATAATCGCGAGCTGCGCGGGTTGCAGATGTTAAATGAACATCAACAAATGAGCTATGCGGAACTCACGACTGCCAAGCATTCGACGTATGCATTGGTTGCGGATCAAGTACTTGACGAGTTGATGGTTGCGGCATGCGCCAGTGATGATCCCTTGCTCATGAAATCGGTCGAGGTACTTGAGCGCTGGGACCGGCAATATCTGGCAGAAAGCCGAGGGGCAGCGCTTTTTTATAAGTGGTTCGAGAAGTGGTTTGATAAAACCATTGCTAAAGTCACTGATACCGACTCGGGTTATACTTTTTCTTCTGATCAGTTTCTGGGAAATCTTTTTTATGCACAGCCATTTGATCCTCACGAGCCGTTGCTTACGCCCCGGGGACTGGCGGATGTGCCTCTGTCATTAGCGGCGCTGCGTGAGGCTGTTGACGAGTTGCAAAATACTGCAGAAGGATTGGAGGTGGCATGGGGTAATTTTGCTCGCCTACGGCGTAACGGAGTTGATTTGCCTGCTAACGGTGCTACTACTGCGTTGGGTGTGTTTCGTGAAATTGCGTATGAGCCTGACGAAGATGGAAAGCTGGCATCGTCCTCGGGCGATACTTTCGTCGCGTTGGTTGAATTTTCCAATCCCCTGAATGCAAAGGTAATTATGACCTATGGGAATGCCACCCAGAAAAATCCTTTTCAAGTAGATGATCAGCTAATTCTGGCGGCTAATCAAAAACTTCGTCCTGCTTGGCGTACGTTAGCTGAGATTGAGGAAAATGTGATAATGCGTGAGAAATTAATTCCCTAGGGTCTGTTGACGTTTTGAGAAAGTGTTTCAAAGAAAGAAGCAAACTCGTAATATTGGGGTTCCATACCACCAATAAGACGAGTTTGCGATGCCCTGCTTGATGCTCAGTGATGAGTTCTGGTCGAAGCTGGAGAAGATTCTGCTTCAAGAGGCGGTTTATAACAAGCGCAATCTGCGCATGACGGTAGAGGGGATGCTGTATCGAATGCGAGTTGGCTGTCCGTGGCGAGATTTGCCCGAGGCATTTGGATGCTGGAATTCCATCTACAAAAGATTCAATGCGTGGTCATTAAACAACAAATGGTTAAGGATTTTCAAGGCGTTGGTTATTGATCCGGATTGTGAATGGGAATTTATTGATGGCAGCTATGTTAAGGCACATCAGCATAGTGCGGGAGCGGCTAGTAAGAAGCCGCAGGCCATTGGTAAAAGCCGTGCCGGGAATACCACAAGGATTCACCTAATGGTTGATAGTTATGACTTGCCAGTTGAGTTTGAAATCACCGGTGGAGAAGTCAATGATTGTTCTGCAGCGCCCGGTTTGCTTGCCAAGTTACCTGATGCGGAGGTGATCGTTGCAGACAAGGGCTATGATAGCGAGTGCATACGAGAGCAGATAACCAAACAGGGAGCCAGGGTGGTAATACCAAGAAAGCGCAATTCTTTGAGGGGTAATGCAGACATGGATTGGGGTCTATATAAGTATCGGCATTTGGTGGAAAACGCTTTTGCGCGATTGAAGCAATATCGTGCAGTGGCAACACGATATGACAAATTAAAGAGGAATTATGAAAGTATGGTTGCCATGGCTTGTGGATATTTGTGGTTACCTATGTGAAATGTCAACAGACCCTAGGTTCTGTTGACATTTAGAGATAAGTATTTAAAAGAAAGAAGCAAACTCGTAATATTGAGGTTCCCATACCACCAATAAGACGAGTTTGCGATGCCCCGATTGATGCTCAGTGATGAGTTCTGGTCGAAGCTGGAGAAGATTCTGCTTCAAGAAGCGGTTTATAACAAGCGCAATCTGCGCATGACGGTAGAGGGAATGCTGTATCGAATGCGGGTTGGCTGCCCATGGCGAGACTTACCTAAGGCATTTGGATGCTGGAATTCCATCTACAAAAGATTCAATGCGTGGTCGTTAAGCAGCAAATGGTTAAGGATTTTCAAGGCGTTGGTTATTGATCCGGATTGTGAATGGGAATTTATTGATGGCAGCTATGTTAAAGCGCACCAGCATAGTGCAGGCGCAGCGGGCGAGGGACCCCAGGCGATTGGGAAAAGCCGCGCAGGTAATACCACAAAGATTCACCTGGTGGTTGACAGTTATGGTTTGCCAGTTGAGTTTGAGATCACTGGTGGAGAAGTCAATGATTGTTCTGTAGCGCCTGATTTGATTGACAGAAT
>JAAEXZ010000051.1 GCA_017879645.1 Nitrosomonas sp.
CTGCCGGATGACTACTGCCACGACATCCACGAACGTCTGGTGCTATACAAACGCATGGCCAATTGCGCTGATGATGAACAGCTTGATGACATGCACCGTGAACTGATTGACCGCTTCGGCCTGCTGCCGAATCCGGCCCGCGCCCTGCTAGACTGTCACTGCCTGCGCATCGCCGCCAAACCGCTCGGCATCATCCGCATCGACGCCAGCGCGGACAGTATCCAGGTACAATTCATCCCGAACCCACCGATCGACCCGATAAAAATCATCCAACTGATCCAAAGCAGCCGCGAATACGCGCTCTCCGGTCAAGATCGCCTGAAAGTCCAAGTCAAGATCGAGGATGTGAATCAGCGGGTAATGCGGGTTAAGGAGTTGATGCAGAAGTTGGGGTAATTGGGCTCCAAATCCATGGAGATATCTTCAAATTGCACCATTTCATCGAACCAAAATAAGATTGCAGATAACCCAAATTGATTTTATGATGACATTCACCGAGATTCATTGACATTAAACATTGATGCAAGGAACCTGAAATGAGTCAAATATCTGCAAGACTTCCCGATGAATTGATTGCTGCCCTGGATGAAGCGGCTACAAAATTGCATCGAACCCGTGCCGATGTAATTCGACAGGCTGTCGAATATTACCTTGACGATTTTGAAGATATATCTCATGCCGTAGAGGCTCTGCGTGACCCTGCCGACCCTGTGCTTGACTGGGAAACCGCAAAGAATGAACTACTCCGTTAACATCAAGCAGAGTGCATTCAAGTCGCTAAAAAATATAGCGCACGAAGATCGGCTTCGTATCATTGAAGCGATCGATCAACTCAAGACTAACCCGGCAGCAGGTGGGGTGCTGAAAGGTGAGTATTCAGGGCTTCGCCGCATACGTATCGGCATGTATCGCATCGTATACGAAATACATGATGAACAATTAACCGTATTGGTAATTCGCATAGGACATCGACGGGAGGTGTACCGGTGAATTTGGTGGAATCTTTTTATCAAGTACGCTCTGCGATACACTACTGAAGATGAAAATCGCTCCCTCCAAATCACTGATCGATACTTCGTAAGCCCAATAGATTAGAAGGAATCCATAAATCCAAACATTTTTTGAACGGCATGTCGATTACATTCACTGCAATCCGGTAAAACATGGACACGTCCACCGGGCAAGCAAATAGCCTTACTCGAGCATTCACCGGTATATCAAGGCCGGCATTTTCACAAATAATTGAGGCAAGAGTATTGATAAAAAAGGAAAAAACCAGTTATGGCGAGCGATAAAAAGTTGAGATTCGGGTACTCACCCCAACCTACGAACTACTTCCCTGGATTGAAGCTGCTACCCAATTAAATCGGCCACTTATCAAGCGAATGATTCAATACTTGATTGTAGTAAACCGAGAAGTGTGATTTACTTCATTAACATCAATCAAGCATATAATTATAAAGGTATTATAAAATGATTTTTCGTAGAACTCTGGTAACAATAGGCATTACTTTATTTTTCTCGCTACCAGCCTTTTCCTCAGAAGTAACCAAACCGTTAGAAGTATTAAATGAATTTATTGGCACCACTCCTTCAAGAACAGTAATTCTTGATCATCCCTATTATTTGAATGATTTGCTTGATATCCCCATTGTAGACACGCCGGATCAGGCAGGATTATTTCAAGATGGGCTTTTTCAATATGATCCGCAAATCGATGCATGGAAGCTGCTCAAAGTTAATAAACACGAAATACGTAAAGGCATCATTACGAAAGTAGAAACCATTATCACCGATACATTCCCTGTGCAGGTTTTTCTTAAAATCAGCAGTCCCGATATTGCCTGCAACACTCCTGGAAGAATCAATAAAAAATTCGATGATTTCTCAAATTTCAATATTATTGTCGATTTTATTCCTCCTCCACCGGATTCGGCTTGTATCGCAGCACTCGTCCCTTACGAAAAAATTATTCCCCTTGATGTATACGGTTTATCGACTGGCATCTACCGATACACCATCAACGGGGACGAACATAGCGGCACTTTTGAATTAACTGCTGATAATAAATTTTAGTTTAACTGGCAGGAATAATGGCAAAAATAGCAATGCTAAAATTAATTAGGGGGAAATGCCTAGAAGTTAGCCCTTACAAGACTCCCTTGATCTACAAGCTGTAGCGCTAAAGCACTTAGAGAAAACCCAATGAACAATCCTGATACTCGCTGGCAACAGAGGTTTTCCAGTTATCAAAAAGCATTGTTGCAATTGCAGAGCGCCGCTGAACTCAGCAACCAACGCACGCTCACTCCACTAGAAAAGCAAGGCGTCATCCAGGCTTTCGAATTCACCCATGAATTGGCTTGGAATATGCTGAAGGATTTTCTCCAGGATCAGGGCAATCAAAACATCAAAGGCTCAAAAGACGCGACTCGTGAAGCATTCAAGGTTAAGCTCATCCACGATGGCGAACAGTGGATGGCTATGATTCAAAGCCGCAATATCTCTTCCCATACTTACGATGAACGCACTGCCGAGCAATTGGTGAATGCAATCCTTCATCATTACTTTCCACTATTTATCGCGTTGAAAACAGAAATGGAACGATACCGGTCATGACTGAGCAAAACCGGTTTGGTTTGCCGCCCGCAACCTTGGAAAAACTCAACAGTGTTTTTGCCCAATACGACGCCATCGATTCGGTCTTGATATATGGGTCACGTGCCAAAGGAAATTACCGGCCAGGTTCCGATATTGATTTAACCGTCAAAGGCAGAGAGATTTCATTTGCCGAATTCATGCAGATCGAAGATCGGATTGACGATCTGTTGTTGCCGTATACCGTCGATTTGTCGCAATATCGGCAGCTTGAAAATAGCGACCTGATCGCGCATATCGACCGGGTCGGGGTAACGATTTATACTCGAACCTAAATTGCATGCACTCGATTCCACTTATTCTTACCCGCTTCACCCAAGGCGCAGCATCGCACAGCAGTGATTCTCAAGTAGCTTTTTAGAGATTGAAAACAATGACACATCCAATCTCCCGCCGCGATCAGCGGCAGGGAATCGAAACTACATAAAAACACAATCACAGAATCACATTTGCCAGGCTAAAGCCCGGTCCAACGCCAGTAAGATCTACCGAGAAATCGGTCGATGAACCGATGACGTCGGCTGACAGTATGTGTGAAATGGGATCATAATTGATTTGAAAATTTGTGAAAGCTTCATTACTAAATGGAGTGCTCGCATCGGCATCAATTGCTGAAATGTCGATCTCATCACCTTCCGAACTCTTGAAGTCTTTGATACTATCTCTGAGACTGGAATTCGGACTATTGTTCTCAGCCCAAAAATAAAACCTATCTGAACCGACACCGCCAGTGAGCGCATCGGTACCTTCATCGCCCGAAAGAAGATCACTGCCGTCACCACCATTCAGATTATCATTTCCTTCATAACCTCCTAGGGAATCATTCCCACCCAATCCCTTCAGAGTATCGTTACCGGCGAAACCGTACAATCCATTGTCGAAACTGTTACCGGTCAATTGATTATTCAATTCATTTCCACCTGCCCAAGAAAAACCACTCGCAGCTTCTGTCAGAATGAGATTTTCAATATTGACCTCAAGACCCCTTGAAACGCTGGAATAGACAGTATCGATACCCATGTTAGGGAAGAATTGTGTCGGTGCTTCACCGTCAATTACATCTAAAAATGAGTCGACATAATAGGTATCGTTACCGGAAAAACCTTGCATCACGTCTCCATCGGAGCCGCCATCCAAAATATCGTTACCTTGCCCGCCGTGCAATGTATCGGAACCAGCACCGCCATACAATTTATCGACGCCTTTATAGCCCCACAACTCATCGTTACCTTCATTACCCCATAAGGAGTTATTGCTGTCGTTACCCTGCAGGGAATTATCCAAACCATTACCGATACCGTTTGCGCCACCAATATCCAGCACCAGATTTTCGACGTTATTGGGTAAGTCATAAAACGCCAGACGCGAAACAACAGTATCGATGCCTGTCCCTACTTCGATAACCTGGTCACCTAATGAATTAACAAAATAGCTATCATTGCCATTTTTGCCATACATTTTGTCATTCCCACCCGACCAATTGGCGTTCAGCACATCGTTCTGTTGCGTACCATTCAATACGTTATTTCCTGCTGTTCCATTAATCGTAGCCATGTTCTGTTTCTCCTTATGTATGAATTACAATTAACTGCTCAGACTGTATTACATGCTTGATAAAATCGCTGGCAGCAAATTACCAACTATGAGTCATCAAACTGCTCATCATGCAACAATATAATTAATAATGAGTATTTGACGAAAGGAAATATAACAGTAATTTTTTTGATACAAAGTTAGAAAACTCACAAGACCAAAATTGACAGAAAAACTACTGTCAAGCATGTCAAAACCTGGGGGGTTCGGACTCTCCAAGGAATGGATGCTGACTCATTTTCTCCACAAAACCGGCAGTGACAAACTCTGTTTTCTGCAAAACAAGCAAGGAAGCGATTAGATTAGGAGCATGGATCTTCATCCACCCTCTTTCTATCCGGCAACTCACCCTCCACCAGCTTCACCCAATACGCTGCACCAAGTGGCAAAATCTCGTCGTTAAAATCGTAATTCGGGTTATGCAGCAGGCAATTGCCATCCGAGCTGCCATTGCCGATCCAGATATAACATCCCGGTTTCTGTTGCAGCATGAACGCGAAATCCTCTGCGCCCATACTCGGGATTGGTGCGGTGTTGACGCATTGCTCACCGGCGACAGCGGTAGCAGCGCGGATGGCGCTTTCGGTTTCGGCAGGGTTGTTGAGTGTCACCGGGTAACCGGGATTTTCGGGGTTGAAACGCACATCGGCATGCAGTTTGAAACTTTGCGCAACGCTGCTGGCTAAATGTTGGATACCGTGTTCCAGTTGCTCACGCACGGCATTCTTGAAACTGCGGAATGTGCCACGAATGACGGCGGAATCCGGAAGTGCATTCCAGGTATGTCCGCCGTGCACCTGCGTGACGCTGATGACTGCTGAATCGGCGGGATCGATCTGACGGCTGACGATGGTTTGCAGTTGTGTGATCAGGTGCGCCGCGGTAACCAGCACATCGTTGCCAAGATGCGGCATGGCGGCATGGGTGGCTTGACCTCGCAAGGTAATTTCAAAGCAATCGAACGAAGCCATCATTGGCCCGACCCTGATCGCGAAATGTCCGACCGGCACATCCGGAAAGTTATGCATGCCAAACACCCGTTGCGCCGGGAATTGTTCAAACAAACCTTCGTCGATCATTTGCAACGCTCCGGCGCGACATTCCTCTGCCGGTTGAAAAATAAAATATACGGTACCATCGAATCGGCCGTACTTGGCCAGATAACTCGCGGCACCGAGCAGCATGACGCAATGCCCGTCGTGACCGCAGGCGTGCATCTTGCCGCTGTTGCAGGAAGCGTGATCGAAGTGGTTTTGTTCCTGAATGAAAAGCGCGTCCATATCGGCGCGCAGCGCTATGCTGTTATTACTGTTGCCACGACGCAAAACGCCAACGATGCCGGTTTTTGCCAAACCTTGATGCACTTCGATACCCACAGCTTGCAGGAGATCGGCAATCAGCCGGGCTGTCGCCGTTTCTTCAAACGCCGTTTCCGGGTGCTGATGGATATGTCTGCGCCAGCGTTGCATGTCGGTCTGCAACGCCCGAATTTCAGCGGGAATATTCATCTACTGTGGCATGGATGGATTGATTTGCAATGACCCGAGCTTACCGCATCAGGGCACAGAATCAAACACGGCCAGCGATTCCACATGTGCCGTATGCGGAAACATATTGACCACACCGGCAGCGCTCAGGCGCCATCCGCCGGACTGCACCATCACTGCGGCATCCCGCGCCAATGTATCAGGATTACAGGAGACATAAACCACGCGTTTGGGTCGAACTGCTGCAGCCGCAAGCATCTGTGCAACCGCAAAAGCTCCGGCACGAGGCGGATCGATCAGAACGCGATCTATGCGACCAGCCGGCCAGTCTCCATGATCTCCCTCCCGAAGCAATGCTTCCCAATCCTGCAGGGTCCATTTGAACAAATCGCGAACCGCAAATACCGTGCGCTGTGCCAAACCGTTTTTTTCTGCCGCCTGCTGCGCGCGTGCCACCAGAGTGGCCGACCCTTCCAGCCCGATCACATGCTGCACACGGGTAGCAAGGGGTAAGGTGAAATTTCCCAGTCCGCAGAAAAAATCCACAACCACTTCGCCGGATTCCGGTGCCAGCAACTCAATGGCTCGCTGCACCAGCGTGCTGTTGATTTGATGATTGATCTGGGTGAAATCGGTGGGAGCAAACGGTAGCGTGACGCCGAACTCGGGTAATTCCAGCGATAACCCATCGATTTCACCTTGCAATGGCGCTGCTGTTTCGGGACTTCCAGGTTGCAACCATACCGATACGCCATGCTGTCGGCCAAACTCGAGGAGCGCATCGCGATCTTCAACTGCAGGCGCATCGAGAGCACGTACCACCAGCACTACAGTCTGTGCACCTACAGCCACTTCCACCTGCGGCACACGATCGCGGATCGACAATCCCGCGATCAGCTCACGCAACGGCATCAACAGACCGGATATGCGCTCGGGAAGAATGGCGCAGGATTGCATATCGGCAACGAAACTCCTGGCGCGTTCGTGGAATCCGACCAGCATTTGCTGTCTACGCTGCACAAAACGCGCGGACAATCGCGCGCGGTGCCGATAGCCCCAGTTTGGTCCATCGACGGGCGCCAGCAGCGTTTCAGGATGAATCTTGCCTATCTGTGAAAACGCATCGACCAAAACCTGCTGTTTCAGGGCAAGTTGCGCCGAGGTCTCCAGATGCTGCAACGAGCACCCGGCACACGCCCCCTGGAAAAAACCGAAGTGGGTACATTGCGGTTCCACGCGATGCTCACTCGCGTGCAGGATCTCGACGATCCTGCCCACTTCATAACGCGGCTTGAGCTTCACTTGCTCGTACCGCACCCGTTCACCCGGCAAAGCGCCTTCGATCAATACCGGTTTGCCCTCCCGCTGCGCGACACCCTTGCCATCCAGGTTCAGTGATTCGATCTCAACTTCGAAACAGTCAGCTGCCATAATCGGGTTCCTGTTGGATCGCTACGTTGAAAGAAGAGTGGATTCGTTCATGCATAAATTTGATCTGTGAAATGTTGGTGAGTAGGCTCGTTTTAGGCGATTGGTTAAGAAACGATCAAGCGGTCGAAACGGCATACACCGTCATGATAATTTGTTGCGATGATGTGCCGGATCAGAGCAGAGAGGACAAGCGAGGAAATGGACTAGCAGAATTAATTACCCAGAAAAATTTCATTTTTATGCCATACACAAAGCTCATTCAGGATTGCCAAGCGGTGCGTTCTGCACCATTCAGTACAAGAACACACCGCTTGCCGAGAGTTATCGCCAGCTCAGGACCACATAACGTGACACTTCTTCATTCCGGACCAACAATAGCACCTTGTTATTGTTACTGCCTTTTACTGCATCGTTGAATTCTGCTGATGAATTCACTGCCTTGCGATTGACTTCCAGAATCACACTGCCACGATCAATACCGGCCATCGACGCTACCGAACCCTGCGCCACTTCGGTGACGACAACGCCTTTTCCGGCCTTGATTCCAAACTGGCGTGCCAGATTGGCATTGATCGTTTGCACTGTCAGCCCCAATTTTTCGCTGGCCATCGAAGACGATTCCTGCTCGACCTGCTTACTGTCGGTGAGCTTGTCGATTTTCACCGTAAATGTCTTTTGCTTTCCATCACGAATGATATCGAACTCCACTTTGCTGCCTGGTTGGGCCATGGCGATCTGATTGCGAAAATTGCCGGTTTCGCTGACCGGTTTGCCCTGAAAGCTAACAATGACATCGCCAGCTTTGAGCCCGGCTTTATCGGCAGGTGAATGCTTGGTCACCTGGGCGATCAGAATTCCTCTGTCGTTATCTAGCTCGAAGGATTTCGCCAAATCCGCAGTCAAGGGTTGAATCATGATGCCGAGATAACCACGCACTACCTCACCCTGCTCAATCAATTGATTGGCGATACGCGCCACCAGATTGATCGGGATGGCAAATCCGATCCCCATATAGCCACCACTGCGGCTAAATATGGCGGTATTCATGCCAATCACTTCACCATCGAGATTGACCAGCGGTCCACCGGAATTTCCAGGATTGATCGCTGCATCAGTCTGGATAAAATCCTCGTAATCATTGATACCCAGGGATGTCCTACCTTTAGCGCTGACAACACCCACTGTCAAGGTATGACTCAAACCGAATGGATTGCCAATGGCCACCACCCATTCACCGACTTCCAGTTGCGCGTAATCACCCATTTTGACCGCAGGCAAATCGCTGGCCTCAATCTCGATAACGGCTATATCCGATTTGGGGTCGGTACCCTTGATTTTGGCATCGAATTCGCGGCCATCGAGAAACTTGACGCTAATCTTGTCATTTCCTTCAACCACGTGATTATTGGTCAGGATATAGGTCTTTCCCTTGGTTTTACCATCAACGGCAAACACAAAACCGGAGCCTTGTCCAACGACAGAGCGTTGCTTACCTTGTGGCTTTCCAGGGACATTGTGACGCGGCATGTCAGGAAACCGGTCACCAAAAAAACGCTTGAACAGCTCGTCACCGAATGGAAAGCGCTCACCATCACCGAATGGTAGGCCAAAGGGTGACATCTGCGCGGCCTCCGTTTCCCGCTCCACCTGGATCAACACTACCGATGGCGAAACCTTACGCGCCACCTCGGCAAAAGCTTTGCTGGTCTGCCGCAGGCTTTCCACGCCATTACCCTGTGCCTGTATATCTAGCGCGGTCATCAGGCCCAGCAGCATAATCATCATTACAGTTTCAAATCTAAAGCGGATCATGATTCACTCCTCTCGACAATCTCGTTACTTAAAACCACTAATTGGGGGAATTCATCCAAATTACAAGTCACCTATACCCAATAAGCAAATCTGGTAGTATTTTTTTATTTTAGGATAAAATTCATGCTTATTGTGATTTCACCGGCAAAAACCCTGGATTTTGAGAGTCCGCCTCCTATCCAGGATCATACTCAACCCGGTTTTCTTGATGATTCCGCGGAATTGATCGACGCACTCAGGAAACTGGAACCCAATCAAATTGGCACCTTGATGTCGATCAGCCCGAAGCTGGCCTTGCTGAATTCAAACCGCTATTTTGCCTGGCACAGACCCTTTACACCCGATAACGCCAAGCAAGCCATATTTGCTTTCAAAGGCGATGTTTACACCGGACTCGATGCCGACACCCTATCCACCTCGAATCTGGCATTTGCACAACAACATTTGCGTATTCTATCCGGATTGTATGGCGTATTGCGTCCGCTCGATCTGATGCAACCCTATCGGCTGGAAATGGGAACAGCATTCAAAAATCCACGTGGCAACAATCTGTATGAATTCTGGGGAGACAGGATTACTCAAATGCTGAATGCAACATTGGCACAAGACCGTGATGCCACGCTGATCAATCTGGCTTCGCAGGAATATTTCAACGCTATTCGTCCCGACAAGCTGGATGCTCGCATCATCACCCCTGTTTTCAAGGATCAAAAGAACGGGGTATACAAAATCATCAGTTTCTTTGCCAAAAAAGCTCGTGGCATGATGAGCCGTTACATCATTCAGAATCAATTGAGCGATCCCGATACGATCAAGCATTTCAACACTGCGGGTTACTGTTTCAGCCCTAATGACAGCAGCCAGGATGAATGGATTTTTACACGCAGCGAAGCAAAGTCCGTACAAGGTTAAAATTCATCTAACAGACATAAATATACATGAACTCCAGACCACTTGAATGGGCACGAAATTACGTGGACCTTTCCAACGCGCATGATCTCGACCGTATCCATACCCTATTCGCCACCGAGGCTATCTACTATTCTGCATATTTTGGTGAATTCAAAGGTCAGGATGCCATTCATACCATGATGATCGATTTTTTCGGGCGCTTTCCGGATGCACACTGGGAGGTTCCTGAATATCGTGACCTTGCGAACAACGGCGTAGAATTTCCATTTGTCATGACAGGTATAGACCGAGCCTCTGGCGTCGCGGTACGCAGACAAGGATTGGAACATATCTTTTTCTCATCCGATGGATTGATCCAGCGCATCATGGTCCTCAAATCGGATTCATAAACCTGTAGCTCCCACGAATTACGCTGGATGGCTCCCGTTCAATACCCGGCATTGCAGTACAAATCACCGGAAACATTGTTTAAATGAGCGGATAACGTTATCCTGATAGGTGATTTTAATTTTTTCCAAACAAATGACATCATGACCCAAGATGAACAAAAACGTGCAGTGGCCGCCGCTGCAATTCAGCATATTCCGGTGGGTAGTATTGTGGGCGTGGGCACGGGTTCCACAGCCAACTACTTCATTGATGAACTGGCCAAAATCAAGCACAAGATCGAAGGCGCTGTCGCCAGTTCCGATGCCACCGCGCAACGTCTGAAAAGTCACGGCATTGAAGTACTCGATCTGAACAACGTAACCGACATTCCGGTATATGTCGATGGCGCAGATGAAATCACTCAGCATTTACACATGATCAAAGGCGGCGGCGGCGCACTGACACGGGAAAAAATTGTTGCCGCTGTGGCTCGCAGGTTCATCTGCATCACTGATCAAACCAAGCTGGTTGATGTACTGGGCAACTTTCCATTACCCATCGAGGTCATACCGATGGCACGCAGCTATGTCGCCCGAGAAATCGTGTTGCTTGGTGGTCATCCGGCATTGCGTCAAGGCTTTACGACCGACAATGGAAACGTCATTCTGGATGTACATGGCATGCAGATCATGAATCCGGTCGAACTGGAAACAAAGCTCAATCAGATTACCGGAATCGTGACCAATGGATTGTTCGCTCGGCGCGGCGCCAACCTGCTCTTACTGGGAACCAATGAAGGCGTTAAAACCGTCACGCTTTAAGCTGAACATGACCATCCCAATCAAGCATCAGCAGTAAAGTAATTCGTTTAATCAAAGATAAGCACATCATGGCAAACAAAGAACACATATCCAAACAATTTGACGCGGATCTCGAGGAAGTTCGCACCCGGGTTTTACAGATGGGTGGATTTGTCGAAGAGCAAATCGAATATGCCATCGAGGCGCTAACCAGTGGCAATGAAGATCTCATCACCCAGGTTATCACTCGTGACCATCGCGTCAACGCCATGGAAGTTTCCATCGACGAAATCTGCAATCAGATTATCGCCAGAAGACAACCCACCGCCGGTGATTTGCGTATGATCATGATGGTAATCAAAACGATCACGGATCTGGAGCGAATTGGCGACGAGGCTGCAAAAATCGCGCGTATGGCCAAGCTGATTTACGCTTCCGACCGCATGCACATTCCCCGTTTCAATGAAATCAAGCACGTTGCCAGCATTGCCATGGATATGCTGCATAAGGCGCTGGATTCATTTGCACGCCTGGACTTGAACGCCGCTGCACACATCGTGCGTCAGGATGAATTCGTGGACGAAGAATTTCGTTCGATTCTGCGTCAACTTATCACCTTTATGATGGAAGATCCCAGGAAAATTTCTACATGCCTGGAAATCGTATTCGTAGCCAAAGCGATCGAGCGCATCGGCGATCATGCAAAAAACATGTCTGAATACGTGGTATACATGGTGAAAGGGAAAGATGTCCGCCATGTCACGGCAGACCAGATTGAACAGGAAATCAAAGAATAACGTTTACCGCCCCCCCGCTGCTCTCCACTAGAGTACCTTGCGAAGGCTCAGCGGTTCCAACAGTTGGCGACACCCCCTCCGGCACCCTGCAAACCAGTATTACTGAGTGTCAGCGTACCACATGTATCCCCCACCATCGTGCCCGCCGGTACAGCCTGGAGGATGAATGTTGCATTATCGACAGCCTGCAAAGAAATATTATATTGCGCAGCGCCTGTCTTGGGTGACTGCGTATTCGGCAGTACTACCGCAACATCATCGGCAGTATTGGCACGCGCATCTAACCCCATTGCCGCATCATACTGGTTGTTCTGACTGAAAAACCGCTCCATGAATTGTGCGTTTTCATACATCACAGCTTTTGCAGCCGCCCGGTTATTTTGCCTCACGTTCTCCTGATATGACGGAACCGCAACAGCGGCGAGAATACCGACAATGGCAACGGTAATCATCAGTTCTATCAACGTAAAGCCTGTCATTTTTTGTTCATACTTAAACGATAGCGATTTCATTAGTCTCACCATTTAAATTTTAGCAACCACTTTTATCATTAAAATAGAGTACATTTCTCACTGTACAAACTCGCGCCATGTAATTCTGCCGCGCAACCCGGCTTGGCCTTTTGCAGTCGTGGTTTGCACCAGAGTACCATTCTCTGTTGAAGAAATCAGCATATCACTTACACCCCCCCGAATACGCGTCACCCCTCCAACCGAGAATCCTATCTCGATACCGGCAGACAAGCCATCTTCTACTGAAAGCACTCGATTTCTCGTGTAATCAAAAGCGGGCTTGTTCAGCATAGCGCCAGACAGGAAATCCACAGCATTTACAAATCCCCTGCCTCCAAAATTGCATGGAGAAGCGGATGGAACGATGGTAGTGAAAGCCAGAATGCCATCTTCAATCGCCGGTACACCTGTCAGTCTCTCGCCACTTACCGGAAGATTGATATACCACCCCTTGATCGTACTCGAATAGGTAACGGCATTCTGTGTAGCCGTCCTTGAGGTTGAATCTGTCATCACTTGCTGCACCAGCATTCCGGAAGTGATGGTTCCCGTTGTGTTGAGATCCCATATTCCATAAAAGCTTTGCGCATTGGTACTGGTCGTATCCGCCGTTTCCAGATACTTGCCCGTTCCAAACATGACGAGCTGGCCTTTTTTAGGATGAAAACTGATCACCGGAGGTGAAATGATTGGCTTTGTGGTTCCTGCAGCAAACAATGGCACCCCACCAATTCCGACACTCCAGTTGGAAGGCAGCGATGAACTGACATCAAACTTCCACAAATTGCCTTTAAAGTCACCCGCATAGATCACATCTGCCAAACCATTACCATTGGAATCGAAAGGAGTGGGTGTAGACAAGCCATTGCCTGAACCGGGATCAGCAACCAGCTTGATATAGTCAGTCCCCGCAGTCCACGCTCCATCCTCACCAGCCGAAAAAAACAGAATGTAGAGTACAGCCTTGCCATTCGCACTGTTATAACCGTTGCCTACCACCACGGCCCACTGACCATTCTCCATCTTGACAATTTGCTTGGCCTGCCCGGTAAAGGGATTGATTTGTGGCTGATTATAGCTATACCCCATATCGGCATCATCGGCATTCGAAAACTCCCATAACAACAAATTTGCCGCATTGGCTTCTGAAAAAACAGGTTCCGACTTTGCTGCATCTTTTGGATTAGTAACATTTAGAGCATAAAAACCCTGTCCGCCACCATTGAGCCCTCCCACCAGCACAGTTCGCCAACTCGATGTGGCCGACGAGTAGATATCGCCCACCATCGGTGAACCATCGGTAAAATAGCGATGACTGGTGTTGTAATCCTTGTCCGAAAGACGATTCAAATTCTCATATACCTGACTGGGGATATAGGCAAACAACTCCTTACCGGCGTCTGCTGTGGTACACCCGGCTGTCACATCGGCGATACAGGCATTGAAGCCATGCAGAATGCCATCATTGGCGCCAACATACACCATTGGCACGCGGTCTTTGTAATCATTCTTGAAAGCAGCGTAGCCCGGATGATCGACATTGGAATAACCGGCTCCGGGTCGACTGACATAGATCGGGCCGGAATTGACAATATCACCCAGTTTGGTTGTGCTTCGTACCCGGAATTTGTTGATCGATGAGGTACTGGCACAAGTAAAAGTACCACTGTTGCTCTCTTGTGTCGCTGTTCCGCGCAAATAAGCAACCCGTTCCGCTCCGCAATTATCAACCGTGCCAGCAACGTTCTTATCAAGAAAAGCCTTCTGGGAAGTTGTTAGATTTGCATACTGGAACGCAACACCATCGGTCGTTCCTTTGGTAATCATGACACGCGCCGATGGATTCACATTGCTCGCTGCCAAAGATATGGCACTGGCATCCCATTCCGCAGTACCCAATACACCCGTTGCGCTAATTGGAATGGACAATAACTGCCCGCTCCAGTCTCCACTGTTGAATTTGGCTTGATAGATTCTTCCGTTGGTCATTAGCGCATTGGAATTGGCGGCCACAGCCGAAGCAGATCCTGTGCGTGACACAATTGCAGTCAACGCATTCGTCAAGGCATTGGAAAAAGCGGTTGGATCAGCCGCACTAAAGAAATCACCTCTACTATTGACCGCAGCATGCCATAGATCATCGATTTTGGTAGCATCGCTGGATGTCGGATCGGGCCATGACTGTCCCCCAGAAGGTAATTGGGTCAATGTGCCGGTCACACCCAGACCGACGGTAAAGTTCACCAGATGCTGCCAAAAAGCCGGATCATGGATATTTGTCGGCACCTTGTTATTCATATCGGTACGTAAATCATTCTTCCAGTACTGCATGGCTGCATCCGCCAAAGTATCGCTATAGGCATCGGAATAGGGAATCGCGGGCGCATAGGTGTAGGTAGCAGGAGATGCCGGTGAAGAATGATTGGTAATTGTTGAGCCTGACTGGTTATCAGAATTATCCAATCCAGAAATAGAACCTTCTGTCCAATAACCGTCAGTCATCAGAATATTATAATTCTGGCGACATTCGTGCTGCGTTCCCCCAGTTGTACCGGGTGTTTGCCCCCAGGGTCCCTTATCATCCGTACGCTTGAAATACTCTCCCACAGCCATCAGTGCTTCTCGCAAGGGGGTACCAGCAGCGGGAATGTCATGGTCATACAAATTGGTAAAAAAATTGGCTCTGTCCGTTCCAGTAAATTGTCTGACACCACTTTTCACAACTGTGGTTGCAACACCATCCACCGTTGTCGAAGCTTTATTGATGGCAGAGAAACCAACACGCATGGTATTTCCTTGCGCAGAGAATGCCTTACCGATACCGGCCCGTGCCAGCAACACACGCGAACGATAGTAGGTATACCAGTTTGCAAAGTTCTGAATTTCTTCATCATAAGTACAAGTTGGAGCCGCAACACAATCGGTGCGATTGGACCCGCCAGTGTAAGAGGCAGTAGAAGATTTGATCTCGACTTTGGTATAACTACCGGTATTATTTACGTTGCCGCTGTTACTGTTATATTGATAGTACACAGCAGGGTAAAAAGTTTTAGTCGTACTGGATGACCGGTTTCCATTACTTTGCAGCCAACGCGATGTCTGCGAATTGTTGACTGTCAAGTTGCGACAACCCGCTGCTGTATTATATGGATTATGATAAGCACAGGTGGAACTGGCATTACTCATCAGTGATCCATCCGAATTACTCCACGGCAGATACCTTACCTTGGGATCGTAATAGACTTTATTGACATAGCTGGAACGGCGTGAAACCGAATAGATGTTGGTATCATCAAAATCGATCGAGTAGTTACTGTATTCATCCGCACCATATACACCCGTGGCTCGGGGAAACATGTAGTACACACTTTGCAGGATCAGATCTTCCGGCATGATTTCAAACTGCATGGATCCCGAATCATCCAGCGTAAACATGACATTCGGAGAAATATTTCCACCCAGAAAAAGCGGCCCATTGGACAAAGGTGGTGCTGCATCCGCCTCAGCAGAAAATTGAGTAAGCGAAATACCGATACAGAGATAGGCAGAAAAAATGTAACCCAGAATATATTTTTTCATGCGTTCGAACTCCTTCAAGATCACCCGATAATTAAGGTCTGAATACTTCTTGCAACCAGACAACAGTCCCCGGTTTTAAACCTTGAGCGCGGACGGTGATCCGGTAGTAATACCGCAAACCACTGCCCGGAGGTGTTTTCTGGATACCCTCGATAATGTAAGTTGGTGCAAGGACACCATTTGGTAAAGCTGGTGCTGTATAAGTAAATCCGTCGGTTCTGAAAACATTGTTTTCAGCATAACTGAGTGGACATGTCGGCGTGCAATAAGTCGTCGATGCTGATACTGCCGGAGCCGCCACAGCCGCTCCGTAATAACAGAGACCGGCAGTGCAGGTAGCATCGAATTCTTCAACTCCCTCTATTCCTTTCGGCGTATTGGTGGTGGGATCGTTATCGCGAATATGCTGCTCTGCATACCGCAATCCCATTTCTGCTGCCTGCATGGCGATCATGCGGTCTCGCATGTTTCCCGACATACGCTCTTCGATCGTTGCCATCTTTGCAACGGTTATACCCAGCAAGGTCAGGACCATCAAAAAGATCAAACCGGTGACGAATACGGCACCAGCTTGCTTATGAATATCGTAGAACTGTCTGTTCATCACGGTAAAGAGTGAATACGATTACGTAGATTGTAGGTTGCAGAAAATGCACGTCTCAGCCGCCCATCAACGGCATTTGCCACCGATGCGTTGTTGCAATTCAGATAATTCGTTCCAGCAGGCACAATATTGGTTTTATCGGACCTCACCAGAACGCACAAACGAACTGCAAGTACCTGATTCCAATCTGCCGGGGATACTACATACTGATCCACAGACTGATTGGCATCGGTATCGATACCATACAGCACTTGTAAATCCTCAACATTTTCCAGCAGCGCACTACCCGTTGGGGGTGCTCCGGGCGCCGCAGGAGTATCCGATATGACGCCGGAACATTGAAGTTCGGCGTTCGCGGCATCGAGATTGAAATGATTCTGAATGAGCCTACCGGTCACATCGACCAATTCTCCCTCGCAATCCTGATCGACATTCGCAACCCCCTCATACTGGACCGTCAACGTATCTGTCACACCAGCCCCACCATCTGTACCCGTAATAGCCGTTCCTTCGAATGCCACTTTGAAATCATTGAATGGCACTTCGACATGTCCTGCCTGTTTAATACTCCGTCCCATAATTTCCAAAGCAAACCGACCACTCTCCTGAATGCGCGCATTATCTTCCTGCTCGCGGAATGTCTGCCGGCTGCTCACGAAAACAGTGCTGATAACCAGCAGCAGCAATAATCCCAATGTCATAGCAATCATCATCTCGATCAAGGAAAAACCGATCTGATACCGGATCTTCGATACCTTCGCTCGGATCCTGCAAGCGTCAGAACTCGCTGCGCAAGATTTCTTCATGGCACAAACCTCGTGACAAAACACCGGGTATTTGTGGCTAATCCAACGGGACAATTCGGATCGACTTCCCCACCCATCTCTTTCTCGGTCCATCTCAGAATAATTTCATAGCCGGCTGTAACATTGCCCTTAACTGTACCAACCCCATTTGGCAGCAGCCCCGCATTT
>JAAEXZ010000052.1 GCA_017879645.1 Nitrosomonas sp.
CCATACGCGGTCCCAGCTGAGTGGGTTGTCGATTACCATCGCAAATAGACCAATCTACCCAGAAATCATTCTTTTTGGTCCCACTCCAGTCACTCCACTCTTTCCATGATTCGTCAATAACGGTTGTTGTCTTATAAATCCATTCCAGATTAACGTGAAACACGAACGGTACATTCTTGTTGTTGGCGGCAAGAAATGCTGCATCGATATTGCTTTTAATTTTTGCATCATTCCATTCAAGAGGATTGAGTTCCCAACTAAATCCCATTTTTATATGAGGTTTCTGAAGTGAACTTAGACCAAAAACAGTATCTATCTGATTTACAAATGTCGTAGGGTCAGGAGTCGTGCCAGTTGTCTGGAAAGCTCTAAAAAACAGGTAGCGAGTAGCCGGTTCCGCTGATTCTGCTACTTTAGAAGAGAATGCTACTATCAACAATGCAATTGTTAAAAATGTGAATTTATGATTCATTTGGCCCTATCATATTCAAAATTCACATCTCAGCTTAGCGTAAGATGTGCGGGGTTGGGGTTGGGGTTGGGGTTGGGGTTGGGGTTGGGGTTGGGGTTGGGGTTGGGGTTGGGGTTGGGGTTGCTTAACTATTATGAAAAATTTAAATTATTGTCAAACTTGATGTTAGAAGAATCAAACCGCAGTCTGAATTATGGTTTGTTGTTTCAGGTCGTTGGCGAATTTAGCATCGGATTTGGTATCTGAAAGCAGGTTGTAGTGCACAACAGGAATCATTTTTCTGCGATGTATCCATGATTGGACATATAATCAAAACTATTGTCCTGCTTCCACAGTCTTCATACTTAGAAATTATGCACCGAGCATCGCAGATGATTGGTCTGAGTCCAGGCATTTTGCAACAGCTCTTCTCAATTCCAAGATATCATTAACTTCAATCACTATAGAGGTAACACTTAAACCACACTGTCTCGAGCCATGTAAACTTCCATTCAACCCGTTTCAAATTCTTGGTAATCGACCAGGCAATACCAGCAATTCCTTAGACCCCTTTGTCATAAGAACCATAATCATGAAAACAAAGGACGGATTTCCTTTCTCAAGTAATTTCTAACGAGGATACAAAATGCAGTATTTGCAGTTTGCCCTTTTCGAGCGCTAGTCTTAGTATTTTTAGACAGATTTAGTGTGCATTCAACGAATAGCTTTAATCTTATCTAGTAATTATTAACTTTGAGCCAATCCATTTCAGATTGCACTGTAGTAAGTGATCCAACAACCAGATAGGATTTGATGATTAAGTTACCTGCAGAAATAGCATTCTTGGTGTTAAATGTAGCCAAAGATCTGGTTTGCCAACCGTATTGACCAGCTCCACGACCAAGAGGCTTAGTTTTGCATATCGCGTGATTCGCATGATCATTGATGTGTTTCTGGTAAATTCCTAAACAATGTGAATTTGTCGCATTGCATCTAATAACACCTCCGGCTACCAATCCCGTTACACCTAAGCAGTTATAATATGGATCGGTTGTGGGAATGGAGGAATCAAGATCTCCTGACAATGTGCCTCGTGGAACGCCAGATTGATAAACTGTTCCACCTTCATATTTGTATGCTTTGCTGAATTCATCTGTAAGATAAACTGCGGGGGTAACTTGCTGCCGCGCTTGACTCTCCGCTGTTGGGTATTTGATTGTGGTTTGAAACTGTATGATGTTCGGATGCGATTGAAAATCAAAGGTGAGTTTCTTAGAAAAAGTTCCAAGCCAGCGAACTGGATTATCTTCACCACCGGAAAAACCATTGGGAGAAATTAATTGCGGCTCCCATTGAAGAGGATGGGTCGAAGTATTTAAGATATTGCTCGCACAACTATAGTTAGTAATAGGTGATCCATGCGCTCTCCAAGCAAGATGAGGAGGATTATCGGAATTAGTTCGATTACATCCCCATTTGTCTCCCGCTTCTGTTGGATTATCTGCACAATTGTATCCACTACAAGAAGAAACTGAATTTTCTGCAATTTGGATCTGCCGACCATAATCCCAATCATTAATAAATTGCTTTCCATTCCATATAAGAGTAAAAATGGCGCCACCTGCCGCCGCATTGGTTCCAACAGTAATTTGTGTACCGCCACAAGTATCAAGACCAGGTGAACCATCAAATTTGGCCTCACAATACGACTTATATCTTGGAAACCCATAACCAAAGAGATTGGTATCTTTAATATAACCAGCAGCAATCGGATTCTCTACTGGTTTAGGATAGGCTGCTAGATGATCTGTCTCTATCATATTCCACCACCGCCAAATTCGAGCTGTTCCCGTAACCTGGGTTGAATAAGGACAACCCATTATCCCTTGATCATTTGTATAGCCACTCACAGATGCGAATTCGGCGATCATGTGATCTGCTATATTATTGGCGTAAAGCCCGTAGAGATGCTGTGTACCAGAGGGAAGAATATTATTACACGATGGCACATAAAATTGCTGTCCTTCTGTTGTATATCCGTTTGGTAGTATTCCGCCAGAATAATGTATGGGAATTGTAAAGTGATCAAAAATTGAATTATTAAACAACCTGTGCAGAATATTTAATGTCTGATTATTATTTTCGTAAGGAATTACAGCAAAAGAAACCGTGGAGCATAGAATAACCCCAATACTTGCAATCAAAATTGCTAGCCGTCTAAGCATTTGTGCCAAGAAACAACTCCTCATCAATTTATATTAACATTCATAACATATTGTAATCTATCTGGATAGTGTATCACGAGACATTTGCCTAGAGAACGATACATCTGATTTGTATAGCGGCAAGGAAAGAAGCGGTGGTTTTGGCATATCTTGTGGCGATGCCTCACCATCTCTTAAGGTGCAGAAAAGCATTCTCGACAAGATGCCGCAATTTATACAGTTCTTTATCTAAAACCTTTGTATTCCGCGGTTTCTCTTTGGAGGAATTACGGCTTTCATGCCCTGTTTTCTTGTCTGTCCAATGATCGCATCGCTGTCATAACCGCGATCCGCCAGCAAATAATTCGCATCAAACCCTTCGATCAGACGGCTAGCCTGCGTACAATCCGCTGTGGTACCTTGCGTAATAAAAACTCTGACCAGCATCGATCATCAGCCATTCGTAATCCGGATCGTCAATCAGGACTTCCGGTAATCTTTCCCACATGCCCTTGTCGCGCCAGCAAATAAAACGGCATTGATGAACTGACGATTGTCTCTGGTTATTCCTCCCCAGCTACCTTGGCGGCCTGGCAAATAAATGTACCTCAAGCCGTGACCAAACTTCGTCTGATATGTCATGTGTCTCCGATCGAAATGGGTCATATGAAATCCTTTCGTTTTTTACAAGAATCTCATATTCCTTGTTTCGTGACTATACTATCTAGGAAGATCAGTCCAGATCAGAAAAACCGCGCAACAAATGCGCTATGCACCGGCTTGTGCAACGGAATCCGCACCCGATGCCCACTACCCGGTGCAACTTGTACCGGCCGACCGGCGGTATCCAGCATTTGCGATAATTCCACGACTTCATTGCCATCCGGATGGATGATTTCGAGCCGGTCACCGACCTGAAAGCGGTTTTTGACCAACACCTCTGCCATGCCGATGGCTGCATCGAAGCCGGTAACATCGCCAACGTACTGGCTGCGCGTGGATTCAGAGTGTCCACGCAGGTAGTTTTGCGTTTCCTGAGTACTGTGACGCTGATAAAAACCACTGGTATAACCGCGGTTGGCCAGTCCTTCCAGTTCCCCCAGCAACCCCAGATCGAATGGTCGGTTCGCCACGGCATCGTCGATGGCCTGGCGATAGACCTGCGCTGTCCGCGCCACATAGTACAGCGATTTGGTGCGCCCTTCGATTTTCAGTGAATCCACCCCCATCTTGACCAGTCGCTCAACATGCTCGACAGCGCGCAAATCCTTGGAATTCATGATGTATGTGCCATGTTCGTCTTCCATGATAGGCATCAGTTGCCCTGGGCGCTCCTTTTCCTCGATCAGATACACCTGATCCGCCGCCGGATGACGTTCGATCGAACCACAGCCGCCAGACATTCTCGATTGCTGCGATTGCTGCATGGCCTGCCCGAAATCGAAGTCGATCTTGCCGATTTCCTGAATGTCGCCGCTCGGATTTTCTTCGGCTGCTTTCACCTTGTAATCCCAGCGACAGGAATTAGTGCAGGTACCTTGATTGGGATCGCGATGATTGAAATAACCGGACAGCAGACAACGCCCTGAATACGCTATGCACAATGCACCATGAACAAATACCTCCAGTTCCATGTCCGGACACAGGTCGCGAATCTGCGCCACTTCATCCAGCGACAGTTCACGCGACAAGATCACACGCGTCAGACCGATCTTCTGCCAGAACTTCACACCCATGTAATTCACCGTATTGGCCTGCACCGACAGATGAATCGGTACATCCGGCCATTTCTCGCGCACCATCATGATCAACCCCGGATCGGCCATGATCAGCGCGTCCGGCTTCATGTCGATGACGGGCGCCATATCGTTCAGATACGTTTTGACCTTGGCGTTGTGCGGCATCAGATTGCTCGCCACCAGGAATTTCTTGCCCAGGGCATGCGCCTCGGTGATACCAGTCTGCAATTGCTCGAGCGCAAACTCGTTGTTGCGGGCTCGCAGTGAATACCGCGGCTGCCCGGCATAGACCGCATCGGCGCCAAAGGCATAAGCTACTCGCATCTTTTCCAGGGAACCGGCGGGAAGTAAAAGTTCGGGTGATTTCAACATAATGTAAAATAGGCTTTGAATGTAACCATGACAATTTTGACCGACCAGAATTGTATCACCATGCCCACTGATCCTGCTTTTATTCACTTACGCCTGCACAGCGAATTTTCCATTCTGGACAGCACCATCCGCATTCCGGATGTGATGGCCAAGGCCGCTTCGGATCACATGCCGGCGCTGGCGCTGACCGATCTTGCCAATCTTTTCGGCTTAGTCAAGTTTTACCAGATAGCTAACCAGAAAGGCATCAAGCCAATTCTCGGTTGCGATGTCTGGATCGCCAACGAGATTGATCGCGCCAAACCGATTCGACTGTTGCTGCTGTGCCAGTCGCATCAAGGCTATCTGCTGTTGTCGCGATTGCTATCCCGTGCCTATCGCGAAAACCAGTTTCATGGTCGTGCAGAAATCAGGACATCGTGGCTGCTGGAAAATACCTCCGGGACGCAAGGACTGATCGCTCTATCCGGCGCACGTCTGGGCGACATCGGCTTCAACCTGTTGCAAAACAATTTTCATCAGGCTGAGGCAGCCACGCGGAAATGGGCAGAACTGTTTCCCGATCGTTTCTATCTGGAAATACAGCGCGGTGGTCATGGCGGAGACGAGCAACTGATCCAGCAAACGCTGGAACTGGCGAAGCAATTTGATCTGCCTATCGTAGCCACACATGCCGTGCAATTTCTCGACGCCGGGGATTATCTCGCACACGAAGCACGGGTCTGCATTGCGGAAGGGTATGTACTGGGTGATAAGCGCCGGCCGAAACATTTCACCGAACAGCAGTATTTCAAGAATCAGGTGGAAATGGCGCAACTGTTTGCGGATATCCCCAGCGCCCTGACCAACACCATTGAAATCGCCAAACGCTGCAACCTCAGGCTTGAACTGGGCATCAACCGCTTGCCACTGTTTCCGACACCCAACAACGAAAGTCTGGAGCAATACCTGCAGGATCAGGCCGCAACCGGTCTGCACAACCGTATGTTGCATCTGTTTCCGGATGATCAGATCCGCACCGAAGCGCTGCCAAAATATCAGGCCCGCCTCGAGTTCGAGGTCAACACCATCATCCAGATGGGCTTTGCCGGATATTTTCTGATCGTCGCCGACTTCATCAACTGGGCCAAGCACAACGATGTTCCCGTCGGCCCCGGACGCGGTTCCGGCGCAGGGTCGCTGGTGGCCTATTCACTGGGCATCACCGACCTCGATCCCCTGCGCTACGATCTGCTGTTCGAACGTTTCCTCAATCCGGAACGGGTATCGATGCCGGATTTCGATATCGATTTCTGCCAGGACCGGCGTGAATTGGTCATCGACTATGTGAAGCGACGCTATGGTAGCGGCAAGGTGTCGCAAATCGCCACGTTTGGATCGATGGCAGCCAAGGCTGTCATTCGCGACATTGGCCGGGTCATGGATTTGCCGTACAACTTTGTCGACCAGCTTGCCAAGCTGGTGCCGTTCGAAATCGGCATGACACTCAAGAAAGCGCGGCAAATGGAACCACAGCTCAATCTGCGCGCCGAAGCCGAGGAAGATGTGCGTAATCTGCTAGAACTGGCGGAAAGCCTGGAGGGCATCACGCGCAACATTGGCATGCACGCAGGGGGAGTACTGATTGCTTCCAGTGAAATTACCGATTTTTGTCCGATTTACTGTACCGAATCCGCCGACTCGGTTGTCAGTCAACTCGACAAGGATGACGTTGAGAAGATTGGTCTGGTGAAATTCGACTTTCTGGGGTTGCGCACGCTGACGATTCTGGATCGCGCCGTCACCTATATCCGGCAACTGCACGCCAGCGATGCCAACGTGGCAGTACGCACTTTCTCCCTCGAAAGCCTGCCGCTGGATGACGACATGACCTACGCGCTAATGCGCAAAGGCAATGCTGTCGGTATTTTCCAGTTTGAATCGCGTGGCATGATCGATCTGCTGCAAAAGGCCCGCCCCGACCGCTTCGAGGATATCATTGCACTCGTCGCGCTGTATCGCCCCGGCCCCATGGACCTGATTCCGGAATTCATCGACCGCAAGCACGGCAGGAAGCCGATCGAATACCTTGACCCACGGCTCGAACCCATCCTTGGACCAACGTATGGCATCATGATCTATCAGGAACAGGTCATGCAAATCGCGCAGGTCATCGGCGGTTACAGTCTGGGCAGCGCCGACTTGCTGCGGCGTGCCATGGGCAAGAAAAAAGTCGAGGAAATGGCGCAGCAACGCGACATTTTTGTCGCCGGTGCAGTCAACAACAATCTCGACCAGGACAAAGCCACCGAACTATTCGGCTTGATGGAGAAATTTGCCGGGTACGGTTTCAACAAATCGCATGCTGCCGCCTATGCGCTAATTGCATTTCAGACCGCCTATCTGAAAGCCCACTATCCGGCGGAATTCATGGCAGCGTGTTTGTCCGCCGATATGGACGACACCGACAAGGTACAGATTTTCGTCGAGGACAGCATCGCCAATGGATTGACCATGCTGCCTCCCGACATCAACTTCTCCGATTACCGCTTCGTTCCGGTCGATAACCGAACCATCCGTTTCGGACTCGGCGCCATCAAGGGCACGGGCGAGTCCGCAGTCAATTCCGTCGTTGCCACACGCATTGAAGGCGGACCTTTTACTGATCTGTTCGACTTCTGTCACCGTGTCGACCGGCGTATCGCCAATCGCCGTGTCATGGAAGCCCTGATTCGCGTCGGTGCCTTTGACGCACTCAACCCTGATCGCGCCAGCCTGATGGCTTCCGTGGGCGTGGCCATCGAATCCGCCGAACAAAGAAGTCAGGCTGCCAGTCAATCCAACCTGTTTGGTGAAAGTGACGATACGTCGCCATTGCACATCCAGCTCATTCAAACGCAACCCTGGACCGAGCGGGAAAAATTGCGTCAGGAAAAAATCGGACTGGGCTACTACTTCAGCGGTCACCCATTTAATACTTACGCACTGGAACTCAAACGCTTCATTCGAACCCGGCTGGATCGCCTGCAACCCAGTCGCGAACCGCAATGGCTCGCAGGCATGATTCATTCGATCCGGGTACAAATGACCCGCCGCGGCAGAATGGGGGTCATCAGCCTGGACGATGGCAAGGCGCGCGTCGAAGTGGTGGTTTTCAGCGAATCGTTCGATGTGCATCGCTCGTGGTTGAAAGAAGACCAGTTACTGATCATCGAGGCCAAGATCAGCCAGCGGGGCTACAACGGCGACGATGACGATGAACTGAGGATCACCGCCGAGCAGCTCTACGACCTGGCGGGAATCCGCTCGCGTTTTGCCAAACAACTCCGGATACAATGCGATGCCACCCAAGTCGGCCCAGTCGCCACACTCAAAACCTTGCTGACCCCTTTCTCCACTCTGTCTCAAACCCGCTACGCACACTATTGCCCGATCATCCTCGCCTACCATAACAGCGAAGCCAGCGGTGAACTGGAACTCGGGCAGGACTGGCGCGTCTATCTGCACGATGACCTGATACAATCACTCCATGAGCACTTCAAGAACGGAACTGTGGACATTGAATATTGAATTTTGTAGAAACACCTAAATTACTTCACACTAAGCTGGCACCAATTCACATTGTTTTCCCATTCATTATGTCGCTTTTCAGTCGATCAGAGTTTTGAAACTGACCACAAATGCGACAAGATTATGGGATTGGTACAAATTGATTGCCAGATTGCTCAGTCATTTGTCTCGCCCCCTTCTACTGGGATAAAACACACCACCGGATCATGCAAATCCTTATTTCTCCAGCAGCGGACTCATCGGATATTCCAGTGCTTCCTTGATGGCCACCAGCGACAGCACCGCTTCGCGACCATCGATGATGCGGTGATCATACGACAGTGCCAGATAATTCATCGGGCGAATGACAATCTGGCCATTTTCCACGACTGGCCGGTCCTTGGTGGCATGGATGCCGAGAATCGCACTTTGCGGCGGGTTGATGATCGGTGTCGACAACATCGAACCGAACACGCCGCCGTTGGTGATCGAAAACGTACCACCGCTGAGTTCCTCGATACTCAACTTGCCATCCTGAGCCCGCTTGGCAAAATTGGCAATCTGCAACTCGATTTCTGCCAGTGTCAGTTGATCAGCATCACGGATGACTGGAACCACCAGTCCACGTGGACTCCCCACGGCGATACCGATGTCGTAATAGTCGTGATAGACGATTTCATTGCCTTCCACCGAAGCATTGATGATGGGATATTTTTTCAGCGCCGCAATGACAGCCTTGACGAAGAACGACATGAAACCCAGCTTGACGCCGTATTCCTTTTCAAATTCAGTCTTGTAGCGTGCACGCAAATCGATGATGGCCTGCATGTTCACTTCGTTGAACGTGGTCAGAATCGCCGCGGTGGATTGCGACTGCACCAGACGCTCGGCAATGCGTTGCCGCAGACGTGACATAGCCACCCTGCGTTCGGTACGCGCACCCTGTACCGGTTTTTCAGTCGTTGCAGATGATGAACCTGAAGTGCTTGCTGCTGTACCAGCCTTGTTCGTCATGTAGGTTTGCACATCTTCCTTGGTAATGCGCCCCCCCAAACCGGTGCCCTTGATCACCGATGTTTCCATGGTTTTCAGGTTATTTTCTTCCGCCAGTTTACGTGCCGCGGGCATCAGCATCGGTATGGCCTGATCCGCCGCTGCGGCTCCGGCATGGTCGGTACTGCTGCCAGTTGCAATGACATTCGATCCCTCCACAGGTTTTGCAGCCTGCGATGAATCGGCTGTAGCTGTGGTTGCCGTTTTCACTGCTTCAGTATCGATCATTGCAATGACTTCACCACTGACCACGCTGGCACCATCCTGCTTCAGGATCTGACTCAACACACCGGAACCCGGGGCAGGCAATTCCAGCACCACTTTGTCGGTTTCAATATCGATCAAGTTTTCCGAACGGTCGACATAGTCACCGGCTTTCTTGTGCCAGGAAACCAGCGTGGCTTCAGCCACGGATTCGGATAATGCAGGTACTTTGACTTCGACTAACATGGTGCCCTCGCCCTAGATTTTGTCTCTGAATGCTGCCACGATCAACTCATTCTGCGTAAACTTGTGCCGAGCCGTATATCCCACTGCTGGAGAAGCCGACGATACCCGCAGGGCATATCCCAGTGCCTGATCTGCTCGCATGTGACGCAGCAGATAGTGCTGGATGCGATGCCAGGCCCCCTGGTTGCCCGGTTCTTCCTGACACCAGATGACCTCCCTGGCCTGACCGAAACGGTCGATTTCCGCCTGAAATTCCTCGTGAGGAAATGGATAAAGCTGCTCCAGACGTATGATGGCCATATCGTGAATTTTCTGTTCCTTGCGATAAGCCAGCAGTTCGTAATAAATTTTTCCGCTGCACACGATGATGCGACGTACCGTATCCAAATCCAGGTTTTCGACTTCGGAAATCACCGGATGGAAATATCCGGTTGCCAGATCTTCCAGGCTGGACACCGATTCCTTGTTGCGCAGCAGACTTTTCGGGCTCATGATGATCAACGGTTTGCGAATTGGCCGGATCATCTGGCGGCGTAATGCATGAAACATCTGTGCCGGAGTCGACGGTATGCACACCTGGATATTGTAATCCGCGCACAACTGCAAATAGCGCTCGACGCGTGCCGAAGAATGCTCAGGTCCCTGCCCTTCGTAACCATGCGGCAACATCATCACCAGACCACACAAACGCCCCCATTTGGCCTCGCCGGAAGCAATGAATTGATCGATTACCACCTGTGCCCCGTTGGCGAAATCGCCAAACTGTGCTTCCCAGATCACCAGCTCATCCGGCTGAGTGGTGGCGTAGCCGTACTCGAAACCCAGTACGGCTTCTTCCGACAGCATCGAGTCGATGACGACGAAATCAGGTTGTTCCGGGTAAATATGACGCAGCGGCACATAAATCCGCTCATTCTGATCCGCCGCTACCTGATCATGCAGCACAGCATGCCGGTGAAAGAAGGTGCCCCGCCCCGAATCCTGCCCTGATAATCTAACTGGATAACCTTCCTTCAGCAGGGCTGCGTAAGCCAGATTTTCGGCCATACCCCAGTCCAGCGGCAATTCTCCCTTGCCCATCAGGCACCGGTCGGCAATGATTTTTTCCACCCGTGAATGCAGCTTGAAGCCTTCAGGAATATCCGTCAGTCGAATGGCCAATTGCTTCAAAGTCTGTTGCGTCACACCGGTTTTTACCTTTTTGTTCCACTTGAATGGCTTCACATAAGGTTCCCAGTTGATGGCATAAGGCGACTTGTAATCGTAACAAACATGCTTGTTGGGATTCACACCTTCATCCATGGCTTCATGATAAGCCTTGATCAGGTCCTCGGCTTCCTGCGACGGCATGACTCCCTCTTTCACCAGTTTGTCGGCATAGCGCCTGCGGGTACCGGGATGCTGGTTGATGATCTGATACATGCGTGGCTGCGTCACCATGGGCTCATCCTGCTCATTGTGACCGAGGCGCCGGAAACACACCATGTCGATCACCACATCCTTGTGAAAGCGCATGCGGAAGTCAAATGCCAATTCGGCCACCATGACCACCGCTTCGGGATCATCGCCATTGACATGAAAGATCGGCGCTTCGATCATCTTGGCCACATCGGTGCAGTACAGTGTCGAACGGCTGTCACGTGGATCCGAAGTGGTAAAACCTATCTGGTTGTTGATGATGATGTGCACGGTCCCACCTGTGCCATAGCCCCGGGTTTGTGACAGGTTCAGTGTTTCCATCACCACACCTTGACCGGCAAAGGCCGCATCGCCATGGATCAGCACCGGCAGTACGTGGTCACCTAGCTTGTCATTGAGCAGATGCTGGCGTGCCCGCACTGAACCTTCCACGACCGGATTGACAATTTCCAGGTGCGAGGGATTGAACGCTAACGCCAAACGAACGATACCCTCGGCTGTTTTGATAGCGGACGAAAAACCCTGATGGTATTTCACATCACCAGAGGGTAAATTCTGCGGCTGATTTCCCTCAAACTCCCGGAACAAGTCGGCAGGCATCTTGCCCAGCGTGTTGACCAGTACATTGAGCCGGGAACGATGCGCCATGCCCATGACGATCTGCTGCACGCCCGCTTTGCCAGTCCGATATATCAGGCGATCCAGCAATGGAATCAGGCTTTCGTTACCTTCTCCGGAAAAACGTTTCTGACCGACATAGCGCGTATGCAGATATTTCTCCAGCCCTTCGGCGGCCGTCAGGCGCTCGAGAATATGTCGTTTCTCCTCCTGCGATAAATGCGGATTGGAACGTTGCCCCTCCAGTCGCGCCTGAATCCAGCGCTTCTGTTCCACCGAGGAAATATACATATATTCCGCGCCAACCGAACCACAGTAGGTTTCGCGCAGGATCTGCAGTATTTCGCGCAAGGTTGCATGTTCCGGCCCCACCAGCGATCCAGTATGAAACATCTTGTCCATGTCGGTTGCGGTAAAGCCATAATGCTCGGGATTCAGTTCCGGCACATCCAGATTCTGCTTGAGTCCCAGTGGATCCAGATGCGCCAGACTCAGCCCCAGATAGCGATGCATATTGATCAGTTGCAGTACCGCAACTTGCTTGCGATCATCGGCATCCGCAGTTACCACATCGGTCAGCGCAGCGTGACTTTCCGCTCCAGGTACACGGGGTGTAGCATTGGCAGCAGCCGTGCCCATGGATTGCAGGGATGTGCTGATATCCTGCTGTCGCGTCAGTTTGTCGAAATATTCCCGCCACGCCAGTGTCACGGCATTCGGGTTATGCAGATATTCTTCGAACACCGCTTCGACAAACGGTGCGTTGGCCCCCGATAGCAGGGAGTCGTCAAACAGCGATTTAGTCATAGCGTGGGATAACTGAATGCGTAAAGGCTATTTTCTGGAATAGGAACCGGGCACATCCCGCATCGTCGTACCCGTGTACAACTGCCGCGGACGGCCAATCTTGTGCGACGGATCGGATACCATTTCACTCCACTGCGCCACCCAACCTACAGTACGTGCCATGGCAAAAATAGCGGTAAACATCTTGGTTGGTATACCCAGGGCCCGCTGCACGATGCCGGAATAAAAATCAACATTCGGATACAGTTTGCGGGAAATGAAATATTCGTCCTCGAGCGCGATTTTCTCCAATTGCAGCGCCAGCTTGAACAACCGGTCATTTTGCAGCCCCAGTTCATTGAGCACTTCATGACAGGTTTCACGCATCAACTTGGCACGTGGATCGAAATTCTTGTATACACGATGCCCGAATCCCATCAGGCGATAGTTGCTGTCCTTGTCTTTGGCGCGCCGGATATATTCATCGATACGCGACACATCACCAATTTCTTCCAGCATGTTCAGACAGGCTTCGTTGGCACCGCCATGCGCCGGACCCCACAAGCACGAAATCCCCGACGAGACGCAGGCGAACGGATTGGCACCACTGGAACCGACCAAGCGTACAGTGGACGTGGAGGCATTCTGCTCATGATCGGCGTGCAAAATCAGGATACGGTCCAACGCCCGTACGATGACAGGATTGGTTTTGTATTCTTCGGTCGGTACTGCAAACATCATGTGCAGAAAATTCTCGGCATAACCAAGCCGGTTTTGCGGATAGACAAATGGCTGCCCGATATTGTATTTGTAGGCCATGGCAGCAATGGTCGGCAGTTTGGCAATCAAACGGTAGGCAGACTGCTCCCGGTATTCCGAATCGCCGATATCCAGCGCTTCATGATAAAACGCCGATAGGGCGCCCACGACACCCACCATGACCGCCATCGGGTGTGCATCCCGGCGAAAGCCACTGTAGAAACGGACCAGTTGTTCGTGCAACATCGAGTGATGATCGATGGTTCGCTCGAATTTGTCTTTCTGTTGCGCATCCGGCAATTCACCTTTCATCAGCAGATAGCATACGTCCATGAAATCGCACTGTGTCGCCAGTTGCTCGATGGGATAACCACGGTACAGTAAAATACCCTTGTCACCGTCGATAAAGGTGATATCGGAGCTGTTGCTGGCCGTTGACAGATAGCCGGGATCGTACGTAAATACGCCGCTCTTTGCATGCAGCGTACGAATATCGACCACATCAGGCCCCATCGTGCCAGACAGGATCGGTAATTCGATGGGTGCACTCCCATCATTGAGATTTAGTGTTGCCATGCCTTTTTGTGCCATATTACTTCTCCACTTGTTGCGTACGATTATCCACGAATGGGTTGTCAGTTTGCCCGCAAACCGGGCCTAGCTGATGCGTAATAATGTTAAAACCCGCTGTAATTCTTTATCCGTCAATTCCTGTCGTTCTGCAATCAACTCCCACAAGTCATTATCCGGCAAGGACAAAAGCCGTTCGAACTGTTCCAGCTCCTGCGTATTCAGTTGCCGGTAATACTGATCCATGAAGCGCTGCAATATGATATCCAACTCCAGCAAACCGCGCCGGCAACGCCAGCGTGCACGCTCGAATTCCTTCATACCATTCTTTTGATCATCATGTCCTTGATTTTTCCGATTGCGCTGGTTGGATTGAGTCCCTTCGGACAGGCATCCACGCAATTCATGATGGAATGACAACGAAACAGGCGGTAGGGATCTTCCAGATTATCCAAGCGCTCCGCCGTAGCCTGATCGCGACTGTCGGCAAGAAAACGATAGGCCTGCAACAGCCCCGCCGGTCCTACGAATTTATCCGGATTCCACCAGAAAGATGGGCAGGACGTGGTGCAGCATGCGCAGAGGATGCACTCGTAGACACCATCCAGTGCAGCCCTTTCTTCCGGTGACTGCAAGCGTTCCGTCTCGGGAGGTGGATCATTGTTGATCAGATAGGGTTTGACGGAATGATACTGCTGAAAGAATTGCGTCATATCCACGATCAGGTCCCGGATGACGGGCAAACCCGGCAAAGGACGAATTTCGATCGGTTCCTTCAGACTGCTTATCGGGGTGATACATGCCAGCCCATTACGGCCATTGATATTCATGGCGTCCGATCCACAAACACCCTCACGACATGAACGACGCAAACTCAGACTGTCGTCGATCGACTTGATGCGCAACAAGGCGTCGAGCAGCATTTTGTCAGTAGGCGCGAGTTGCACATCGTAATCTCGCATGTAGGGCTCTGCATCTTTATCGGGATCGTAACGGTAAATTGAAAACTGCATGAGCTGACTCCAGATAGTGAATACAACTTATCGTTGACAGAGAATACTACAAAGTATACAGATTTGAACTCAGATTAACACAGAATTGCCGCATCTTTTGTCTGTTGCGCTCACTTTTACCCGGCCGATTTGCCCACAAGCACATTTCACATCCGCTGCATCACTTTCGAGCGCTATTTCAAAATACCATGTAATTCAATGCAATGGGAGTTATTACACGGGTATGTGGTTTTGTCTTCCGATTCCGCCTGAATTTCAAAGATCGCAAGGTTTGAGGTAGAATGCCTTTGTTAGCTTCCTGTGGCTAGGCCAACACCAGGCAATTCGGAAATCAAAACATCTAACAAGCCATACCGTTTTTTTTAGAGAGGATAAGTATATGAAGGTTAAATCAAGTATTGTAGGCATCATTGCACTGAGCGCTGTTTTGACAGGCTGTGGTGGCGGCGGTCTTCCCGAAGCCAATTCGGTCAACTGTTCCGGAAGAGGCATGGAAATAGCACTGGTTGAATTCAAGAACAATGAACCCGCACGTCAGGCATTTCTGGACAAGTGCAATGAAGTCAATAAATAATTGACCGGATAAAAGGAGCAATCCTTTTCATTCGGCTTTTGTTTGCACACCTCTGTAGGGTGTTAATCAGCCCAAGCGGTGACAACAGATCGTTCACTGATGTCATTGAATCAACACCCTACACATGATCTCCTTCGGTATCCGATTCATTCGACACTTATAAGTGCAATGTGTCATCTACTGTTGTGACCAGTTGAATTCCTGAAATCTGATCTGAAAATTGTCATCAGCCAGCATCTGTTCAGCCTCAGGATTATCCGCGAGAGCGCTGCGATACTGTACAAAGAATTGCGACAAACTTGACCAGGCTTGCCAGCCCCGTTCAAAATCGTTCTGATACCAATCAAATAACTCCGAAACTTCGAGCGTATGCGTTACCGTATCCAACCGGTTTCGGGACCGATTCGATAAGAATGCACACGTCGCCATTTCCAGTTGCTGTTCCAGTTGCAGCCCGTCGTAGGCGCGATTGAGCAATGCTGGCCCCTCATGAAAGCCGCGATACAAGGCAAAATGAACACGTGGCTCGTCGTATAGGCCCGGTTTACGAATCCAATCTTCCTCGAATTCCTTCACGGTCATCATTTCACCCAGAATAGAAATAAGTTGAATATTCCATTGGTTTTTGATCCACGACATCAACACCATCTTCTCCCGGATATTGCGGTGTGGGTAGGCTTTAAGCCGAGCTGGCGATGAACTGACACTTAGCCTGCGGTGAACGGTGAGCGCATTATAGGCATTGATCAGAAAAGCTAGCTGCTCTGCCTTGTCCCATTCCAGAAAATCGCTGCGCTTGACACGCGATACTTCTGCCAGATAGGAATTCAAATATCCGAATTTAACGGTCAGTGCTGGAAAATCAATCCGACTCACCTGACCTTGCTGTGTCATTAGGACATGATCACGCAGCAATCCATCCCAGATCGAATGGTCAAAACGAGCGACACTGGCTGACATTGTCAGCATCCATAGCAACAAAATGCGCAGACTCAGGCTGAATATTGACATGATTCGTTATGTTTTCCGGTTTGCAATGGTTTTCGTATTCCCGAGAAAACGCTCAGCACAACCCGATGTGATGGAAACGACAAAAACACCAACCCAAAAACATAAAAACCAAGTCGGCCATTCACTGAACATGATGACACCCCATTTGCAGATTGAGGCCTCAACTATGCTATGCATTGATCCAGATGAACACGTCATGAACCTGCAAGAAAACATGCGATGGAGTTTTCGCTTTTGATAGAGCTAACCAATAAACGATATGACAACCTGCTCAATTCATGTATTGAATTTTTCTGTTGCCACACCAATCAAGAAAGCTTGTCTCAAACCCTGAAACAGCAGGCGGTAAACGATCGTTCTCCAACCACAGGATAGGCTTCCCCAGCCGTGATTTGAAATGAAGATCGATCCAATCGGGCATCCTGAACCAGGAGAGTATCGACAGCCAGTAATTCACTGGCAATATCGGTCGATTTCAGGCCGCAGCATGCACCTCGAATCAGTCCAACCAGCTTAAGCGCATCGACACCGAATGATTCCAGGCTTAATGATTCAAAGTACACTTTCTTGCCACGCGCATCGATTTGGCAAAAGTGATCGCTCAATACACAGGTCATACGTATTTCCTGTTCCTGGTACCAACTGGCAAATCGGGTTGAAACCCAATAACTGGCATCCCATTCGTCAAAATGACCGCGCCGAATTGCCGCATCCAGACGTAGATCGAAGTACTCGGGCTGATAACTGACGGTTATCGCCCTGTCATCAGGAATCTCGAACAGCAGCGCGACACCGCGATGATCATCAGCATACCGACTCCATAAAACAGGATCATGATGAATGCAGGAAAAACAGAGAACACCGTACTGCTCATTCAACCGATTCTTCATGGTTTCCAGCCCGTTCCTG
>JAAEXZ010000154.1 GCA_017879645.1 Nitrosomonas sp.
ACTAACACGTTATCGTACGGTATAACGTACGATAATGCAAAAGTTTTAGCGAAAAAGACTTATTTTTCCTAAATACTCCAGAGCTTTGTCCTACTTGTGCTGACGGGGTACAGCGTCGGGCTCCACTCTGTCGGACTAAAAACTCGCATGTGCCTTAAGTCACATACAACCAGAATTTGAACTATTAATCTATGTTTGATGGTGGAAGATTCATTTTAACTTCCGACGATAGTATGAAACTAAGTTTAAATATACTCCGAGTAAAGAAGTGGTTGAAAGCGCCAAACGACAGCGCGGTTAAATATCAGAGAGCGAAGAAGCCTGGCAAGTTGACACTATTTGAATCCAGGTTGCTGTTGGCGCTAGAAGCGGATGCACGTCGTCCGAAGAAGGATCGGCGCACAGCGTTGATGCTGTTCAAAGAGATATTGAACGAAGGCTATACGGGCGGTTATAGCATTGTTTGCGATTTTATCCGAGGGTGGCGTAATCAAGGCAGTCAGAGTAAATCAGTGTATGTGCCGTTGCGGTTTGCGTTGGGTGAAGCCTTTCAGTTTGACTGGAGTGAAGAGTGGCTGGTGATTGGCGGCTTACACCGCAAGGTGCTGGCAGCCCATATCAAGCTATGCGCCAGTCGTGCTTTCATGTTGTCGGGTTACCCGTCACAAAGCCACGAGACGTTGTTTGAAGCCCACACCCGTGCATTCTCAGCGTTTGGAGGCGTGCCGAAACGCGGCATTTACGACAACATGAAGACGGCCGTGGACAAGGTGTCCAAAGGCAACGGGCGAGTAGTCAATACGCGTTTCTTTGCGATGACGGCGCATTATCTGTTTGATCCGGATTTCTGCAATGTTGCTTCCGGCTGGGAGAAAGGTGTCGTCGAGAAGAATGTTCAGGATATGCGCCGCCGCCTTTGGAATGAAACCAAACAGCAGCAGTTCAGTTCATTCGATGATCTGAACCGATGGCTTGAGACATGCTGCCGCGCGTTGTGGTCTGAAATTCAGCATCCGGATTACGCGGGTATTACCCTAGCCGATGCGCTGGAGCAGGAACAATTGTACTTGATGCCGATGCCAGCACCGTTCGATGGCTATATCGAAGTATTGGCGCGCGTATCCAGCACGTGTCTGGTCACATTGCAGCGCAATCATTACTCCGTACCTTGCCGCCTGGCCAACCAGATGGTAGCCGTTCATCAGTATGCCGACCGTATTGAGATCGTTCATAACAATGCTGTAGCAACTTGTCATACCCGTTTGCTGGATAGCGACCAAGTCAGTTATGACTGGCAGCATTATATTCCGGTCATTGAGAAGAAACCGGGCGCCTTGCGCAACGGCGCGCCATTTGCTGAATTACCGGCGCCCCTGTTGCAGTTGCAAACAGCATAGCGACGTAGAGAACGTCAACAGGCTGATCGAATCATGGCAAAAGTACTAAGTCTGGTACCAATGCATGGGCTCGAAGCGGTGCTAGTCGCCGTTGAGCTGGTGTTGGAATCCGGTGTGCCCAGTGCTGAGCATGTCTCCAATGTATTGGCACGCCTGAAACAAACCGACATGCCGGCATCCGTCGAAACGACACTTAAGCTCAATGAAGAACCGCAGGCCGATACAGCACGCTATGACCGCTTGAACAAGCAGGGGGTGCCGTATGTCTGACATACCCGCACAATTCAAGGCGCTGAAATTATATGGCATGGCTAGCTGCTATACCGAGCTGAGGCAGCAGTATACGCCAGACCGGATGGCTGATCTTGATTCGGCAGACCAGATTTTGTCTCAACTGTTCCAAGCCGAGTCAACCGAGCGCAATATCCGTTCCATCCGCTATCAGACCCAAGCCGCCAGATTCCATGTGCAGCGTCACTTACAAGGCTTCGACTTCAGTCAGTCCAAAGTCGATCAATAACTGATTTATCAATTGGCCACGATGGAATTTACCACCGCCGCACAGAATCTTGTGCTGGTTGGCGGCACCGGTACGGAAAAACGCACCTGGCTATTGCCATTGGTACTTCAGGCATACAGCATCACAATAAAAAGGTGCGATTCGGAAGCCGCCATTGACCTGGCTAATAGTCTGGAGCAGGAAAAATCCACCGGCAAACAAGGCAGGCTTGCCCTGCGACTGTTGCAGATTGATCTGGTTATCCTTGATGAACTGGGCTATCTGCCATTCTCACAAGCCGGAGGTGCTTTATCGTTTCACTTGCTCTCCAGGCTTTATGAACGCACCAGCGTAATCATTACCACCAACCTCGCATTCGCAGAATGGAGTAACGTTTTTATCGATGCCAAAATGACCACCGCGCTTCTGGATCGACTCACGCACCATTGCCACATCATTGAAACCGGCAATGAGTCTTTCCGATACAAACAAAGCGCTGTCACTGCAAAGATTAGAATCCAGCAGCGAGAAAAAGAAAAATACTCTTCAGAAGAAAATCTGGCTAATTTGTAGTCAATTAAAATTAAACTAAAAATCAACAGGAGGCAAAAACCAACTCAGTCCGGTCCACTTATCCACAGAAGCGTAGTAACCTGCGATTTGTTTCCCCCTGGTCATTTTTCAACCGTAATGGGTGATCAATTTTGAATCGGTATCAACATCTAGTACTTCATGACCTGGTTGAATACTGGCTTGCGCAATCACTGCGGACTTTAGTGCTTCCTCAGGAAATAAGTGCCGCATGACCGGATCATACCAACGCGTCAGCCAGTGAAAATGAAACGCTGGGATATAGCGAGGATCTTTTTCATCGCGACCAATCTCCTAATTTTTACGTTTTAAGTGAGCGTCGGATCGAAATTTCCTTAACCAGCACATAAATGGCAGGAAAAATAACCAGTGTCAGTATCGTCGCCGAAACCATGCCGCCAACCATCGGAGCTGCGATCCGCCGAGTCAACTCGGAACCCGTGCCACTACTCAGCATAACGGGCAGCAAACCTAGAATACTACCGGCAATAGTCATCATGACAGAGCGTATCCGCGTTACAGCGCCCTCAGTCACTGCAAAGTAGAGGTCTTCAATGGTGACTTTTTCACCTGTGGCTTGGCGCTTTTTCTGCATCTCAGTCAGCGCCTGATCGAGAAACTCCAGCATCACCATACCGGATTCAGCCGCAATGCCAACCAAACCTATGAAACCTACTGCCACCGCGATACTGATGTTGTAGTCGAGCCAATACATCAGCCAGATACCGCCGACCAGAGAAAAGGGAACAGATAGCATAACGATCATGGTTTCGGTCAGTCGATTGAAATTCAAGTAGATCAGGACAAATACAATGAGAAGCGTAACTGGCACCACTACTTTCAATTTCTCGGTTGCACGTTCCATATATTCAAATTGTCCGCTCCAGGTTGCATAATAACCGGGCGGAAATTCTACTTGTTCGAGCACAGCCTTTTGTGCATCAGCAATATAACTGCCGATATCTCTACCTCGAATATCAACAAAGATATAAGCAGCTAGCAATGCATTTTCTGTACGAATACTGG
>JAAEXZ010000155.1 GCA_017879645.1 Nitrosomonas sp.
GATCGCAGTTCATCAGGGTTCGGTAGAGGCGCTGCAAGACAAGCTGGAAAAGATTGTGCGACTGACCAACGATAACGCGACGGCGGTTGCCGCTGTCCGTTACCTGGGGAGTGTGCTGATGGCAGTATATCAGGGCGAACCGGTGCAGACCGCATTGAGTCGATGCTTGTCGCATGCAGATCAAATGTTGCAGGAACCGGTGGCGGATGCCTTGCAGGTCGGATCTCTCGACACACTCGCAGTGGCCAAGCGCTTTGGTTCCGCTTGCCATGTCCTGCAGGGTGTGCCGGTCATTGCGCATATCCTGCAGCATTCCGGGGATTATGCCACGGCCATCGAGGAAAATATCCGTGCCGGCGGGGATAGCTGCGGTCGGTCCATCATGCTGGGAGCCATTGCAGCGGCTGGGACGGCGCAACAAGGGAATCCCGCAAAGGGAATCCCACTACAGTGGGTAGCGCGTTATCGCAAGCTCACAGCGGCAGCCGATGCGTGTGCGGCGTTGCGTCTGTATGGATAAATTGCCGCGAAATAGATATAATCTGCTGATTCTTTAGTCATTAAAACAACACCGGAAAGCATTCATTTCATTACCCTCATCAAGATTACCTGCATTGCCGTTCGCGATACGAAGATTATCTGAATTCCATGCCTGCTACAGCGTGCAAATCAAGTGAAATGATATTTATAAACAAGCAACTCACCTGTTGGGGGCGATACCTCGCAGGTGACGGGAAATTTTATTAATTTTGGAGGAAAGATGAGTCATACACTATACGAAACCCAGGTTCAGCGCGTGCAACGCTGTGAGTTAGCCGTTCCCGGTTCCAATCCGGGAATGTTCGAGAAAGCGCTGAACAGTGGTGTTGATTTCGTTTTTCTTGACCTGGAAGATGCAGTTGCTCCCGATGACAAGGTGCAGGCACGCAAGAATATCATCGAGGCACTGAATGATCTGGACTGGAAGGGACACGGCATCACCGTGTCGGTGCGCATTAATGGACTGGACACACAATACATGGTGCGCGATGTGGTCGATCTGGTGGAGCAAGCCGGAAGCAAGATTGACACCCTGCTGATTCCGAAGGCCGGGGTGTATGCGGATGTGTACATGGTCGAAGCCATGGTGACGCAACTGGAAAAACAGCAGGGACTGAAAAATCGCATCGGTCTGGAAGCATTGATCGAGACCGCGCTGGGCATGGCCAATGTCGAAGATATTGCTCGCCACGGAGCGTTGGGTCGTCTGGAGGCATTGCATTTCGGCGTCGCTGACTATGCCGCCAGCAATCGTGCCCGCACCACCAACATCGGCGGACTAAATCCAGATTATCCCGGCGACCAATGGCATTTTGCCATCAGCCGCATGATCGTGGCTTGCCGCGCTTATGGTTTGCGCCCGATCGACGGTCCATTCGGTGATATCAAGGATCCGGATGGCTATGTGCTGGCCGCCAAACGGGCTGCAGCACTGGGTTGCGAAGGTAAATGGGCCATTCATCCCACGCAGATTCCATTGGCCAACGAAGTATTTACGCCACCCGAGCGTGAAATCGAAAAAGCCAAGCGCATTCTCGCAGCACTCAAGGATGCCGCCGCGCATGGCAAAGGTGCAGCAGCGCTGGATGGTCGCCTGATCGATGCTGCTTCCGAAAGAATGGCCAATAATGTGGTGAAAATCGCTGAAGCCATTGCAGCCAAAAAATAATCCATGATGAGGGCCGCGGACAGCGGCCTTTGTCTTCAATGGGCTTGAAATAATAATTACAAGTTAAACAAGTTAAGAATCGATTTAATCCGACGAATGGGGAAAATGAATTGAATATTCACGAATATCAAGCAAAGGAAATTCTGGCAGGTTACGGAGTCAAGATCGCCGAGGGTGGATTGGCCTACGCCGTTGACGAAGCCGTGCAGCGTGCCAGGGAAATAGAGGGAGACGTGTGGGTCGTCAAGGCGCAGATCCACTCGGGAGCACGTGGTAAAGCCGGTGGCATCAAGGTATGTCGCACACACACCGAGGTGGAACAGGCTGCCGAGGCGCTGATCGGAAAAAAACTGGTGACGCACCAGACCGGTCCGGCAGGCAAAATCTGTACCCGGCTGTACGTCGAGGCCGGCACCAACATTGCCAAGGAAATGTATCTATCGTTCATGATCGATCGCAGCAGTGAACGGGTGATCATGATCGGTTCTGCCGAAGGCGGCATGGAGATCGAAAAGCTCGCAGTGACTCGGCCGGAAGCCATCATCAAGATTTATATCGAACCCGCTGTCGGATTGCAGGATTTTCAGGCGCGCAAGATGGCGTTTGGGTTGGGCATCGACCCAGCACAACTGAATCATGCCGTGAAAACCATCAAGGGTTGCTATCGTGCCTTGCGCGATCTGGACGCCAATATTCTGGAAATCAATCCACTGGTGATTACAGCCAATCACGAACTCATAGCACTCGATGCGAAAATGGTATTCGATGAAAATGCCCTGTTCCGTCGTCAGAAAATTGCCGAATTGCGCGACAACACGCAAGTGGACAATCGCGAAGTCGCGGCTGCCGAAGCCGGTTTGAGTTATGTCGGTTTGGATGGTGACATCGGCTGCATGATCAACGGCGCAGGTCTGGCCATGGCCACGATGGACATGATCAAGCTGGCTGGCGGCGAGCCCGCCAACTTCCTCGATGTGGGCGGCGGCGCATCCGCCGAGCGTACCGAGAAGGCGTTCCGGTTGGTGCTGGCTGACAGCAATGTGAAGGCCATGCTGGTGAATATTTTTGCCGGGATCAATCGCTGTGACTGGATCGCTGAAGGGGTGGTACAGGCGGTACGCAACATCGACATGAGGGTGCCGCTGGTGGTTCGACTGTCCGGTACCAATGTGGAAGAAGGCCGCCGCATCATTGCCGATAGCGGCCTGCCGATCATTACCGCCGATACGCTGGCGGAAGCCGCGGAAAAAGTCGTCCGCGCCCGTAACGAAGTTGTTGCAAAAAACGCCTAGGAGTTCGAAGTGGCCATATTAATTGATGAAAAAACACGCATCATTGTTCAGGGTTTTACAGGAAGAATCGGTACTTTTCACGCACAGGAAATGATCGACTACGGTTCGAATGTCGTCGGCGGTGTCACGCCGGGTAAAGGCGGACAAACGCATCTGGGATTGCCGGTATTCAACACCGTCAAGGAAGCCGTCGATCAGGTGGGTGCCGAAGCCAGCATCGTGTTCGTGCCACCAGCGTTCGCTGCAGACTCGATCATGGAAGCAGCCGATGCCGGAATCAAATACTGTGTGTCGATTACTGACGGTATCCCGACGCAGGACATGATGACGGTCAAGAATTTCCTGCGCCGCTTTCCGAAGAAGGAACGCATGCTGCTGACCGGTCCGAACTGTGCCGGTACCATCAGCCCGGGGCGTGCCATGCTTGGCATTATGCCCGGTCATATTTACATGCGTGGCAATGTCGGTGTGGTCGGCCGTTCCGGCACGCTGGGCTATGAAGC